>JBDHFX010000026.1:0-16057 GCA_039590215.1 Gemmatimonadota bacterium | reverse complement strand
ACGGGAATAGGCGGCGTGGCGGGCATGCGAAAAACCAAGCTAGCCGCCGCTCTGGGGCTACGCTACCGAATCGTTACGGGATCTCGAGACGCGTGCCGGGCATGATCTTGTTGCTTCGAAGTCCGTTAGCCTGCTTGATCGCCGTCACCGTGACGCCGTATCGGCGAGCGATGCCATACAGGGTATCGCCGCGCCGGACCCGATGGACCCGCAGCTCCGACGAATCGGCCTCAGCCAAACTGACGGAGCGAACCGTCGCCGAACTGCTCCCACCCGAAGCCATCGCACCGTCGATGTTTTTGAGGAACGTCTCGACGCGATCGATCGGAATCTTGACCGGGAAGTTCGATTCACCGGGCGGTGTGCGACCCCTCAGAAGATGAGGGTTTAACCCGACGATCGCGTCGGTTGGGACCTCAGCCGCGGCAGCGATCACATCCATGGAGACCGAGGTTGGAACCGTGACCTTGGCCCACTCTGCCGGCTCGAGGTAGGGCACGCTGTAGAAGCCGTGACGTCTGGGTTGCTTGGCAACGATTGTGGCGGCCAGAAGTTTTGGCACGTAGTTCATGGTTTCGTTGCGCAAGCTCGTCAGCTCCCAGAAGTTCACCGCGTTGTCGCGCAACATCGTGCGCTTGAGCCGACCCTGCCCACCGTTGTATCCAGCGGCCGCGAGGTGCCACGAACCGAACATCGCATGTAAATCCGACAGATACGCGATCGCCGCTTGTGTTGCTCGTTCGTAGTCTCTTCGCTCATCTACCCAACGGTCGATCCTGAGACCGTACTCGCGACCCGTCGACCTGATGAACTGCCAAGGGCCGACAGCATTCGCTCGGCTCCGGGCGCGAGTCGAGAACCCACTCTCGATCAGGACGATGTAGGCCAGATCCCGCGGCAGCCCAGCCTGGGCCAGCTCCGTCTTTAGATACGGCAGCCAAGCACCGGAGCGAATCAAGTACCGCTCGAACGAGCCCCGGATCCGATGGGTGAAGTAATTGATCCACCACTCCACGCGGTCGTTAAGAACGATCGGTATGTCGTAGTCGACGCTCTCTTCGACGAGCACCGCCCCTTCGTCCTCGAGCAACTGTTGCAAGCTCTCGTCGAGCTCAGGCGGGCGCAGCTCCGTTGGCGGATCGTACTGCGCAAGTCGAATCGCGCGAAGGTCAGCTTCCTCCTCCGCAGTTAACTCGTCACCGAGAATGAGCTGGAGTTCTTCGGTGCGGCTCGGCGTGGGCTCCGAGACTCTGGGCGGCGGACCGTAGGTTGCAACCGGCGCTTTGTTACCGGCGCAGGCGACCGCGCCGGCTACGGCTAGCAGATAACCGACAAAGCGAGACACGCGGCGGGGGTTCTCCATTTCCAGCGTCATATGCAACCTGATTGAGCCGCGCGGGTATTTAGGTCAGAAGCCGGTGGCTCGCCACCCGCCGGCCTGGCATCTTAATAGCGTGCATATCCCCGAACCGCCCCCGTGTTCCATACAAGGAGTGCTGTTATGCAGCTGATGCGATTCGCTGCGCTCGTCGTGCTCGCCACCGGTCCTACTCTGATCGCGGTACCTCGATCGGCTTTCAGCCAGGACATCGACCTGAGAGAGATCTTCTCGAACGATCGGTTCTACGAGGATCATGAGATACTGCGAGCTCGAGGGGACGTTGGGTTTTTCGCCGATACCTGGTTCTTACCCGGGACGGCCGCCGACTCTGTGCGAGTGTTGGTCGGCGTGTCGCTCTCCAACAGCAGCCTCCAGTTTGTTCGCACCACCGATGGTCTGTGGCAGGCGAACTATCAAGTAAAGGCAGAGTTCGATCCGGAAGATGGAGATGTCGACGCGCTAGAACAGAGTTGGGACAAAAGCGTCGAGGTCGAAACCTTCGACGAGACAACGCTGGTGACCGAGACGATCGTCTTCCAGACCGAGATGGCCGTGACTCCGGCGACGTACGACTTCTCGGTCACAGTTCGAGACCAGAATGCCAACGACGCCTCGCGCGCCTCGACGACCCTCGAGATCACACCGTTCCCAAGTGTCGCCGCGGTTAGCGAGCCGGTGCTCCTGCGTCTTTACCAAACAACCGATACTGGCGTCAGCTACGTGGTCAGTCCTAGTCACTATTACTCTTCGGCTCCAAGTCGGTTCGATTTCATGATCGACTTGGCTCACGTTGATCAGGGCGGCCCATACACGGCGCGCGCGCAGCTCGTCCCCGAGGCGGAAGCCGCCGGCGCAGCGGCAGCGGATTGGTCGCAAGCGGTTGTTTCCGAAGGCGACGGCACGGCCCAGCTCTTCGGCTCGCTCGAGAACGACGATGCACGGTTCGGTGAGTTTCGGTTCGAGATCGAATTGGTCGATGACACTGGAGAGGTCATCACCAGTCACAGCACGCCGCTCATGATTGCTGGGTCAGGCGGTTGGATCGCCGAGAACTGGAAGGACGCGCTGTCGCTGATCAAGTACGCGGCTACGAAGGACGAACTCAAGATCCTCAAGGACGTGAACGGAGCCGAGGCCAGGATCGAAGCGTGGAACTGTTTCTGGCGCATTCGCGACCCCATACCGGCAACGGCGGTAAACGAGGAACTGCAGGACTATTTCCGCCGCATCGCGATCGCCAACAGGGAGTGGAAGAGCGCGCTTCGTCCAGGCTACCTCAGCGACCGCGGCCGGGTTTACCTGACGCTCGGCTCCCCCGACGAGATCAACCAACAGCCGGTACCGTCGGGAGCGGAAGCGTTCGAGGTATGGCTCTACTACCGCAATAACTTCCGGATCATCTTTGTCGACCAAATCGGTTTCAACAATTATCAGCTGGAGAGCATCGGCGTGTACCAACGCGAGTTGGGCTCGCTCGAGCGCCGCAAACGGAGGTTTCTAAAGGAACGATCGGTGGAGTGCCCGCTACTCGCCCCGGCTTACGAGTAACCTACCGCTGAGAGTCGATCCAAGCGTGAACTCGACGATCGAGAATGTCGAGCGGCAGAGACCCTTCGCCTAGTACTACATCGTGGAAAGCACGCACGTCGAAAGACGAGCCGAGAGCGCGCTGGGCTTCCGTGCGCAATTCTTTGATCCTCAACTCGCCAATCTTGTAGGCCAGGGCCTGCCCGGGCCATACGATGTAGCGATCCACCTCGACCTTTACATCGTGGCCGGTGTGGCCCGAGCTCTGTTCGAAGAAATCGATAGCCTGCTGACGGCTCCAACCGAGAGCATGCATCCCGGTATCGACGACCAACCGGATGGCGCGCCACATCTCGAACGACAGGCGACCGAACTGGCTGTACGGATCGCGGTAGAACCCCATCTCCGCGCCGAGACTCTCCGAGTACAACCCCCACCCTTCGATGTAGGCCGTGAAACCACCGTGGCGCCGGAACTCAGGCAACGCTTCGAGCTCTTGCGTGATCGCGATCTGAAGGTGGTGGCCGGGCACCGCCTCGTGGAGAGCCAGCGCCTCCATCTCCCACTTTGGTCGTTCGTCGAGAGCAAAGGTGTTGGCGTAGAAGTACCCTGGACGCCCGACCTCGAGCGAACCCGGCAGGTAATAAGCCGCCGGCTGAGAGCCGTCGGCGTAGTCGGGAACCGCGATCACACCGTACGGCAACCGGGGCAGAATCTTGAAGAGTCGCGGCAGCTCGGCATCGGCGCGCTTCGTGATATCGCGATACCCGGCCAGTAGATCCTCCGCACGCTGATAGAAGAACCGGTGATCGGTCCGCAAGAACTTTGCAAACGCTCCAAAGTCCCCCTCGAATCCGCTGCCGGTCATGACTTCCTCCATCGCATCGCGAATACGCTGTACCTCGCGCAGGCCAATCTCGTGAATCTCGCGTGGCGAAAGATCGGTCGTCGTCCGTATCCGAACGCTGTAATCATACCAAGCCTCGCCATCAGGCAGCGCGGTGGCTGCGATCGATTCCCGCGCGCCGGGCGTGTACGAATTGACGATGTAATCGTGGAGCCGCTGTAAAGCAGGTGCGACCTGCGATGAGTACGCGTCGATCGCGTCTGCTCGTAATCGCTCGCGATCCGCTAGCGAAACGCCACCGGGAAACGTCTTGAAGGGATGAAGCAGCGGGCTGGACATTGGGTCATCAACAATAAGGCTCGCGATCTGGTCGGGGACCTCGCGTAGCGTGGCGCGCGGCTGGGTCCACCCATCGGCGAGTCCCTGTTCGAGCAGCGTAACCGTCTGATCGACGAGCAACGGCAGCCCGGACAACCGCGAGAGAATGTTTTCGTAATCGGGCCCATCGCGGGTTGGCATCATGGCCAGCATCCGGGTGGCCGACAGTTGCAGACCGTTCATCTGATCCACCGCCATCAGGTGGTCCGGGAAGCGCGCCCCATCGACCGCGTCCTCGACCTCTTTTCGAAACAATTCCTGGTTCAGGCGATCGCCGGCGCTCAGACTCCCAGGATCAATCGCATCGAGCACGGGCAACGGATCCCCGGATTGGGCCCGGCGATCATCGATCGCCGTCAGCGACATGTCACTCCAGGCGCCGTGGTCTCCCGCCGCATACCCGACGTGGCTCGCAAACTCAGGGCTCCATGTCATCGTTCGCTCCCACGCGAGATCGAAGAGCGCATGTAGCCGCTCGTCCGGGGGGAGCTGGTCGGGGTTATCGGCCAGCCAAGCGAAACGGGCGCGAAAGCCGTCGTTCGAACGATCGGCTGTCTTGGCGTGCTTGGTTGCCGAGGTCTGCGCCACCATCACTCGTGACCGGCCCCTGCGAAGCCACCCTGGGCGTAGGCGTCATCGATCTTGGCCGCGAGTATGAAGTCGTTCTCCGACAGATCGTCGATCGCGTGAGTCCAGATCGTGAATGTGACCTTGCGGTAATCGATGGTAATGCTGGGATGATGGTCCTCCGCTTCGGCCAGCTTGGCGATCCGATTGACAAAACTGATGGCTGCCACGAAGTCGGGACATGTAAAGGTACGAACGAGCTTATGACCGGTGGTGATAGCCCAATCGGAAGTTTTCTCGTGGAGCTTGAAGATCTCCGGCGGCTTGAGGGACGGTGTCTTAGCCGTGCACGGCTCGCAGTGCCGTTGCGTCAATTCGGTCGTCATCGGTGTTCCTTTATCGTTACAAGTAGAGTGGCTGACTCTTAGGTCAGGTGATCCTCCAGCCACTCGGCCAACCGATCGGCCGCGACTCGGTCTTGGGTCATCAAATCACGGTGCCGCACCGTTACCGTTCCATCGCTCGTTGACTCGCCATCAACCGTCACACAGAACGGCGTACCCGCCTCGTCCTGACGCCGGTACCGGCGCCCAATCGAGCCGCCATCATCGAAGAAAGCGTTCCAGCGACGCTTGAGAGCGGCGTGAACCTCGATCGCCATCTCGGGCATACCGTCCCGCTTGACGAGCGGGAAGACGGCGACTTTGATCGGCGCGATCCGGGGATCGAGACGCAGCACAGTACGCGCCTCCTTGCCCTCACCCTCCTCCCGGAATCCGTCGACCAAACAAACCAGCAGCGTGCGATCGACCCCAGCCGACGTCTCGATGATATAGGGAACGTATCGCTCCTTTGTTTCTTCATCGAAGTACGAGAGCTTCTTGCCCGATCGCCGCTCGTGCGCGGCAAGGTCGAAGTCGGTCCGGTTATGTATCCCTTCCAACTCCTGCCAGCCGAACGGAAACTCGTACTCGATGTCGAACGCGGCCGCCGCGTAGTGCGCAAGCTCTTCGTCACCGTGCTCGTGCACGCGCAGCTTGTCTTGGCGGATCCCCAGCTCGCGATACCATCCGTTTCGCTCTTCGAGCCACCGCTCCAGCCACTCACCGGCCGAGTCCGGCTGGACGAAGTACTGCATCTCCATCTGCTCGAATTCGCGGGTTCGAAAGATGAAGTTGCCGGGTGTGATCTCGTTGCGAAACGCTTTTCCGATTTGAGCGATACCAAACGGGAGCTTTTGCCGTGCGGCGTTCATGACGTTGAGGAAATTCACGTAGATACCCTGGGCGGTCTCCGGTCGGAGGTACACGATCGACGCGTCGTCCTCGACCGGACCCATAAACGTCTTGAACATCAAATTGAACTGCCGGGCAGGCGAGAGATCCGCCATTCCACAACGTGGACAACGTGGCTCTTTGTCGGGATCGATCTCGTCCTCACGAAAGCGATGCTTGCAGTTCTTGCAATCGACTAGCGGATCGGTGAACCCGTCGATGTGGCCAGAGGCTTCCCAGACCTTTGGCGACATCAGGATGGCGGCGTCCAACCCTTCGATGTCGTCGCGGCGCTCGACCATCGTCCGCCACCAGAAATCCTTGATGTTGCGCTTTAGCTCGACCCCTAGCGGACCGTAGTCCCAGGTCGAGCCGATCCCGCCGTAGATCTCCGACGATTGGAACACGTACCCGCGGCGTTTCGATAGCGAGACGAGGCGGTCCATGACACTGCCGGTGGCGACGTTGCCCCAGTCGGATTGATGATTGGTATCGTTCATCGGCGCTTGAAAATGGACCTGTGATCAGACCCGTGCCATGCGAGTGCCGTGAGCACGCGACACATTATCGCGGCTCGATCTTCTGTAGCTCGGCGAGACGCTCCCACTCGGCCAGCCCCGGCTCGCCGCCAGCCACGCTCAAGATCCGTTCGAGCAACTCGACGTCGTTGGGCAGTAGCCCAGCCGGAATGAGACGCGGCGTGAGCACCGCCCATCGCGGATCGGCACCAAACGCACGCTCGAATCGCGGTAGGCTCTCCTCGACTCGCCCCTCGCCCGCCAGCGTGACGCCCGCCCAGTACACCATCTCGGCGCTCTCTGGAACCATCTCTGCAGCCTGGTTGTAATGTTCGACGGCAGCCGCCACATCACTGTCGCTCATCGCCTCATCGCCGGCGTTCATCTCGCGATAGGCACGCGCTAGGTGCAGCAACCGGCGCAACTCGACCAGCGGGCGCTCATGGTCTTCGACCCGCAAATCGAACGTGCGATCGACCCACGGTCGGCCGGTCGGCTCGCCCGACACCACCAGCAGCGCCGCCGATTGCCGACCTCGGATATCGCCGCCTTCGGCCTGGGCCGCCTCGAGTGCGGCCAACAGCCGCTCGGCGAGGTCACCCTGAGCGCCCTCGAACGCGCGCGCCATCGCCGGCCACACGGTCGAGCTCTCCATCAAGTTGGCCTGAACGCTGTAGTTCTCCCCGGTCTGGTGCCCGGCGGCGATGATCGCGTTCGCGCCGGTGTGGGCGGCGACGATGCCCTGGGCATCGATCATTGCCACCTGTCGCACCTCGGGGTGCGCGTCCGACTCGACCAAGCCGCCGAGTGCTTGGGTCGCCGACTTGCCGGCACGCATCAGGTCGAGCCCCAGTGGTCCATACGATGGATCCACGAACGACTGGGTCGCCACCGCTCCGACACCGGCCTCAGCCCACGGAACGATCGGCCCGACGCTGAACCAATGTGACTGAACCGCCACCCCGAGCTCGCCGGTAGCCGGATCCCGGGCTACGATCGAGTACGTCGCCACCGGACGCAGCGGGCGGTCGCCGCCGGGCCCGTCCTGCCCGTTGGCAGCGGTCGCGGCGAACGGCGCGACCACCGCAGCGGCGGTGACCAAAAGCTTACGCACCATCTCCTCCTCCTGTTCTATCGGTCTCTGCTATCTAGGAACTGCTCGATGCCATCCGCCACCGCGGTCGCTATGCGGCGCCGGAACTCGCGCGTTCTGAGAAGCGTCTCTTGCTCGGGTATCATCATGAAAGCGCCCTCAACTAACACCGAAACCATCTCATTCATCCGCAGCACCGCCAGGTTGCCGTGGTTGACGCCGAAGTCAGGCAGCTCTGTCTTGATCCGTAGCTCACGTTGAATTGCCTCGGCTAGTGGACGGCTCTGCGGATGGTAGAAGTACGTCGAAGTGCCGTTGTTGACGAACGGGTTCACGCCATCCGGGAGGGCATTGTTGTGGATCGAGACGAACACGTCCCCACCCGCCCTAACCGCGATCGAGGTGCGATCATAGAGCCCCAGGGCGGAGTCCGGCTCGGCGCGGGTCAGGACGGGCTCGGCACCGCGCGTCTCCAGGATCTCGGCCAACTCGAGCGCGATCGCCAGATTCGCCTCCCGCTCCTCGAACCCGGTGGGGCCAATCGCGCCAGGATCAGGGTTGTGACCTGGATCCACGATCACCCGCACGCCGTGGAGGCGCGAGCGGAAACGGTGGTCGTCGAGCGCAGACGGCGGGTGGCGGAACGCGACCACCAGGTGGTTCCCCTCCCAATACGGTCGATATCCCCAGGCTTGATCGGCGTCGAGCGCGATGTCGAGCCGATATACGCCGCGAGCCGGTTGGCTCCAGTCGATCGATTCGATCATCGGATCGCGCGTGTAACGCACCCAATCGGTATCCGAGGTCGCACCGTAGATCGAAACCCTGTACCGCACTGGGTCGAGCCGCTGTTCGATATGGAACGGCAGACGACTGGTCAGCGGGATCACGACCTCGCTCCAGTGGCCGCGAATGCGCGTCCGGACGACTGGGACGCCACTCCGGGGACTTGGCGCGTCGATCTCCACCGTCTCGGTCGCCGCCACCCACGCGCTCCGGCCCGGACCGAGAACGATCTCCCGCTGGTCGCCGTCGCGCCGACCGAGCGCGGCCAGCGTGCCGTTGGGCAGCAACAAGGT
Organism: Gemmatimonadota bacterium; assembly: GCA_039590215.1. Classification (GTDB taxonomy): domain Bacteria; phylum Gemmatimonadota; class Gemmatimonadetes; order JACCXV01; family JAHWKZ01; genus CAMYLR01. The sequence continues at coordinate 7,393 of JBDHFX010000026.1, read as the reverse complement.
GTACCCCTGACCCGGGCCGGCGCGAGCCACGACCCGGCCGTCTGTCCGGCCGGTGCCCGCGGTGTCGTCGTCCAGCACCGCCACCCGGATATCGGTCGGATCGAGGTAGTCGACTGTCGTCACCGGTACTGATCGGGTCAAACCATCGGCCGACTCCAGATCGAGAAACAGCGAGTCCGACAGCGAGCCGGCGATCCGCAAGTAGACGTCCCCTGCGTAGGTGAGCCAACGCTCACCCGCCGCGGCAGCCGGAACGGCACCATCCACCGGCTCGGCCGAACCGAACACCTGGCGACCCGCATTGCCGTTCCACGACCGCGCGGCGACCAATGGCGTTTGGCGATCGCCGATCCGGGCGGAGACGCTTTGATCGGGAGCCGCCGCGATTTGGACCCTCAACGTATCGCCAGCGTACGCCTCTAGCGGACCGACCGGCGCGATCGTCTCGGGCCGATAACCGAGCTCGGGATCGCCCGGCGTACCCGGCGGCGCCGGAACCCATACCGTGTGCGGCGTCAGGCTCTCGCGGTCGCCAGCAACCGCGCGGATCGAGAACGTGAACGAGTCGGGCGCGACCGGTACAAAGGCCAGCCATCCACCCGATGGATGGACTACGACCGGCTCGCCGTTCACGCTGAGCTGGACGTCGGTCGCTGGAGCGCCTTCCACTCGGCCGAACACAAAAGTCGAGTCCGAGGCGGTCAGCGCCTGACCAGCGGCCGGATACTGAACGTGAACGAGCAGCGAATCCTGGAGTTGGGTGGCGGCCGCAGGAGTCGGGGTCGCGGCCGCGAGCAGCACCACGAGCGACACCGGGGAACGCCCCGGGAGAAGCCTCATGGGTGGGAAAGCTAGCCCCCGACTCTGGCCGGCTCAACGAAACGTCGTTTGATCAATCGTTGCCGTGGCATCGTCGTACAGGAAGTGAACCATCGAGCTCATCGATCGGCCGGCTGGAGGATCACTCCGCCGGCCTCACTCGCGACGATCGCACTCGTCGTCGCGCTCCAACCGTTCGAGGCTCATACCGTACAGCGTCCCGACCCGCGCCTCGCGGGTGGCGACTTGGCGTTTATCGACGTAAACGTGGTTCCGATGGACACCCGTCGGGTGCTGCGTCATCACACCGTTCTCATCAGCGGCGATCGCATTACCGCTTTCGGACCGGCCGACGAGATCAAAATCCCCGCCGGCGCCACAATTATCGAGGGGGACGGGCGCTACCTCATGCCCGGACTGGTCGACATGCATGTCCACCTCGAGCGCGAAGACTTGCGTGTCTATGTCGACCACGGGATAACCACCGTGCGCAACATGTGGGGGTTCCCCGACGTCCAGGTGATGCAACGCGAGATCGCCGCCGGTGAGCTGCTCGGTCCGACGATCCATTCGATCAGTCCCGGTCTGGACGGTACGCCACCCAAGTGGCCATTGACCCAACTCGTCCTCGAGCCGTCCCAAGCCGACAGCGTGGTCGGCGTTCAGTACGACAACGGCTGGCGAACGCTCAAGCTCTATCAGGACCTCCACCGCGACGTGTACGACGCGATCATCCACGCGGCAAGAGCCCGGGGTATGGACTACGTCGGCCACGTGCCCACGCGAGTCGGACTCTCGCACGTCCTCGATGTCGGGCAGCGATCGATCGAGCACCTCGGTGGTTATGCCAACGAGCTCGGAGGTAGCGGTGGCTGGTGGATGTCGATCGACGAGAACCGGTTGCCGTTCGTCGTCGCCCACACCCGCGAAGCGGGTGCCTGGAACTGCCCCACGTTGGCGATCTTCGCCGAGATCGCCAAACGACGCCCGGACGACATCGCTGAGCGACAGACCGCCAACCGCCGCCAGGTCGTTGCGGCGCTTCATAAAGGCGGAGCCAGACTATTGATCGGTACCGACTCGGGCATCGACATCGTGGCTCCCGGAACGTCGATCCACGACGAGTTCGCCCAGTTCCACGCCGCCGGGTTGTCACCATACGAAGTTCTACGGGCTGCGACCGTCGGCGCAGCCGAGTTTCTCAATAAAAGCGACGAGTTCGGCGTCATCGCGGTGGGACGCCGAGCGGATTTGATACTCGTCAACACCAACCCTCTAGACGACCTGAAGGCACTGCGGGCGCTCAGCGGCGTTCTCTTGCGCGGCGAGTGGATGCCACGTCGAGCCTAGTAACGACGGCTGTCGCTTCCCGGTCACCCCACTGGATGTCAAGTGCCCTAAGAGGGAACTCCCTTTCCGCGCCGTCTGCAAAATGAAATCTCAAAACGATAGGCAACACTTTTCCAATCATGTAGGTAACGCTTTTCCTCGGTATGGGAACCGGACCGCCACTCGGTAACGACTACGCCCGTTATCGGCGCCCGGCGCGTCCCTCTCCGTCCGCCCCGCGGCTGCCACTGGCACAGGCGTTGCCCTGTCAAAAGGCACTTCCCCCGACCACATAGCCCCTCGGTCCAGGGCAAACCCCGCGAGAGCGGGGGACGCAAAGCCACGGGTCCTCACTGTAACAACAGCGGATGGCCGGGCTACCCGAAAGACGTAACTACCTCGCAGCGCCAGCCATCCTGCAGGCGCAGCCCGAGGAGGCATTGGATGCAGGTTTCGCCAGCTACCCCTGCTGCGCCCTCAGACGAACCAAGCGACACCATGGATGGATCGCAACCGTTCATGTTCGTCCAGATGGCTATGACCAAGGCCGAAGCCCTCACGCGAGCTGAACGATGGAAGGCCGCCCTGGATGCCTACGCAGAGGTGATACGCCTCGCAGGCGACGACGGGCTCGGTCTGGCCGCAAGGACCGACGCTCATCGGGGCGCGGGAATCGTCCAGATGCGGTGCAGCAGTTGGGACCGGGCTGAAAGCGAGCTGCTGGAGAGTCAAGCACTAGCGTCGAAGCTGAAGGATGACCGCCGCCTGGCACTCGTCAAGAACGTCCGCGCCGCCGTCGCATTTGAGCGTGGCGACTGGCCGGACGCCCACGAGTTGTATGCGGCCGCACGAAAACACGCGAATGCGTCTGGCAGCACTCGGCTCCTAGCCCAGATCGACAACAACGAAGGCGCGCTCTGGTCGGGACTCGGCCACCAGAAGCGGGCGGAAGCGTGTTTCAGGCGCGCCCTCGAGCTGTTCGACGAGCTCGACAACCACCCGTGCGGCGTCCGGACACTCAACAACCTGGGCATCGCGCTGGTCGCTCAAGGCCGTCTCTGGGAGGCGGACAACGTCTACGACCGAGCGATGCGCGAATGCAGGCACCAAGGCGACAGAAGCCTGGCCGCCGAGATCATGCTCAACCGAGCGGATCTCGCGTACACCCGAGGCAACGATCATCAAGCCCAGTCGCTCGCCGATCGCGCACGCGCGCTCGCGGAGCGTTCGGAGAACGCCGTCGTACAGGCGAGCGCGCTCCGAATCCTGGGTGGAGTCACTCGGATGGCCGGTGATCTGGAACTCGCCAAGCAGAAGATCGAAGCGGCTATTCGACTAAGCGAAGGCGGCACAGCCCCGCTCAGCGAAGCCGAAGCATGGGCAGAGCTAGGCCAGCTGTTCATCGATCGATATGACACCGAACGAGCTGAGCAAGCCTGGCGGCGGGCTCAGGCGATCTATCGTCATCTGGGGAACACGATCGAGGCCGGTCGTCTTGATGAGCGGATCAGTTCCGCCAAGCAGCGGTCGGAGGCCGCGGCATGATGACGCGCGCACTCACACCCCGACGCGGCACCTACGACCTCGATCAGACAGGGAAGCTGGAACCGTCAAGGGCGAAGCAGCGGCGCTCAACAACCTCAGCTCAATCGCCAACGTCCGTGGTGACTTTGCGGTTGCGCTTTGGAACTACCGTTGCGCGCGCGGGGCTTTCCGGCGCGCAAACTCGACGAATGGCGAGGCGCGGGCACTGCAAAACATGGGAATGGTCTACGCGACCTACGGCGGTGGAAAACCGCCGCCGAGTGCTATGAAAAGGCTCGCGACCTCGCCGTCGCTTCCGATGACCCCGAATTGATCACGATCATCACGCTGAACACTTCCATCGTCGCATGGACGAGGCCGATCGAGCCAAGCGCTCTCTCGACCAGGCGATATCGATGAGCCACGATGCTGGCGTTCCACTGACCGAGGTGCTCGGATCCTGTCGGTGTGCGACATGTTCGAAGCGCTTACCTCCGATCGTCCCTATCGTTTAGCTTGGACCACCGAATGGGCACTCCACTACATCGAGAACTCGGCGGGACAGCTAAGCGATCCGTCACAAAACGTCGTCCCAGCTCTGTCGACGATCGAAGAGCCCGAGAAGCTGAGGGCTGTCACGGGCGGCTAGAAGCGCTGACCTAAGCCGCTCACCCAATCCAGCGGTGTGGTTTCCAAATTGACCCGACTACGATTCAAGGCCACCAGCCGAACTGGCGCGACGTCGGCCCGCCTCGTTCGACCCGAGGCGGCCAAGTGGCTGTTCGTCCTGGGTCACGGAGCCGGGGCCGGTATCAACCATCCGTTTATGGAGGCGGTCGCGGCTTCGTTCGCCGATCATCGGATCGCCACCTTTCGATACAACTTCCCGTACATAGAGCAGGGCCGAAAGCGACCCGACCCGACCGCGGTACTGACGGCGACGGTGCGCTCGGCCGTTGCCGCCGCGGCGAACCAGGTGCCCGACCTGCCGGTGCTGGCAGGTGGAAAGTCGATGGGTGGCAGGATGACATCGTTGGCGGCGTCAAAGACGCCGCTCCCTGAGGTCGCCGGACTCGTCTTTCTAGGCTTCCCGCTCCATCCGATTGGGAAACCGGAGACCGACCGTGCCGAGCACTTGAAGCGCGTGGCCGTGCCGATGCTCTTCCTGCAGGGGACCCGCGACCGGCTGGCCGATCTGGGGCTTATCCACGAGGTCTGCACTCCCCTCGGTCCGCTTGCCACCCTGCACGTCGTCGATGGCGCCGATCACGGCTTTCACGTCCTCAAGCGATCCGGCCGTACCGATGACGACGCGCTGGACGAGCTGGCCCGTGCAGTGGCAAACTGGGCGCCCACCCTCGATGTGTCCTGACGGATAGGAGCCTCGTGCGGGTTTGGGCAGGAACCAGTGGCTACAGCTACAAGGAGTGGAAGGGCAACTTCTACCCCGAGGATCTCGACAACGATGAGATGCTCGGGTTCTACGCCGGTCAGCTCCCGGCGGTCGAGATCAACAACACCTTCTACCGAATGCCAACCGAGAAGCTGCTAACCACGTGGGCGGAGAAGGTGCCGCCCGACTTCCGGTTCTCGATAAAGGCATCGCGCCGCATCACCCACAAGAAGTGCCTCAAAGACGCAGAGGAAGAGACCGAGTACCTGACACGCACCGTGTCGACGCTCGAGGATCGGCTCGGCGTGATCTTGTTTCAGCTGCCGCCCTACCTAAAGAAGGGCGTCGAGCGACTGGAGAGGTTTCTGGCCCAACTCCCCGAAGGGACTCGCGCCGCATTCGAGTTTCGCCACCCGTCGTGGTACGAGGACGAAGTGTTCGAGAAACTCACCGCTGCTGGCGCTGCCCTCTGCATCGCCGAGGCCGGAGGCAAGGCCGACGCACCCAACGTCGCCACCGCTGATTGGGGTTACCTACGGCTGCGGCGCACCGATTACAGCGATGAAGATCTCGCCGTGTGGGCCGAGCGGGTCCGATCCCACCCGTGGTCGGACGCGTTCGTGTTCTTCAAACACGAGGACGAAGCGGCGGGACCGGCTTTCGCCAAGCGGTTTCTGGAACTGAGCGATGGCTGAGAGATCTAGCACGAACGGACGAGGTTAGAACAGGGCCGCCAGCCGCTCCCGTGCGAGCTGCCGAAACAAAATCCATCCGGTGACGATGGCGACCGTTGCCAACGCGAGACCCCACCCCCATTCCAGCAGCAATAGCTTGCCGGACCCGAACAGCGCGGCGTATACGAACACGACGCTGAGCACCCACATCCTGACTCCGTAGCGAAGCCCCCCGGGAGACGGAGCGACGTCGCCGGCGACAGCACGCACCGGACCCCACCACCCGGGTGGCCGTACGCGACGGTAGAACTCGACCAGCTTCTCCATCGCTACTGGCGGCGTCAGAAACGTGACGCTGACCCATATGATCGTCGAGCCGATCAGGTTGAGCGTCACCTTGGCGGCGAACGGGAACATCGGCCCGCCCCACTTGGGGCTCATTCCGAGCACGAACCCGATCCCGGCCGACGCTATCATGGCGGCGATCTCACTCCACGCGTTGACCCGCCACCAAAACCAGCGCGCGATGTACACCAATCCGATTCCGGCACCCAACGTCAGCAACAAGAGGAACAGCTGCGAGATCGAGTCGGCAAAGAAACTGATCGTGATGCCGACCGCCAACGCCAGCCCCGAAGCCAGCCGACCGGCCGTCACGTAGTGGCGCTCTGAGCGATCCCGGACCAGGAACGGCCGGTAGAGATCGTTCACCAAGTACGCCGCCGATAGGTTGATAAACGACGTCAGCGTCGACATGAACGCCGCCACCAGCGAGGCCAGCATGAGGCCCAAGAGACCAACCGGTAAGAAGTCGACCATCGCCCTTGGGTACGCCATCTCGGGGTCGGCGATGTCGGGGTATAGCAGCAACGAGGCCAGCGCGACGAGAATCCAGGGCCATGGCCTGAGTGCGTAGTTGGCGATCTGAAACCAGAGCGTCGCCAGCACCGCAGCGCGCTCGTCCTTCGATGCCGCCATCCGCTGGATGACGACCGCCCCGCCGTCGGCGTTCTTGTTAGCCCACCACTGGATCGTAATGAGCACCAGGAACGTCGCCAACGCCGTCCCCGACCATCCCAGCGGCCCGTCCCATACACTACCGGTCTGCGCCGCGTCGAGCGGCGGGAGAAACGCCAACGCGTCGCCGTGACCGGCGACATTGAGTTGCCCGACCATCGCATCCAAGCCGCCGACCGCATCGACGACGAACACCGCCAGCACAACCGCGCCGACCGTGGCCAGAACGAACTGCACCAGATCCGTCACGACCACACCCCACAAGCCCGCCAGCATCGCGTACGCCAGCGTCAGGCCAGCGGCAAACAGCGTCGCCGGCAATGGGCCGATATCAAACACCGCTCCAAACACCTTGACCATCGCCAGCGTCACCCAGGCCATAGTGAGGCAGTTCGCGTACAGCGTCATGTAGACGGCCCGAATGCCGCGCAGCGCGGCCGCCGGTCGACCCGAGTACCTAAGCTCGGTGAGCTCGACGTCGGTCATGACCTCAGAGCGCCGCCACAGTTGCGCGAACACGAATGCCGCCAGCATCCCGCCGATCGCCAAGCACCACCAGATCCAGTTGCGTTGGATGCCCTGCGTTCGGACCCAGCCGGTGACGACCAGCGGGGTGTCGACCGAGAACGAGGTCGCG
>JBDHFX010000025.1:0-28282 GCA_039590215.1 Gemmatimonadota bacterium | reverse complement strand
TACTCCTTGACGATCCCGCTGAACTCCTCGTTCTTGCCCGGACGGATCCAGAACTCGAGCACCTCGACGTTCTTGTGGTTCTCGATCTTCTGCTGGAAGTCGGCCATGTCGCCGAGCATGTAGCTCCAATCCATCTTGTTCACGGAGATCTCTTCGCTGAGCACGCGATGGTCGATCGTGCCGATCGTGGCCATCGCCGCCTGCACCACCTCGTTCCCCTCAGTCCCTTCGAACTGCCGCATCCACTGCATCGGGTCGTCGAAATAGGCGTAGTTGGCGATCGGGTAGATCAAGGTGTAGTCGTTGTTCTTGCTGTAGAACGTCCAGCCGTACTCATGGGCGAGGTTGGCCGCCTGGGCAGCTTCGACGATCTGCTTGATCGCCGCCTCCCACTCGTCTGTTTGATCGGGGGCGACCTCCCAGGTCGTGACTTGGACCAGGCTCTGGTTCTTCATTTCATGCTCGGACTCCTGGGCCAGGGCCGCGACCGGCAGGGCCAGAGCGGCGATCAGGAGCGCGGAAAGGAACTTCATGTGCTTGCCTCCTAGAGTTGGCGAACGGCGTACCGTAGCAGGTCGGGTGGCGAGCGGTCTTCGCCCGCGCCTATTGGCCCGACGGATACGTTTTCGCCTTTGCCATGATTTGAGTGTGTCGAAAAAGCGACCTCGATAGGATCAAGAGAGCTTAGCTCGCCTAGGATCGCGCGTCAACGGGCACGACTCGGCAGATTTGAGATCACCTTGACGATCGTGTATGCTGCTTTCCCGGAGGGACCCGAGCGAATCTCTGGAAGGAGTTTGACCATGCACAAAGCCCTACCGCGCTTGCTTCTGCCGATTCTCGTGGCCGTAGCGGCCTGTGGTCAGCAGGAGCCTGCGGAAACCGAAGTAGCAGAAGAGACCGCTAACCCGTGCGCGGCCGCGACGGAAACGGAGATCGATCCCGCACGCGTCACGCAGGGTGATCAAGCACTCAACCCTGGCGATCTCGATGACGCTGCGCTGATCGCGCGTGGCGGGGAGCTCTGGAACGACAACAGTCTCAGCACGAACGGCTCAGCTTGCTCGACATGCCACGTCGGCAACTACGCGCTGATGAAGGCGACCTTCGCTGAGCCATACCCGCACCCGGTTACGATGGCCAAAGACCGCGCCGGGCTGGACCAAGTCAACGCCGCCGAGATGGTACAGCTGTGCATGATCGTCCCGATGTCGACCGAGCCGTTGGCGTGGGACTCACAGGAACTGGCTGCCCTGGCGGCCTACGTCGAGCACATTCGACCCGGGTTCGATCCAGCGGCCGCGGCGGGCGGAGCCAATCCGTGTAACCCGTGCGGTGGGAACCCCTGCAAGGGGTAACCCGGCACTGACAACCGGGCTCAGACGCTAACGGCTTGGTGGCGGTTGCTTCGGAGAATGTCTGGCACCACCAGCGTTAGCAGCCAGCATATCGCGAAGAAGCCGAGGTGGTTTCCAAACGCGAAGCCGAGCGACGTGTTGAGGCCGGGGAGGGCTGCTGGCCAACCCTTGCCGGCCAACACGCTGATCGTGACCGCGATCGCGGGACCCGTGGCCAGCGTCGTGAGCCAACCGAGTAGGAGCGCCAGGAAGAGGCCGACTGTCCAGCGCGCGCCGCGCCCGGCGGGCATCACCCGTTGGTGCGACGTGAAAGCGTAGAGGGCGGCATACGTCAGCGAAACGGCGAGGTGAATACCCCAACCGATCACAGCCAACGACTCGCTGTAGCCCCCCTGAGCTACGATCTGGCGCCCCATGAACTGAGCGATATTGGGTGAGAACCCACCCAACCGCTGGGCCACGACGAACTGGATCGCTCCCACCAGGGCGGCGAGAACAACCCACGGTGCCAGTTTCTTCATGCTTACTCGGTATCGAAGATCAGTTTGAGGAAGCCCCACACGGCAGCGATCGCGATCAGGAGGAACCACTTGTGGTTCATCGCGAGCTTGGCCGACTTGCGGATGGAGGTCTCGATGAATGAGCCGACTTCCCCGAAACCACCGCCGTACTCAGCGGCTGCCTGGCCGAGTGCCGAAATGCCAATATCCAGCATCGTCTTCGTGACTCCGTTTCAAGGCCCGTACCCAGTGTCGAAACCGGTTTTGGAAATTAGTCAGCAGCAACTAAGTTTAGCAACCTTCGTTCAACACCTGAGACCACTGCAAAGCCGGAGGAGGAGTTAAATGCGGCGCAACGTTTTCCCGTCTGTTTTGGTGGCCGTGCTGTTTCTCGTTCAGCCGATCAACGCGCAAGAGGAGGCCATGCCCTCCCCCGCACAGGGGTTCGACATCCACGTGACCGCCCCGCACGTAGTCAACGGTGAGGTGATGGGCCCGTTTCATCATTATTGCAAGCCGATCTCACCCGAACCGATTATTCAGTGCATCCTCTTCGAGACGACCGATCCTGGAGCCCCGATGACCGAAATCGAGTACATCGTTGCCAAGTCGGTCACCCGCGACCTGATCCCCCGCGAGCAGTGGAACGAAGCCTGGCACGATCACTTGGTGGAGATCGAGAGCGGCCGGGTTGCGGTGCATGGTATGTCCGACGAGGACACTGCATCGGTCGTCGAGCTAGTCAAGACGACCGACGGGTTGATCTTCCATCTGTGGCCGAAGGACTCGCGTATCCCGACTGGTGACTCGGTCATCGCACAGGCGATCAGCCATGTGGCGCTGTCGGAAGAGGAGTTCGAGGCGCAGCGTCAAGCGAGTATGCCGGCATCTGACCGGTAGTCGCACCGGCGTTTGGTGGTGGAGGCAACCGGGCTCGAACCGGTGACCTTCGGCTTGCAAAGCCGATGCTCTCCCAACTGAGCTATGCCCCCACCACCGCGCCCGAGAGAAGCTGTAGCTCTCCTGACCTGAGTACAAGCGCCATGTGACGGCCGGCCTGCAGGACGCGGGCTGCGAATGGTAATCTGCACCCGTGGCCGAGGGTCGCTGGACAGTCGTCGCGAGACCCGCCGACATCGATCACCCCTTCCAGCCACATCAAGCTACTTATTTCTATTCAAATAACGTGAATCTGATCGGTCGAGTGGCGGTTGGCGCCATAGTTGCAGCCCCGCGGAGGCATGAATCACAAGTTGGTAGTCCTACTCGAGGACGGTCGGCGCCTCAAAGGTACCGCTGACGTCTTCGATCCCGAGAAACCGTTCCTGCTCCTTCGCAGGATCGATCTGGAAGGCAACGTCCTCGGTTTTCTCGACATCGAGATGACGGACGTGGTGGCGGTCTTTTTCGTTCATGATCTGGCACTTGCTCGTACGAGCCGCCAGAACGCCACCGATCCTCAGACCGGAACCGACCTTCCCGATCCTTCTGGCGCCACGACGGTTCGCCTCCGGTTCAGCTGGGGTGAGGTGCTCGACGGCGTGGTCTACGACTACGACCCGTCTGCCGATTGGTTCTTCCTGTTCCCAGTGGGGATGTTGAACCGGGCCTCCAACAACGAGCGTGTCTTTGTAACCAAGAAGGCGCTCGCGGCAACCGAAGTTCTGACCGCTCCGGCAGTCTAGCTCTACAGACAACGGCGAGAATACGCGAGGGTCGCTCGACACGCGCGACGGGGATAGGTTCGCGCAGTGGCGAGCTCCGTTTCGGGCCAGCGACTTCTCATCGGACTCCAGGCCGGGGCACTGGCCTCGGTGATCGTGTTTGCGCTGATAGCGACCGACACCGTCCAAACGGTCGAGCGCAAAACGAGAGACGCCCGACTTCAGCTCGAGCGCGCGATCCGGGGCGCAGAAGTAGCTGACTCGACGATCGTCATCGTCGACATCGACAACCGCGCACTTCGACTCTACGAGAGCGATCTCGGTCGTTGGCCGTGGCCTCGGAACGCCCACGGTGCGATGCTCGAGTTCATCGCGCTTGGCGCGCCGCGTGTCGTGGCCTACGACGTTCTGTTCAGCGAGCCCGATCTCGCGCGACCCCAAGGTGACTCGTTGTTTTTCGCCGCGGCCAAGCGAGGCCCGCCGGTCGTTCACGCGGTCGCGTTCGATGATCCTGAAGGCGAAACCGCCATCGCGGAACTGGAGCGGGCGTTCATCGATCACCGTCGACGGCTGGACGCGCTCGAGCGATTCGCCATTCCCGAGGCGGCCTCCCTTTCAGCTCCACGGTTTGCGAACGTCAACCCACCCGTGATCGAGCTCCTCGACACCGGGGTCGGGGTCGGAGCGATCAATCGTGCCCCTGACCGCGACGGCATCGAGCGACTCGAACCGCTGCTGGTCGAGCACAGCGGCCGGCTCTATCCGTCGATCGGATTGGCGGCTGTCCTGGGCGGCCCGGGCGGATACAACCGATTGTCGATCGTCGACGGTGAGTTGTTTTTGGACGACCGCCGGGTGCCGCTCGAGGAGGGTCGCTTGCGGGTGCATTGGCGCGGTCGATATGGGGAACCGTATCGCGTGATCTCGGCCCACGAGGTCCTGAACAGCTACGCGCAGATCTCGGTCGGGGCCGAACCCGATCTCGACCCGGCGGAATTCACCGACCGCATCGTGCTGATCGGCTCCAGTGCGACCGGCGTTGGCGACTTCATCGCCGGACCTTTCAGTCCCACGGAGCCTGGTGTGTTTCTCCACGCTACGATTCTGGACACATTGCGATCGGGCGACTTCCTGCGGGTGCTGCCGATCGGTTGGGTCGTGTTCCTGACCCTGCTAGCCGCGTCGCTCACTGGCGTGACGGTCGCGCTCATCCGGTCGGCCAGACGGTCGGCGGTCGGCTTAGCTGGGTTGCTCGCGATGATCGGTGCGCTGGCGCTGGCCGCTTTTTTCGTCGGCGGCTGGCTCTTTCCAGTAGCGGCCCCTGTAACCAGCGCCGTATTGGCCTACGCCGGCGCGATGGCCGGATCTTACGTGGTCGAAGGAAGACGCCACCGCCAGATCCGACGAATGTTCGCGAAGTTCATTCCACCTGAAGTCGCGAATCAGCTGGCCGAATCGGGAGAGGACCTCCACAGGGCCGTCGAGCGTCGCGAAGTGACTGTGCTGTTCAGCGACATCCGAGGCTTCACCGCGCAATCCGAACAGGTCGAGCCTGAAGTCGTGGTCGACACCTTGAACGAGTACCTCACGGCGATGGTCGAGGTGCTGTTCGATCACGGCGGGACGCTCGACAAGTATCTGGGGGACGGCATGATGGCTTTCTTTGGTGCCCCCCTTGTCGACATCGACCACGCCAGCCACGCTTGCCGAGCGGCGATCGCGATGTTGGACCGATTGGAGACGCTGAACGACGACTGGGTCGCCACCGGTCGGCGACGCCTGGACATCGGCATCGGCATTCATACCGGCCCAGCCGTCGTTGGCTTCATCGGTGATCCGGAACGGCGCATGGACTACACCGCGATCGGCGACACGGTAAACGTGGCCAGTCGACTCGAGGCACTAAACAAGGAGACCGGCACCGCGATTCTGCTTTCGGCCGCGACCGCCCAAAAGCTCGACGGCGCGCTGCCGTTGAAGACGATCGGCAAACGCGCCGTCCGGGGCCGTGCAGAACCGATCGAGATCTACGCGATCACGGCTTAGTCCACACGGCGATAAACCGCCCCGAGTCGTCGTAACCCTGAACGTCGTAAAGACGATACCCCTTTGACCCAAGATCCTCGAACGCGCTCTGATACTGCCCTGGTGTCAGGCCGTGTCGGGCCGCGAAAGTCCCGGGTACCTTGCGCCAGATCCCCCCAAACCGGGTTCCCTCGGGAAGCTCCTCGGCCTCGGCATTGATCAGATCCCATCCTTGAGCACCCAGCTCTTCGGCCTTTGACTGATAGGCCTGGCCGGTCATGTAGTGGTACTCGTAGAAACCGCCCGGCGACCCTTCCTTTACAAACACCGCCGCCAGTCGCCGCGAGTTGCCAACCCGATATGCAGCTCGCTCCTCGACTTTCATGCCGCCGTCCTCGACGTGTTCCTTCCACTTCGCGTTCCAGACCGCATCGGTCATGTTGTGATACGCTGCGAAGCCCTCCCCCTGGCGCTTCTTCCAGATCACCGTAAAGCGCGGCTCACCACTGCTGTGCCGGGTAACCGAGATCTCCCGTGGACGGAACCCCTGGGCTCCGTACTCGTTGAACCACTTCTGATAGTCGTTCGCCGTCATGTACATCCGCATGTACCACGCCTTGGGCAGTCCGGACTGGAAGGCGCCCGATGCCAACACGCTATTCCCTTTGCGATGCAGACTGATCGTCTGCAGCCCCATCCCCATCCCCGTGTAGTAACCCCAGTAGAACCCCACATACTGCGCGGGAACGTTGTGAAAAGACGGATAGAATGGTGCGAACAACCGCACGTACGCCGTCGTGTCAAGCAAATCGTAGCAGCCGGACTCACTGATCTGGTTGTAGACGCCGTACGGATCGACCTGCACCCAATCACCCGCATCATTCGGGTCGGGCACCGCAGTCATCAAGTGGAGGTGGTTGTTGGCGGTGTTCGCGTTCTTCGGCGTGCCGTCGTCGTTCAAACCGTTGCCGGCGCCACCGGGTCCGGTGTTGCCGCTCCACCCAATCAGTGTGCCAGGGCCGACCTTGTCCCCGACTTTCACCCTGATCGTCTGGCTGTCCGTTCCCCAGTGCTGTTCGCTGGGATCTTCGAGATCTGCGAACCGCTGGTACTTCAGGCGGTTGGTCGGGTTGCCTTCGTCGTCGAGCTTCTGATCCTCTTTGACCGTCAGGCCGCGCGCCATCTGAAGATCGTTGGCAAACCCGTTGCGGAGGTGTTTGTACGACGTGCGGTACTTATCTCCGTTGGACGCCGTGTGCTCGATGATAACGATGTTGCCGCTCCAGTCGTCCCAGTAGACCGAGATCACGACCCCGCTGGCGACCGAGCGCACCTTGAACGCGGGATCGATTCCCGGGCCGGTGGCATCCGACTTCTTACTGAAGTCGACGGCGCCGTGATAGTTCTCGTCGCTGCCGTTGTAGATCCATCCGTGGGACGCACGAACATCGGGGTTGTGATACGGCAGGAACATCGGAATCGAAGCCCGAACGGTCGCCGCGAACTGGCGGGCGGCCGACTCGCTGCCGAACACCTTCAATGGTTGCCGGTACATCACGTCACCACCGTTTAGCTGGTCGGGCTGGCGGTAGTTGCAACAGGTCGAGCCCGTTTTTGTAACCGTGGGCTGGACGCAGGCGTCCTCGCCGCCGCGCGCCTGTCCCGGAGCCGCACGCGCCGAGATCTGGGCCGCGCCACCCATCGGACCATCCACGGCCACGACACTACCGAGCGCCGCGCGACCGGCGGCGGTGTTCCAGCGAACCACTTCCCCATCCGGCGTGGCCGCTACCCTCGCCGCTCCCGGAGCAGCCGGCTGCGCACGAACCGCTGGACGAGCCGCGATCGCCACCCGACCGGCGGGGGCTGCCGCCAGGCGACCCGGTCCAACCCCGTCGGCGCTCGGAGCGCCGATCTCATAGACCACCGCGCTCGACTCGACGGGGCGGTATTGGAGTTCGGATAGGTTGACGTACGTCGTCGCAGGGGCTCGCCGCGCCACCTGACGCTGGGCCGGGACCCGGCGCACCTCCTGTGCTGTCGCCGGCATCGGCTCGAGAATGGTCCAGCCTACTGCTACAACCACCGCACCCAACAACGCCCAGAGTGTTCGCTGACGGAACATCGGTGCCTCTCTTACTGGGAGTTCTCAAACGACGATTTGAATCGGGGGAACACCCCTTTAAACCACATCCAGCCGTGGATTGCAAGTCGCTCGAGTTTCGTCCACCGGCCGCACTGATTATGATTAGACACCGATGAACCATCCGCTGATCGAGCAAATCCTGTCGGGGTCCGGCATGCTCTACCTGCTGAAAGCCCTGCTCGCGGTGGTCGCGCTTCTGCTGCGCCAATTGAGCCGCGATCCTTTCGTCCGCCGCCGCGCGCTGGTCGTCGTCGCCCTCCTGGCGATCTCGGCGCTCATCCAGACCCAGCTGGCCCGCATCCCAGAGCGCGTGAGCGGCTTCATCACAATGCCCAGCGGCGAGCAGATATCGGGGATGGTTTCGAATCCGACGTTCCAAGTCGCGAGCGTGACGATGCTGATCATCGGGTTCCTCGCGCTGCTGCTGCTCATCACGATGGTGGTCGACTTCCTACTAGTCCGAAAGTTCAAGGTCGATAGCCCCAATATTCTGCGCGACGTCGCAGCCTTCACGTTGTTCTTCTTTGGCGTACTGCTGATCCTCTACTACCGCACCGATCTCGACATCACCGGCCTGTTCACAACGTCGGCCGTCATCTCGGTGGTGATCGGTTTGGCGCTCCAGGACACGCTGGGGAACGTGTTCAGTGGCCTGGCGCTCCAGACCGAGCGCTCGTTCAATGTCGGCGATTGGGTTCAATTCGGTGAGTTCGAGGGCGTGGTCACCGACGTGACTTGGCGCTCGACGAGTCTCCGCACGCGGACCAATGACCTGGTCATCATACCCAACTCGGTCATCAGCAAGGACACGCTGGTCAACTACAGCGCTCCGACCCGGATTCACGCGATCCTGGAGCCGATCGGGGTCCATTACCGGCACCCCCCGGCCGACGTCATCGCCGCTCTAGAGGAAGCCTCCGATCAGACCGAGGGGATCCTCAAGCGCCCGCGCGTAGACGTGCGGACCTTTAACTTCGGAGATTTTGCGATCACCTACGACGTCAAGTACTGGATCCGTGACTACACGGATCTCGAGGATATCAAGGACGCGTTCATGACTCACGTTTGGTACTCCTTCAACCGGCGCGGCATCGAGATCCCGTTCCCGATCCGGAACGTGTACCTGCGCGAAGTGACACCGGAAAGCGAGCAGGCCGTGGCGGAAGCCGACGACGAGCAGATCTACCGCCTGTTGAAGCGAGTCCAGCTATTCGACGTGCTGAGCGAAGAGGAAGCGCGCGCGCTGGCGGCCCGGGTTCGAGTCGAGCGGTATTTTGCCTCCGAGACCGTGCTCCATCAAGGCGCGGCCGGTGACTCGCTGTACATCATCGAGAATGGACTGGTCGAGATCATCGTGAGCCACGACGGACGGCGCGAGCGAATCGCCCAGCTCGGGCAAGGCTCGTTCTTTGGCGAGATGGCCACTTCTTTGTTATCGATCGCGAGGCTTTCCGCGACACGCTCGAGGCCAACCCCAGCTTGGCCGAGCGGATCGCCCAGACACGGGCTGAACGCAACCAGGAGCTGGAGGAGACACACGCCGCGCTCCACGAGGCGGGCGCCCAGCAGGTCGAGGAAGAGAAGCGACAGATTCTGTCGCGTATCAGAGATTTCTTCGGCTTTCGGTCGACCGAGCCATAGTTTGGCCACATGATGATGGCATCCTGTCGAATCCCGTTAGTGTTATTAGCGGGCTTGATGATTACTTCGCCGCTGGCTGCTCAGGACGACCTTGGGGCGATGCTCGACGCGCGTCGAGAGGCGATCCCGAAGAAAAAACGGGTGTTCGAAGAGACGTGGCTCATCCCCGCTGACGGGGCGGAGCCCAACGCCGAGCCGCGGTTCGCCGGCCGCGTGGTAGTGTTTCAGGACCGGCCCAAAGAGCGGCTCGAGATCCGACGCGCGGGCGCGGATCAACTGGAAGAGCCGATCGTTATCGTGTGCGATGGCCGGCGCTATCACCTGGTGACGCGTGTCGGGGCGACAGAGCTGATTTCCAGCGAGCCCGTTTCTGATCCGTTCGTGCAACTCGTTCTGGCCAGCCCGGCCGGTGGCGCCGAGCCACACCGCACCGTGACCGACAGCGACGGGACAACGACTGCGATCGTTTTGCGTCACAAGCGGGACCCCAACTTCGACGAGGACGACGCGTTCGAGCTCAAGCGCCCGCAGGTCGAGTCCAGCCTGCTCAAGAAAGGGCTATCGTCGTTTAGCGCGGCTCAGGACCGACACGTAGCCGCTTCCGCCGGCGCCCGTGGCGTAGACGAAATCGAAACCGCCAACGGCAAGGTCTCGGTCACACCAGACCCGGAGGCCGTCCGGTGGATGGAGGAGCACTCGGTGCCACCGTTGGAATTCGAAGAGTTCCGGATCGAGGCCCGACTGGCGCCGTACAACGACCTACCGGAACCCCAAACGGTAGATCCCGAAGCGTGAAGACCATCGTCCGCCGCCAACTCGTCGCAACGATCGTGACTTTGCTCAGCGTGATCGCATCGGTCTCACCGGCCGAGGCCCAGCTCCTCGATCGGATCAAGAAAGCGGCCGGGATCGCCCAACGCACGGCACCGGCGGTAATCACCATCTCCGCCGAGCAAGAGGTCGAGATCGGCCGCGGTATCGCCGCCACGATCGCCGGCTATTACGGAGTAGTCCAAGATTCTGAGCTGACCCGCTATGTCAATCTGGTCGGCCTAGCGGTCGCCTCGGTCGATCCGCGGACGGATATCGCCTACCGGTTCGCCGTACTCGACAGCGACGATGTCAACGCTCTTGCTGCGCCAGGTGGCTACGTGTTCGTGACCCGCGGCGCGCTGGCGCTGATGAATGACGAGGCGATGTTGGCCGGTGTGCTCGGCCATGAGGTTGGGCACGTCAACCGACGTCACGTCGTCAAGGAGATCCGAGCCCGCGCCCGAACCGAGCTCGGGTTGGAAGAGATCACCGAGCAGATCAACCTGACCGGCGAGGAGTACCTGGAGCAAACGATCCAGCTGGGCACCACGGCGCTCTTCATGGGCCTATCGAGGGGAGACGAGCTGGAGGCCGACGCCTATGGCGTCGAGGTCGCCGCCGGCGCCGGCTACGATCCCAACGGCTTGACTCGCTTCCTCGCTGCGCTGCCAAACGCCGAAGCCGAGCGGCGGTCGCTGCTCGCCAAGACGCACCCCGATATCGACGATCGGTTGGACGCAATCAACGACGCGATTGACGATCTCGAGACCGATGATGCGACGGTCACCGCCAGCGATCGATTCCACAACCGTAGCGCGGTGGAGACCCCGTCAAGCGGGGGGCGGTAGTCGCTCGGCGGTCAGCTCGAGCGCGTAAACACCGAGGCAGACAGCACCCGCTAGCTCGATCACCTCCTCTGGCCTCGGCCGCTCCAGCACCCACCCAAAGAACTGTGCTTCCTGGCTGGCAGCAACCCCCAGGATCGCGAAACCGAGAACGAGCCAAACGGCCTCCGATCGCGCCAGGGATCGGCGTACAAACGCAAGGTCCAAATACCCCGCGGCCGAAGATGCCGAAGTAATCGATCTCTTCTAAGCCGAGGAGCGCATACACGCCGACCAGCAGCAGCCATGGCTTGCGCTCGGAGAGCTCGAAACCGCGCACGTGCCGATACAGTAACAGCGCACCACCCCAATACATCAGTAGGCAAAGTGGCTCCCACAGACCGTTCTCGCGTGAGAAGCGGCGAAACAGCTCGGGCGCGGTCTCCCGCATCACGAGCCCGCCAACGAGCGTGAAAAAAACGACCGCGAGCACCCCGCTCCAGCGTTGCGATCGCCCTATCGATCGCCACCATTCGCGTATCCTGGCCGACCCCAACCACACCTGTCGCATCAGTAGCGCGACCGTCCCATACCCGATCACCCAAAGCACCGCACCCCCGACCGGATGACCCTGGAAAGCGGGCAGTGCCAGCAACGTGGCCAGCAGCCCGAGGAGCGCGAGGCCTACGATCGTCATCCGGGTATGATAAGTTGCGACCGTGACGATGGGGACCCGACGCGAATTTCTCCGTTTCCTAGCTGCCACTCCGATCGGCGCCTGGGCGTGTGCATCCGGCGCGACCGAGCGTGTGGTCCGCGCCCCAACCGGGGAACGCGTAAACGACGTTCACGCTCGCCTCAACGAGACTTGGGTCGAACGCATCATCGTCCCGCAATCGACGGACGATGTGCAAGCGGCGGTCGTCGCCGCTCGCGACGCCGGCCAGAACTTGGCAATCGCCGGCGGACGGCACGCGATGGGTGGCCAGCAGTTTTTGCGCGACGGGTGGCTGCTCGACATGCGTGCGCTCAGCCTCGTGCGCGACTTTGACACCGAGCGCGGGCTGCTCACTGTCGACGCCGGCATGTTTTGGCCAGACGTGTTTGCGTTTCTCGAGACAACTTGGGAGGGCGACGGTTCGGGCTGGGGCATCGTGCAAAAACAGACCGGGGCTGACCGGCTCTCGATCGGCGGGACACTGGCTGCCAATGCGCACGGCCGGGTGTTGACTCGGCCACCGATCGTGGCCGACGTCGAGCGGTTCATCCTGGTCGACGGTGACGGCCAGGTTCACACCGTGAGCCGCCAGGAAAACCGCAACTTGTTCCGCTTGGCGGTCGGTGGCTACGGCCTGTTCGGCGTCATTGCGCGGGTGACCCTCCGGCTTACGCCGCGTCGCAAGGTCGAGCGGTTTGTGCGCGAAGCGATGATCGAAGAGATACCCGACCTCATGCGCGAGCGGATCGCCGACGGTCACCTCTACGGCGACTTCCAGTTTGGGATCGACCCCGCATCCGAGCCCGAGTTTCTCCGACGCGGGATCCTCTCCACCTATCGGCCGGTTTCGCTAGCGAGGCTGATCCCACCCGATCAACGGAGGCTCGCATCCCGAGACTGGGAAGAGCTGCTTGTTCTGGCGCATACCAGGCCTTCGGATGCGTTGAAAGCGTACGTCGATCATTACTTGAAGACCAACGGGCAGATCTACTGGGCGGATACGCAGCAGCTCGGGTACTACCGCGAGGGGTACCACGTCGAACTCGATCAGCTGTTGTCGGCGCCCGCCCCGGCGACCGAGGTAATCTCCGAGTTGTACGTCCCGCCCGAGCAGCTGGCCGATTTCATGGCCGCCGCGGCGCGGCGATTGCGTGCAAGCGGCGTTCGTGTAGTCTACGGCACGGTGCGGCTCATCGAGCCCGACGTCGAGACGTTTCTGCCGTGGGCGTCCCGTCGCTACGCGTGCATCGTGTTCAACCTCCACACCGAGCACACGCCCGAGGGTCTCCAGCGATCGGGAACCGCGTTTCGCGCGTTGATCGATGAAGCGTTAGCGAGGGAGGGATCGTTTTTCCTGACCTATCATCGGTTCGCCACCCGTGAGCAGGTCGAGGCGGCTTATCCGCTCTTCCCCCGATTCTTGGGACTCAAGCAAGTGTACGATCCGGCCGAGCGGTTTCAGAGCGACTGGTACCGCCACTACCGTGAGCTGTTCGCATGAGGATTGTTCTCATCGCATTGGTAGTGGCGTTGGGCGTGCCGACCTCGCCGGCGGGCCAAACTGGCCGACGCCTCCAGCGAGCTTCGCTCTTGTCGCAGTTAGCCGACGATCTGACCCAGCGTTTCCAAGTCGATGTTGCCGCCCGATAGGATGACACCCACGCGCTGAACATCGGCCGGCAGAAGCCCTTCGAGCGCGGCGGCAGCAGCCAGCGCACCGGTAGGCTCGACGACCAGCTTCATGCGCGTCATGACCAGCGTCATCGCACGGACGATCGCGGCCTCGGGGACCCGGACCACACCCGCCGCCAGCTCGCGAACGATCGGGAACGTCAGCTCGCCCGGCATCTGAACTCGAGCCCCATCGGCGATCGTCTCGGGCGGCCCGATG
The DNA here is from genome assembly GCA_039590215.1 of Gemmatimonadota bacterium. Classification (GTDB taxonomy): domain Bacteria; phylum Gemmatimonadota; class Gemmatimonadetes; order JACCXV01; family JAHWKZ01; genus CAMYLR01. The sequence goes on along the minus strand of JBDHFX010000025.1, from coordinate 14,702 downwards.
CCGACCCGCTCACCGACCTCGAGCGAGCGCGCGGTGTCGTCTGCCGTTTCAGGCTCGGCACCAAACGCCGGCACCGGCCGATCCTGGCCCGCCGCCGCCAACGCGGCACCGGCCAACAAACCGCCACCGCCAACGGGCGCGACAACCGCGTCCAGATCGGCAACGTCTTGCAGGAGCTCGAGCGTCGCCGTTCCCTGACCGGCGATGATCGCCGGGTCATCGTACGGTGGAACCAAGACGCGCCCGTCGCGTTCCACTATCTCTGCGGCGATTGCTTCACGATCATCGGTGCGGCGGTCGTACATCACGATGTCGGCTCCGTATCCCCGCGTGGCGTCGATCTTGCCGCTCGGCGCGTCGGCTGCCATCACGATCACCGCGCTGACGCCCAGACCACGTGCAGCCAGCGCCACCCCCTGGGCATGGTTTCCGGACGAGTAAGCGACCACCCCACGCTGTCGCGCGCCGTCGCTTAGCTGGAGCAACTTATTGGTCGCGCCGCGGATCTTGAACGATCCGCCACGCTGGAGGTTCTCGCATTTGAAAAAGAGGTGCCGTCCGGCGATCTCGTCCAGCAACCGCGAGGTCATGACCGGTGTCCGGTGAACGCCGTTCGCGATGCGCTCGCAGGCCGCCGTCACGTCGGCGGTGGTGATGGCCAACCCGCTCATGCGACCCGCACACCGTTGCGATCAGTCAACAACAACCCTCCGCGGTAAAACAGGTAGCTACTACCCATCTGGATCACGTGAAAGACGTCGTTGTGGTTGAAGCGCGGGTGCGGTGCCAGCCCGGCTTGCTGGATCACAGCACCTACCGCGGCGGCTACGACACCGGTCGCAATCCACGGCGCGCTCGGAATCCTATTATGGATCCAGCCAATCGCTTGCTGAGCCAGTAACCACGCCAGCCCGACCGCGGAAGCAGTGCTCGCGTACCGAAACTCTGGGTGGCCCGCCAACCACGCCACATAGCCCACCAGAGCGACCACCGCGATCGAGGCCAGCAACGGTCGCCACCGGCGGTTCGCACCGCCCGCGATTGCGGTCATCACCGCGGCGAACGCGAACCCGCCGATCCCGAACAGGCTCGCCTTCCAGAGGACCGCTTCCCAGCCCGGACCGAGCGGACCGCGAAACCCGTGAACCGTCCCGCCGGTCAAAGCGGCCAGCGCAATCGCGAAGAAGCCGATCGCCCACCACCGGCCGGCTGAAACCTCGTCGATGCGGGCCTGACGCCACACAATCCTGCCCCACGCGAGTAAGACTCCCCCGAGCACGTAGTCGGTTATTGTCGTCGTGGGCTCGGTGATCACGGCGGCATTCTAGACCGCGGCGCGAGCCCCCGCTAACCACTCTTCGTACCAAGCGATAGATTACGGCGCTTGCTTCGCATCGCACTCATCCAACAGCACGCCTCTCCCGATCGCGACGAGAACATCGCCCGTGGACTCTTCGCGTTGGCGGAAGCCGCTCAAAACGGCGCCCGGCTCGTGTGTTTCGCCGAGCTGGCGTTCGAACGATTTCATCCGCAGCGTCCGGCTGACGGTCCGGTCGCCAGCCTCGCGCAGCCGGTTCCAGGCCCCCTCACCGACGCCTTTACCGCTGCCGCCCGCGAACACAGCGTTGTCGTTGTACTCAACCTCTTCGAGCGCGACCGTCAAAAAACCTTCGACACATCGCCGGTCATCGATGCTGACGGCACGTTGCTAGGGAAAACCCGGATGATTCACATTACCGACTACCCGTGTTTTCACGAGCAAGACTACTATGCGCCCGGCGACACGGGTGCCCCGGTCTACACGACCGCGGTCGGCTCGGTGGGAGTCGCGATTTGTTATGATCGCCACTATCCTGAGTACATGCGCGCGCTGGCGCTATCCGGCGCCGAAATCGTCGTCGTACCGCAAGCTGGCGTGGCGGGCGAGTGGCCGGATGGTCTGTACGAAGCCGAGATGCGGGTGGCGGCGTTTCAAAACGGCTATTTCGTCGCCCTCTGCAACCGGGTAGGAAAAGAAGAAAGCCTCGCCTTCAGTGGCGAGTCGTTCGTTTGTGCGCCCGACGGTACGGTCGTGGCGCGTTCCCCCAGTGGGGAGGATCGCATACTGTACGCCGACCTCGATTTGAAAGCGGTGCACGATTCACACGCGCGGCGTCTGTTCCTACGTGATCGGCGGCCAAACCTGTACACCCAGTGGCTAACCAGCACGAACCCGGTCAGCCCTTCGAGTGTAGAAGTCGATGCCCCTGAATCGTAGAAACGTAATCAACCATTATCGCTCGATCGTGTCGGCGATTGTTTTGCTGCTCGCCGCGTGCTCCGCGGTGTCCGAGGTCACCAACTTCGATGGCGGGCCCGTGGCACCCGGGGCACTCGAACGCCGACCATACCTCGTCGCCGTAACCGATTCCTCGGCCATCGTTCGTTGGCGAACGTTCGAGCCTTCGACCCCAAACCTCCGATTCTGGGGCGCGGGCGACACAATCCCCGTCCCCCTGCCTGGCCCAGCCACCGATCACACCGTTCTGTTAAAGGACCTGAGCCCCGCCACCCCGTACACGTACCAGGTGCAAACGGACGACTTGGTGTGGACCGGGCCGGCGACATTCCGAACCTTCTCCTCCCCAGGGACGAAGGACCCATTCACGTTCTTGGTTTTTGGGGATTCAGGCACGCTCAACGCGGGCCAGCTGGCGGTGGCACAACAGCTCAACAATGAGGACCCCGCGCTTATCCTTCATACCGGGGATCTCGCCTACAAATCCGGCACCGAGAATGAGCTCACCCACGCTCACTTTCGCATCTATGCGCCGCTGGTCAGCAGGGCCCCGCTCTACCCCACACCCGGCGATCACGACTTGAAGACGCGGATGGGGCAGCCCTACATCACCGCCTTTACTCCGCCGGCTGGCTGGGCCTCAGGCTCACCGTTCTACCATGCGTTCGATTACGGAAACGCCCGCTTTATCGCGCTCGACACAAAAGAGTCGGACCGACACGATCGCCTGTACGGAAGCCTGACCGATACGTCTGGCAAGTCGTATCAATGGCTAGTTGGCCAACTCGAGGCCGCTCGGTCGGATCCCGGAGTCGACTGGATTTTCGTTTTCTTTCACCATGCACCGTACAGCGCAGCCACTGGGTTCGGCGGCCACGGATCGGACGACGATATCCAAGACGTGATCGCCCCGTTGGCCGATGAGTACGGAGTCAACTTCGTATTTAGCGGCCACGATCACGACTATCAGCGGTCGCGATCGCTACGCGGAGACGAGATCGTTCAAGACGGTTACGGCACAGTGTACGTCGTGAGCGGTGGGGGCGGTGGTCGCCGCACGTTCCGCGGCACTGGCAGCGAGTGGTTCACCGCCTACGCCGAGCAGGTCTACCATTACGTTCGGGTGCACGTCAACGGTTACACGACCCGGCTAGAAGCCGTCGACACCGAAGGCAGCGTCATCGATTCGTACACGGTGTCGCTCCCGCTGGAGCGGCGAAAGACCCTCGAGCCAGGAGCCGTGCCCGCCGCCCAGTAAGTACTACATCGTGCTTGCTCCAACGACTCTCGCAGATGCGACTCGACGCACAGGTTCGCAGACATCCCCTGTTCCGACCATAATCGCCGCAAGCGCCGCTACTCAGAGAGAACTGACCTTCGAAGTCGGCATGGTCCCCCGTTCTCTGGATGCGTTTGGATGGTCGCGTAAGGATTTGCCCTACACGATCAACCCACCCTAGCATGCCCCGCCGAGGGTGTCAAACGTCAATCGACTGGGGTGTACTCCGGCCTGTACATCGAAGCGAGCACGTGACCCTCGAGGTCAGCCGGAAGCTCAGCGCGGACCAACCCTTGCTCGGCCGCACGCCGACATACCGCTACTGCGATCGCCGCCGAGACCTTCCGAATCTCGGCAAGTCGTGGGAAGATCGAGCCTTCGTCGAGTTGCTCTTGCGTGACCGTGCTGGCGACCGCGCGGGCGGCATCCAGGAACATCTCGCGGGTTACGCGCCGCGCCTCACTCACCGTCACGCCCAGCCCCACTCCCGGAAACACGTACACGTTGTTCGCCTGACCGGGGGAAACCGTCTTTCCGCCATACTCGACCGCGTCGAACGGGCTCCCGCTCGCAAAGACCACCCGACCGTCGGTCCACTCGTACGCTTGCTCGGCGGTGCACTCGGATTTGGAGGTCGGGTTCGACAGCGCAAAGACGATCGGTCGCCGATTGATCCGCGCCATCGCCTCCAGCGCCGGGCGATCGAACGTCCCGAAGTATCCCGTCGCGCCGATCAACGCGGTCGGTGCGATCTCCTCGATGACCCCAAGCAGGTCCGTGATCGGTTCATGTTCGTGGGCGAACGGGCGCTTATGCGAAGCCAATTTCGATCGCGAACTGACGACCAACCCCTTGCTATCCATGAGCCAGGTGCGACGGCGCGCATCGGCGACACTAAGACCCGCCTCCACCAGCGCGTGAATCAAGAGTTCGGCGATGCCGGTGTTCGCGGAGCCGGCGCCGAGGAACACCACGCGTTGATCGACCAAGTCGCCACCGGTGATTCTCAGTGCGGCGAGAAGACCCGCTAGTCCGACTGCGGCCGTGCCCTGGATATCGTCGTTGAATGAGCAGTGACGATCGCGGTAACGGCTGAGAAGCTTGTGCGCGTTAGGAGTCGAGAAATCCTCGAACTGGAGAAGACTATTCGGAAACGATGTTCCCACCGCTTCGACGAACTCGTCGACAAACTCCAGGTACTCGTCACCGGTCAGGCGCGGTCGGCACAACCCCAAGTACATCGGGTCCGCGCGTAGCGACTCGTTGTTGGTGCCGACGTCGAGCAGAATAGGCAGCGTCTTGGCGGGATCGACCCCCCCCGCCGCACTATACAACGCGAGCTTCCCGAGCGGGATCACCATCCCATTGGCTCCCAGATCGCCCAAACCGAGAATCCGCTCACCGTCGGATACGACGATCACTCGCACGTCACGCTCGGCCCAATTATCGAGCACGCGGTCGATCGACCCGCGATCCTCGGCGGTGACGTACAACCCTCGCGCGCTGCGAAAGATGTGACCGTACTCCTGGCCCGCCTGCCCTACCGTCGGCGTGTAGACCAACGGCATGATCTTCCGAAGATGATCGATGATCGTGCGGTAGAAGAGCGCTTCATTTCGATCTTGGAGCGCCATCAGAAAGATGTAACGCTCAATGTCAGACGGTTTTCGATCGCAGTTCTCGATGATGCGCGCGACTTGCTCTTCCTGGGTCTCGACCCGAGGCGGCAACAGACCTTGGAGTCCCAACCGTTCCCGCTCATCCTGCGTGAACGCAGTGCCTCGGTTGAGGATCGGATCATTGAGGATCTCGCGCCCTCTCATCACCGATAACTTACTGAGTCGGCTTGCGCCGGTCCCGTCTACCCGGTGGCCGGGAGAATCAGCCTGGGGTTGCTGGCAGGGTTGTTGGGGAGTCCCGTATGAGGCAGTTTTTGATCTGACCAGGGGTCATCTCTGCGCAGGAGGACCGGCCATGAACGACGAAGCCAGCCAGCAGGGCCACGATGGGTCGGAGCGACGCACCGGCGGGGATCGGCGTTCGAGCACAGATCGACGGAGCGGGAAAGACCGGCGCAACCGTTGAGGACTCACCAACTAAGCGATCCAGGCGCGTGATCCGGCGAGCCAAGTCACCGCTCATCGGCCTCCTCGCGCTTGGGCTAGCGATCCCTTCGCTGGCGGTGTCGCAGAGTAATCAAGCCGAGAGCGAGGAAGCCCGGGTCCTACTGGAGCGGATTAAGAGCAACCAGCGCGGTCCATTCACCGGGCTGCGATGGTTTTGCAACGACGGCACGAACCACCCGCCGAGACCATTCCCGTGTGGCGATCGGGGCGGCGGGCACCAGCACGGACAACTCTCCCCCGACGCCATCCGGCTCGGCGAGTTGGGCTACCCGGTGGGCACTCTGTTCATCGCGCTCCCATGGGAGGAGTTCTTCAACGCTGAGCACCGCTACGAGGGCTTGCGGACAACAGCGTTACAGGGATACCTGCGACGCGCCGACGACGGTTGGGACTTCCGCCGAGCCCAGTACTATCGTGGCGCCCGCCAAGCCGAAGACGAGGAGGCCGCCGGACGAGCTTTGCTGGCCCGGCTGCTGAGCGATCCAGCGTGGACCCGGAAGAACTTCTTGCTGGCGGTTCAGTTGGTACGCGAGGTGCCACACGCACCTCAATCATCTCGGATCGATCGCATCCGGCAGGTTTCCAAAGAGATCGGGAATGCCGTCCCAGCCTTCCAGCCGATTCGGGTCAAGATCCACTCTTACCCCGATGCCAGCGATGTCGAGGCGGTCGAGAACTTTCTGACCACCGCCGGCGGCAGGCGTCACCAGGAAGCCCTGCGGTCGCTGCTCGCTGATCTACATGCCTACTACGACCGCGACCCGGCCGAGCGACTCGAACCGTTCCTCGATGTGGCTCCCTTTCGGGATGGGGTTTGGCACGATGAGTTGCGAGCATTGCAAGGCCTGCTTCGAAACGCACCCCCGGCCGACGTCAGCCGACACATCGGTGACCTGACCGCCAGGCTTCGGAACGATATCGAGACATTGAATGACGGCGTCGCCAACCTCCGGCGACTCGACCTCGATCTCGTACTCCAGGAGTTGCTACTTCAGAACGGTGTCGCCGCGTCAGGCCGCCTGACCAACCGCCGACAAGCACTCGATGTAGCGCGAAGCCTGCTTGTCGGTGCTTACGGCCGCGGTCTTCTGTCACGTCTCGAGCTGGCGGCGCAGCTAGAGATGATCGACGAAGTGACCGCACAGGATGAGGTGACGGCGGATCGGTATCGCAGCTCTGTACGCTACCTAGAACGTGTCGGACTCTGGGTCCAAGCGACGATCGAATCGGTTTTCGGCGAGACCGTGGAGCGGTACGCAGGCATCGAGCCAGTGGCCGAATCGTTCTCGGCCGATCTCCTACGTGCGACGGCGCTTCTGCCTCTGGCAAACGTCGTCGAGTCGTTAACGCGGGACTCGAACGATGAGCTCGGCGTCACGCACACCGCTTTTGGACGCTCGCTCGGCGGTGCGATCTACGGACTCAACCCGGGTGTTGCGCGCGGCGTGCTCGAGCACGTCACCGAGGCCGAGGCCGCAACGTTCAACTATCGACCCAACCGTATCTACATCTTGCCGCAAACGCTTGCCGATCTGCCTCCGGTGGGTGGAATCCTGTCACTCGATCAAGGAAACATGCTATCCCACCTTCAATTGTTGGCGCGGAGTCTTGGCATTCCCAACAGCGTCATCGCCAGCACCACGCTCGAGGCGATTCTGCCGCATGTCGGCAAGGAGCTGTTCTACGCGGTTTCCGGCTTGGGCGTTGTCATCCTAAAGGAGGTCGATCAGCTCACCCCCGACGAGCGCGCCCTGCTTGCCGAGAAGGAGGCCGGTCCGGTGCGCACCTTCCGGATCGACGACGCCGCGCTCAATCTTGACGAACAGCGAGTGCTCCCGCTCGAACCGCTAGATCTCACCCGTGCCGGCGCGGTCGTGGGGCCTAAAGCGGCTGGCGTGGCGCGCCTCCAACGCGCCTTTCCAAAGCAGGTTTCTCCCGGCGTCGCGCTTCCGTTCGGAATCTTTCGTTCTCATCTCGAAAGACATCGTACAATCGACGGCACCAGCCTCTATGATGAAATGGTCACGTTCTACGACGACGTCAGCGAAATGGAGCGCGCGGGCAGACCGCCATCGGAGATCGATGCGTACGTCTCCGAGCGGCTGGCCTCGTTTCGCCGCGAAATCCTCCGAGTCGAGCTCGATCCCGGTTTGGTTTCGGGTCTGAGAGAACAGCTGGCGGCCTGGGGTCCGTCCGGATCGTTCGGTGTGTTTGTCCGCAGCGATACCAACGTCGAGGACTTGGCCGAGTTCAGCGGGGCCGGTCTCAACCTCACGGTGCCCAACCAAATCCAGTTCGAGGACATCCTCCACTCGATCAAGCGGGTGTGGGCATCCCCGTTTACCGAGCGAGCTTTCGCGTGGCGCCGACCGATCCTCGAGAACCCAGAACACACCTACGTTTCGGTCTTGATTCAGCGCAGCGTGCCGGTCGAGAAGTCGGGCGTTCTCGTTACTGTGGATCTCGTGACCGGTGATCCCGCATATCTAACCGCGACCGCATCGGAGGGCGTCGGGGGGGTCGTTGGAGGTGAAGCTTCGGAGGCCCTGCTCCTGCCAATCGATGATGACGAGCCGATATTGCTCGACCAGTACAAGGCACCGTCTAGCAGCCAGCTCAAGATGACCGGCGAGGGTGGCTTCGAGAAGGTGGGGCCATCCGGCGCGGAGCGTGTCCTGCTCGACCTGGAGATCGCGGCATTGAAAGATCTCGTCCAGACGCTACGAGAACGATTCGACCCACCACGAGACGATACCGGTCGAACGCTTCCCTGGGACATCGAGTTCGGTTTCCTGGACGGCGCGCTGTGGTTATTTCAGATCCGTCCGCTGTCATCCGACTCACCAACCGCCCAGCTGGCTGGACTAGCCGCCATGGATCGTGCCGTGCTCGATCGCGCCGATCAACCGGTACGACTCGACGCACCGCTTCGCGAGCGGCCGTGAGCACGAGGGCGACCGCGACGATCCTGGCGATCGCTGGGGTGGCGCTGCTGGTGCCGTCCTCGATCCCGAGTTACCCGCTCGACGGGTACGAGCGCACGCGGATCCGCCGGCTGGAGGCGTATCGGCAGGTTCAGGAAGGTGAGCTCCCAGGCCGGAAGGTGCCGAGCGGCGCACTCCTCGGCGAGGCCGACATCCACCTGCGGATGGCCGGCACCAACGAAACTTTCGAACTCACCGCAGACACACCGCGGGACCCATATCTGCAGCAGGGACTCGAGCGGATCTTCCGGGGACGAAACCGGAGTTACTCGATCGCCTTGCTGGACATCACCGATCCGGCCAGTCCGAAGTACGCGGCGTTGCGAGAGACTCAGACGTACGCGCCGGGGAGCATCGGCAAGTTGGTCGTGATGACGGGGATCTTCTCCGAGTTGGCGCGGATTTGGCCTGCCCCGGGCGACCGGCTACGCGTTCTTCGCGATACCCAAATCACCGCCGAATCGATCATTCACACCGATTCTCACTCGGTCCCGATCGTCGACATCGAAAAGAACTCGCTCGTTCACCGTCCAGTTCGCATCGGCGATGTGTTCAGCCTTTGGGAGTGGGTCGATCACATGGCGTCCCCGAGCTCCAACGCGGCCGCCAGCACGGTGTGGCGCGAGGCGATGTACCTCTCGCGTTTCGGTCGCGACTACCCTGCTTCGCCGGAGGAGAAAGACGCCTACTTCCGGGACACATCCAAGCCGGGGCTACAGACAGCCTCGATCGAAGTAGTCAATGGACCGCTGAGAAGAATGGGTATCGCCGAGGACGATTGGCGGCATGGAACGTTCTTCACCCGTGGGGGTCAAAACCTGGTTCCTGGCATTTCCAGCTACGCCAGTCCGTTCGCGCTGCTGCAATGGCTCGTTAAGCTCGAACAGGGAAAGGCGATCGATCGATGGTCATCGCTCGAGATGAAAAAGCTCATCTATTTCACCCGCCGGCGTTACCGCTACGCATCCTCTCCGGCACTCAACGACGCAGCCGTTTACTTCAAGTCCGGCTCGCTGTACAGCTGCCGACCGGAAGCTGGCTTCACGTGCGGCAAATATCGGGGCAACCGACTCAACTACATGAACTCGGTGGCGATCGTCGAGTCACCGGCTGGCGGCGACAATCCACGGGTCTATCTGGTTGCGATGATGTCGAACGTGCTCAAGATCAACTCCGCTGTCGAGCACCAAACCATCGCGACCTTGGTCGAGCGGTTGGTCCGCGATCGGCCGGAAACGAGCTGAAGCCGCAATGCGCCCGACAGCGTCCGCGATAACTCTGATCGTTGCAGTAGGGGTGACCTCGACCTGCGGCCTGTACTCTCCGTCCGAGGCGGGCGACAAGGCGTCGAACGTGCTTGCCACACCGATGGCGCTCGAACAAGTCGACCGCGGGCTCCAGGCTGAGCTCGAAGTGGCTCTGGCCGGGCTCGATCTGCAACCGCTGGTCCGCCGACAGCAGATCGGGGTCGCCTTGGTCGATCTCACCGTGCCCGAGGAGCTGCGCTACGCGGGGGTCAACGACGACGTGATGTTTTACGCCGCCAGCCTCCCGAAGATCGCGGTCTTGCTGACGGTATTCGAGAAGATCGAGGCGGGTGAGCTTGATGATTCCAAGGCCCTTCGACAGACGCTCAGCGACATGATCCGCGTATCGAGCAACTCAGCGGCGACGCGGGCGATCCGCCTCGTCGGATTCGATTCGATCGCCGAAACATTGGAAAAACCCGAATACCGGCTCTACGACCTGACCGGCAGCGGCGGTCTCTGGGTCGGCAAAGCCTACGATCCCACTCCCGCAGTCCGGCGCGATCCATTGTTCAACTACTCGCACGGCGCCACCGCCCGTCAGGCGGCACGCTTCTTCGCGTTGCTCGAGCGGGGTCTCCTGGTGAGCCGCGAGCGCAGCCGCGAGATGCTCGAGATCCTCGGCGACCCGGGTATCAAGCACAAGTTTGTCAGGGGTCTCTCGGTGCGTCCCGAAGCGACGATCTACCGAAAGTCCGGATCCTTCCGACAACATCACGCCGACGCCGCGTTGATCGAGCACAACGGACACCGCTACATCGCCGCCGCGCTGGTCGACGATCCGCGCGGGGGTCGAATCCTCGAAAAGCTGATCCTCGCGCTTGACGACATCATCGTGTCAGGCAGCGCACAACAGACCGCGACGGCTAGACGCTAAGCGTCACCACTCCGATCAGGATCAGCGCGAGCGCCCAGACGAGATCGACGTTGATCCATGCGCGACGCAGTACCCCGACGCCGATCTTTTCGTAGAACAATCCCGCGAGAAGCGCGGTCGTCAGCGAGTAGCCGACGCCGTGGACCAGCGTAGCCATCGCTGCTCGCGTGATGTCAGGGGGGCCCAGGAACAGCGGGATCACCATCAATCCCGCGCCATGGATCGAGGCCATCAGGAACGACCACACCATCAAGCCCCAGGCTCCGACCCGCATACCCCGATAACGCGGGTGCCGATGGCGTACGAGTTGGTAGCCGCCGAGGCCGACCAGCATCACGCCAATCGGCCATCGCAGTGCCGCCAGTGGGACGATGTCGCCGGCTGTTACCGCCACCGCGATCGCCGCACCAATCGCCAGGAAGTGGCCAACCGCCAGCGGCACCATTGCCCACCATGCGGCGCGGCGACTTTCCTCCTGCATGCCTCGAGCAACGGCGAACAACCATCCCATGGCGGGGTTCACTCCATGGAACGCGCCGAGCCCGAAGAGCAGCGCCCACCACTGGAGGGCGCTATCCGTCAACGGTTACCTCAGGAGAAGCAGTACGAATCTGATGACGCGTCGCCGCCATCCAAGTGGACCTGATGCGGCCTAAACTCGTCGAATTCGAGGAAGAACTTCTCGTCAAACCGCATACCACCATCCGGATCAGCATCGACCTTCACCATCCAACCGTTGAGCCCGTCGGGGTAGAACTGATTGTCCCACGCCATGTACAGTGAGTTCGTGAAGTAGACGCGGCGACCGTCACGGCTGACCTCGACCATCTGAGGTCCTCCGTTGAGGGCCTTGCCTGGCTGACTGGGGTGGGCCGCGCGCTCAACGATACCACCGATCCGGAGCGATCCCGTCTCTTTCGGGTTGAACGGATCAGACACGTCGTACTGCTTTATCTCCCCGGTCCCGAAACACGACACGTAGAGGAAGCGGTCATCGACGGTCAGATTGATGTCCGTCACCAACGGCGGCACCGCTCCGAACCCCTTGAGGAGCTCGGGCAGTTGGTCGGCTTCGGCTGGCTCCGCCGGAATCGTGATCACCTTCTCGGCTTTCCATGCCGCTGCCCCATTAGTTTCGTCCCGGTGCCAAACCCAGACCGATGCCGACAGGTCTTCAAGCGACGTCACCACACCGGCGAACCCGTAGGCCTTGTTGGGATCGTGAGACGGTCGAAGCTCGAGCACCATCTGTTGTTCGGCGCCAAAGTCGATCGCTTCCACGTGACTGCGCTTTGGGAGATCCCAGATGTGGATCTGGTGCCCGTACTTGCCGCCTAGTAACAGCTCGGGGTTCACACCGTTCTCGACCATGCTCGGTGTTCCCCACTCACTGGTGATAAGCGTGTCGTGTCCCAAGTGCCACCAGAAGTCGTAGGCGAGGTGCTGCGGGCCACGGTTCTTTTCCCAGGCCCCCTGAATCTCGAAGGTCTCCGGGTCGATGACAAAGATCCCCCCGGGACCCTCTCCGTCGGGCGCCCCCAGCGCGCTCATGTAGATCCCATCGGGACCGCAATGAGATGTATGGGGCCGCGAGTAACCGGTCTTCTCGGCCAATTCCTCAGCCGAGATCGTCTTCTTGATCGTTGGATTCCGCGGATCGGGCTTCGTATCGACGATCATAATCCTCGACGACCGCAACCCGGGCACGACCAGGTATCGACGCTCCATGTGAGGGTGTGATGCGGTCGGGCACAGACACGAGCTGCAAGCATTCCAACCGAAATGGTGGAGCTCATCGCCCACCTCCGGCATGTCGACCTTGCCAACGAGTTGACCGTACGACTCGGAGTCGGGATCGACGTCGACAACGCCCATCGCATCGGGAAAACCCTCCAGCGTCGGGTTCAGCATCGCGACGTAGGCGAGCGATTCGGGTGGTGCCTCGGTCGCCAGCTTGGGCGAGGGATAGAAGCTGGGGTCGGGTGTTAGTCTCGGCACTCTTGTCACCTCCGATGGGTGCGGTGTCGTCTCCAATTTTCAGGATGGCAGCTATAATAAGCTGGAAAAAGCGTAGACGCCCAGCGAGAACACGCAACCGTCAGGATTTTCCCCTCAGAAGACGACAGCTATCGCCCGACAGACGGCCCCGGCGTGTCACCCTAGCCTGGTGAGACATGAGCGATACTACACTGATCAAGGCGAGCGCGACGGGAGACACTGTAGTCCTGGTGGGGAACCCGAACGTGGGAAAGAGCGTGCTGTTCAAGAACCTCACCAGCCGCTACGTCACGGTCTCCAACTATCCCGGAACAACGGTCGAGATCGTTCGCGCCGGTGCCAGTTTCAACGACCGGCAGCTACAAGTCATCGATACGCCGGGCCTCAACGATCTCTCCCCCACCAGCGACGATGCCTGCGCCACTCGGGATCTGCTCGACGAGCACAAAGGATGCACCGTCGTCCAAGTGGCAGACGCCAAGAACCTCCGGCGCGCGCTCCTGCTGACCATGCAGCTGGCCGAGGTGGGATGCCCTCTGGTTCTCGTCCTCAACATGCTCGACGAGCTGGATGAGCGTGGAGGGAAGATCGACACCGGCGCGTTGAGCAAGATCCTGGGTGTACCGGTTGTTTCGACCGTTGCGACCCGCGACTTCGGCACCGCGGACCTCATCGACGCGCTGCCGAAAGCCTCTCCGCCGCGCTTGGTGCAAAAGCCGGCGTCCGACACCGGCGACGCCTACGAGCGCAGCCGCGCGCGCCTTGAACAGGTCAACGAAATCGTTTCCAGCACGTACTCGATATCCCAGCCGGGCAGCGCTTCGTTTCGCGTTCGGCTCGGTTTTTGGGCGATGCACCCGGTAAAGGGGTTGGCCGTCTTGGGGTTGATCCTACTGGCCGTCTTTTGGTTTGTCGGGTTGTTTGGCGCGGGCACCCTGGTCGACGTTCTCGAGGGCATGGTCTTCGAGCAGCGAGTCACCCCAGCAGCGATCCAAGCGGTGGACGCCGTACTGCCCTTTCCCCACGTGCACGAAACGGCTGCGATTCCTCACTCGATCGATCTGCCAATGAGCCCTTTCCACAACGTCACCGTGAGTTCAGGCACGAGAGAGACGATCCGGCCAGTCTATTCAGTATCCGTAGACACGTCGCTGGGTTGGCTTCAGACGATACTCAGGTTCCTCCATGATCTGCTCATCGGCGAGTATGGGGCGATCACGATGGCGCTGAGCTACGCGATTGCGATCGTGCTTCCGATCGTGACGACTTTTTTCCTGGTCTTCAGCGTGCTCGAGGACTCGGGCTACTTCCCACGCATGGCGATCATGGTAAACCGGGCGTTTCGCATCATGGGACTGAACGGCAAGGCCGTACTGCCGATGATCCTCGGACTCGGTTGCGACACGATGGCTACCATGACGACGCGCATCCTCGACACCCATCGAGAGCGAGTCATCACCACTCTGCTCTTGGCCCTGGCCGTGCCTTGCTCCGCGCAGTTGGGCGTGTTGTTGGCGATGATGTCGGTGTTATCGCCTGTCGGAGCGCTGTTATGGGTTGGACTGATCGTTGGGGTCATCCTCCTGGTCGGCTGGCTCAGCAGTCGCCTGTTCAACAGCGACACAAGCGACTTTATCCTGGAGATCCCGCCGCTCCGGCGACCTCAGCCCTCGAACGTGCTAATCAAGACATACAGTCGACTGAACTGGTATCTGCGAGAGGTCATCCCGCTCTTCGTGGTCGGGACCGCGATTCTGTTTCTGCTCGACAAGCTCCAACTTCTCCGCCTCATCACGCGGATCGGAGAGCCGCTGGTGACTGGTTGGTTGGGATTGCCGTCACAGATGACGAAC
>JBDHFX010000024.1:0-26919 GCA_039590215.1 Gemmatimonadota bacterium | reverse complement strand
GTCTGTCAGTCCATGGTAGCCGAACCGCGGATAGCCCTTGACCTCGGGACCTGTTCCCTTCTCGCGCCTAAAGCTCGCCCAGTACCAGAGGGCGGGGATTTGGCTGTAGGCGGTGCCGAATTTCGCCTCCAGGAGAGGTCTCCACAGACGGCCGAACGCCCGCTTTCCCGATAGCCGAGCTAGCCACGTCTCGGCGGTGATCCCGTCGAGCCCTTTTGATCGGGCGAAGTGAGCGGCGTACACGGCGGTGAGCCCAAGTCGCAGCCTGTCCCACAATGGTACCGCACCAAAACGCAGCAGATCACCTGGACCGCCCAGCGCGTACAGGCGACGTCGATACATGAACCCGAGCGATGCCTCTCTCCAGTACAACCGGTCCTGAAGGCCGAGCTCCGAACACAATCGAATCAGGTGCTCATCGGTGGGCAAGACGACGTGATAAAAACAATCCAAATCGTGCTCACGATGCCGAAATGTCGTCCCGAGGCCACCAAAGGATGCCGTGGCTTCAAGCACCGTGACCTTTGCCCCCGCGCGGAGCAGCGCGTGAGCCGAGGCGAGCCCAGCGATCCCCCCGCCGATCACGAGAACATCGCCTAACTCCAACTCTGACATCGTTACGCGTCTGTGCCCGTGTGCGCGGGCGGCGTCTGCACTGCGTGCCTCAACATCAGGCTGAAGTAGCGCGGAAGAGCCCGCCTCAATTGAAGACGGCTCTCGCTCTGCTTGCGATCGTACCTGAGCACGAGTGGGACCTCAGCGATTGGGGCTCGTAGTGCGGCCGCGCCCAGCAGGAGCTCAAGCCCCGCAGCAAACCCGGTTTCGCCCGGGAGACCTGGTCCCTCAGCCGGTTGAACCAGCCGAGCAAGCAATGAGGATCGATAAGCTCGGTAGCCCGATGTGTAGTCGCGCACCCCTGGAATCCGGAACGCCACGCGTCCTACGAGTGCGGCAGATCGACTCAGCAAACGCCGAAATCGTGGCACCCCTACCTCACGACCGCCACTGGCAAAACGTGAAGCAATAACGAGGTCGTTCCCCTCGTTCAGACGCTCGACCATTGAGAGGATCAATTCTGGCCCGTGCGAATCATCGGCATCCAAAGTCACCACGATGTCACCCCGTTCGAGTGCGGCCTCGAATCCCGACCGCAGGGCGCGACCATACCCAAGGTTTCGCGGATGCCGAACGAGACGGACCGGAAGGCGCTTCGCCGCCGCCTCGGCTACCGCGAGTGTTTCGTCGGTAGACCCGTCATCTACAACCACGATTTCGTATTCCTTTACAGCTTCAGCAACGACGCGGCTGATTCGTTCCAGCAGTTCACCCAGGCAAGCGGCCTCGTTGTAGGCCGGCAATACGACAGAGAGCATTGTCAGCACTCCCTCCAATGTTTCTCAAGCGACGGGTTGAACTAACCGGTTCTCCCTAGATCAGTCTCTGTCAACGACTGGAAAGGGTCTTCTTCGGGGGGTGTTTCACTTTACCCGAACCATGCAAGACGATCAAGAGTTATGGTAGTGTTTTTCAGTTTGGTACAAGTCTTTTACATTTATGTGTATTTTCTTTCCATAAGTGTGCAAGAAGCTTCCATATCTGGGTCGGCAGGTTCACCGGCTCCCAGGGGGTGAGAACCGAATCCGTCATGCGAAACAGTGTCTAGGAGGGTGACCCGACTTCGATCAACTCCAGCTCGACCCCATCCGGATCGCGGATGAAGGCGATCCGCGGGCCATCTTCGCTGACCAGGTACGGCCCGCGGTCGAAACTCAACCCGAAACCCTGAAGCGACTCGCGGGCAGAATCGAGGTCAGCGACGCCAAAAGCCAGATGCCCGAACTGGTTTCCCAACTCGTAGCTCCGGCCATCGTGATTGTGGGTCAACTCGATCGCATGCTGGCCCTGTTCATCGACCAGGAAGACTAGCGTCGCGTCCGCCTTTTCGAGCACCTTACGGCGTTGCTCTGTGAGGCCGAGGACCGTGGTGTAAAACTCGACGGACCGTTCGAGATCGGTGACCCGAAGCATCGTGTGCAGAAGCTGTGCGCGCATTCGTTGTTCCAATTTACGGCTGACGACGATGCATGCCAGCCCGCCGATCCCGCCATGACCGCACAACCTCGGACACGTCGCGGCCCTCGACGTCGACTTCGTAGTTGAGATTACGCATCGTCTCCGGGCTAATGGCACCCGCGAGATCGGTGAGAACCTCCGCAAGACGAGGTTCCCTTTCAAGCGCCACCTCCCGCGATACGGCTGCAGCTTGATATGGCGGGAAGTAATCGCGGTCGTCCTCGAGCACGAGCAGGTCCAAACCGGCGATCTGCCCATCTGTCGAGTTGGCGACCGCAACGTCGATCTGATGGTCGGCAAGGGCCCGATACATAAGCCCTAGATCGAGCTGCCGGATCGAGCCAAACTCCAACCCATACATGTCTTGGAGACCAGGATACCCGTCGGGACGAGCCATGAACTCAGGCCCAAAGCCGGCGACCAGATCAGCCCCCCGAGGAGCGAGATCCGCGATCGACACCAAACCGTGTGCCTCAGCATCGGCGCGGCGAACAACAAGCGCGAACGTGTTCTCGAACCCCAGCGGGCTTGCCCACTCAAGATTCCACCGCTCCTGATAGGCACTGCGGACTGTCTGATACACGCGCTCGGCGTCACTATCGACCGGAAGTTCGAGAATCGCCGTCAGCGCGGTTCCGGTGTACTCCGCGTAGACGTCGATCTCACCGTTCATAAGAGCGTGGTGACAGACAAATGTGCCGCCCAAATGAAACCGACGCTCTACCGGAACGCCACGCGCCTCCAACTCCTGCGCCACGATCTCGCCCAGGATGTTCTGTTCAGTGAAGTTCTTCGAGCCGACGACAATCGCATCGTCGGGCGTGCAGCCGCTGAGCATTGCTGTCGTCCATAACGCCAAGATGGCCTGCCCCACACGCTCACTCAACGATCGCGATCCTCGGTTTCGGTTGGCGCTACAGTGAACCTCTTTTCCATGGCGCTCAGCAACCCATCAGCCAGCAACGCCAGCAAAGCTGCCGGCAGCGCTCCAGCCAGGATCACCGTATCGTTTACCATCGCTAACCCCTGAAAGATGTAGACGCCAAGCCCGCCGGCTCCAATCGCGGCAGCGATCGTGGCAATCCCTACCGAGGTGACGGTCGCGACCCGAACGCCGGCCAAGATGACACCCGCGGACAGCGGCAGCTCGACCCGGGTCAAGAGCTGTCGATCGGTCATTCCCATTCCCCTGGCCGCTTCACGCAGAGCCGGGTCTGTTCCCCGAATCCCAGCGTAAGTGTTACGGACGATCGGCAAGATCGCATACAGGGTGAGCGCCACGATGGCGGTACTTGCGCCCACGCCGCCAAAAAGTGGAAGCGGGATCAGAAAACCGAACATCGCGAGACTGGGAATCGTTTGGACGACGTTGGCAAGCCCCATCACCGGGCGCTCTGCACGACGGCTCCGCGTGGCCCAGATTCCCAGCGGCACGCCGATGAGAATGGCTCCACCAACGGAGACCGCCACCAGCAGTAGGTGTTCCAGCGTCAGACCGGCAATCTCTTGACGATGGTTGGCCGCGTATCGCCACAGCTCAAGCATCGCCACCGCCTAGCCGACCCTCGAAGATCTCGGCAAGCGCTCGAATCTCAGGATGGTCCGCGGCGAGAAAAGCATCCGGTGCCTCCAGGGCGTCCAGCGTACCAGCGGTTAGCAGTCCGATCCGATCGCCGATGACCAGCGCTTCACGAACATCGTGAGTAACAAACAGCGCGGCCTTGCCGAGCCGCCGCATGAGCGCCACAAACTCGCGCTGGAGGCTCGCTCGCGTGACCGGGTCCAGTGCGCCGAATGGCTCGTCCAGCAACAGCAGCGGCGGATCAGCGGCCAACGCTCGCGCGACGCCGACTCGTTGGCGTTCGCCGCCGGAGAGTTGGCGCGGTCGACGTGCCGCGTATGCATCGGCGGGAAGACCCACCATCTCGAGCAGCGTCCGAGTGCGCTCCTCGATCCGGTGCGAGTCCCAGCCCAATAGGTCTGGAACCAACCCCACGTTGTCGGCTACCGTCATGTGCGGGAACAAGCCGATTTCCTGAATCACGTAACCGGTGTTCCGACGTAGCTCCACCGGATCCTCAAGCAGTCGGTTCACCAGTTTGAGGACGGTCGTCTTCCCGGCCCCCGACCGACCGACGAGAACGATCGTCTCTCGCTCGTTGACCGTGAGCGTGAAACGATCGAGAATCGTGCGCCGACTATCGATCGAGTAGGTGACGGCCTCGAATTCGACCGGAACTGAGCTGACGTGCTTGTCCACGTTTCGAGGCTAATATAGGGAGCCATGGCGACCGTCACCCAAACGGTCGAGTTGCTCTTCACCCGTCCCGGGGCGCCGGCGTTCACCACGCAACGGGGAGACGGGTGGGTGGTTCACGTCGACCAGACGCCGACCTCTGCGGAGGCCTTCGCCTACAGCGTGGCTCGCGGCCTCTCCGACCATCCTCGATGGCTTCACTGCCGATACCTGTACGACGAGGTTGGCAGTGAGTTGTTTACCGATATCACCCAACAACCCGAGTACTATCTGACCCGGGCGGAAACCGAGATACTCGAGCAGCAGGCCGATGCGATTCGACGAGCGGTGGGGCCCCTGCCACTCATGGAACTCGGTGCCGGCACGGCGGTCAAGACGCAAAGGCTGCTGGAGGCGTGGCTCGAGGCTGACGGGAGCGCGGAGTACCTACCGCTCGACATCGACCCTTCCGTCCTCGCCCAGGCGGCCGAGCGGCTGACGACCGAGCTGCCAGGGCTTTCCGTCACCGGGCTAGCGACATCCTACGAACGCGGGCTCGACCTATTGGGCAAGCATCAACCGCTGTGTCTGGTTTTCCTGGGCTCTTCGATCGGCAACTTCAATCTCGACCAAACCGACACTTTCCTGGCCCGGCTTCGATCGTGTCTTTCACCCGACGACGCATTCCTGCTGGGCGTCGACTTGATCAAAGACGTCGATCAGTTGGAGGCTGCTTACAACGATGCCGCCGGTGTGAGCGAGGCCTTTACCCGCAACTTGTTCCATCGTATGAATCGCGAGCTGGGGTGTGAGGTCCCGGTTGACGCGATCGATCACGTCGCTTTCTGGAATGATCGACTGGAGCGTATCGAGATCTACGCCCGCTTTCGGGAGGAAGTAATCCTCGAGCTCCCGTCGATCGACCGAAAGTTCCGGATCGCCGCTGGCGAGATGGTGCTCACTGAGATCAGCCGCAAGTACCAACTGGCGAAGATCGAGTCCGACTTGGCGCGGTTCGGCCTCCAGCTCGAGAATGCCTTCACCGATCGTGAACAGCGTTTCGGTTTGCTGCTGTCTCGCCGCATTAGAGTCACCAGCGGACCAGCACGCTGGACACCCTTCGCGGCCGAGCTTCGTGCGGCGCGCAGTCAGACACTTGGGCTGCTGAGCAGCTTGAGCGATGGCCAGCTGAAGCAACAGGTTCTTCCCATCTTGAGCCCTATCGCCTGGGACCTATGTCACATCGCTGAGTTCGAGGAGCTGTGGCTGGTCAGCGCGATCGATGGGCTCAGCGACAATGGCGGTGTTCGCGACCAACTGCCCGACGCTTTCGATGCGGTCGCCACGCCCCGCGCGGCCCGCGGGGAGCTCAAGCTACCGGCAATCGATGAGATCATGCGTCAGCTGAGAAGCGTGCGTCGCAAAACCTTGAAACGTGCCCGAACGGTAGACCTGGAAGCGGACCAACGACTCACGAGAGAAGGCTTCGTGTACCACCTGGTTGTCCAACACGAGCATCAACACCAGGAAACGATACTCCAGTCGATCGCCCGAATGGAGAACTTTGTGTACGAGCCAGCTTACGGGGATCGATCGCCAAAGGCACCGCTGCCACCCGACACGGAAATGGTCGTTATTCCTTCGGGGTCATTTCCCATGGGCACCAATCGAGACACGGACACCTACGACAACGAACGACCCGCGCACTGGGTCGACGTCGAGGCGTTCTGGATCGACACCGCCCCGGTCACAGCCGGACAGTTTCTTCGATTCGTCGACCGGGATGGCTACGAGCGGCGCGAATGGTGGTGCGACGAAGGATGGACATGGCGGATAGAGCATCAGATCGAGCACCCGCTGGGTTGGCGCCGCTCGGCAGTCGGCTGGGAGGTCGTTGAATTCGGACGGCCCGAGCCACTGGTCCCCACGCGACCTGTACAGCACGTTTCCTGGTATGAGGCGCGTGCATACGCACGCTCGGTATCAAAGCGATTGCCAACCGAAGCTGAATGGGAAAAGGCTGCCGCGTGGGACCCCGAAGCGCGGCTCGCTCGCCGCTTTCCGTGGGGCGACAATCAATTCGAAGGGCATTACGCCAACCTCGGTGCTGAGATCTTTGGTCCCGCCCCCGTTGGTGCGTTCCCCGGCGGCCGTTCCTTCTATGGCTGTCACCACATGGTGGGCGACGTCTGGGAGTGGACGGCCAGCGAGTTGGACGGCTACCCGGCCTTCGAGGCCTACCCCTACCCGGAATACTCCGCGATCCACTTCGGCCAGGGCTACCGTGTTCTTCGCGGAGGCTCATGGGCCACCGGTCGACGCTTGATCCAACCCGGAGAACTCGCCAAACGACTGGCAGGACTACCACTCGACGTCGAAGAGTGTCGGATCGAGATCGGCTCAGTGCCGGCGGTCGGCTACTACGGTGGAGCCCCGCGGCCCACCGGCACCGTCATGCTGATCGGACGTGGGCACCTCGGCCGCGGCGAGAACGTCGATTGGACACCCGACGACCAAGCAACGTTCAGGGACACCGTGCAAGACGCGGTTGCCACCAGCCGCACGACGGTCGGTGAGCTCAGTGAGCGACTGGAAGGAGACTTAGTCGCACACCACCGGGCCGCGATCGAAGCGGCGGCGATCGACTTGGCGTTGCGTCAAGCCGAGAGCAATCTATTTGAGATCGCCAGGCTGCCGGCAGAGCCGGTGACCTTTTGTTGGTCGATCGGTCAGGATCTGTCGAAAACCGTCGGCGGACCGCTGGCAGCGGTGCGCGCAATTCTGAACGCTGAGCCAAACGCCACCCTCAAGCTCGACGTCCCGGTCGACGGATGGCCGGAAGCAACGTGGTCGGAGTTGGCTGCTATCGACCGAGTGAGGATCGTCGACTTCAAGCGTAAAGGCACAGGTCACTCTGTGGCGCTCGCGCATCGGTACCTGCCAGAAACCTGGCTGGAAGATCCACCTCCGGAAGCGCTCAGCGACGGCAGCCAATCGGATGCATGGGCGGCCCGAGTGGCGGTGGACGGCTACGCAAAGCGAATCGCTGACTTGGTTGCGCTCACTTTTCGACCCGCGGCAATCAATGTCAAGGCGCCCCGCATGGGCGGCCCGCTCGAAGCGTTGTGCTGTCTGGACCTATGTCGTCAGAATGGCTGGACCGCGTACATAGGGGGCATGTTCGAGGTCGGTCCCGGTCGACCTCAGGCTCGTGTCCTTGCTTCGCTGTTTACCAGCCGCCAATGGAACGACCTAGCACCCATACGGCTTTGCGACTCGGATCCCTACCCAACGAGTCCGTTGCCGATATCGTCCGACCCTCGAGGCTTTGGGGAATCGGTTTCCCAGGCCGACTAGCTAGCGGCCCCAGGTCGAGGTGCCGCGCCCTCCTCAATGATCCGACGCACGAAGTGATCGATCTCCATCGACCCCAGTTCCCCTTCCACGTGGGATCGAACGCTGACATGCCCGATCCCCAGCTCCCGCTCACCGACGACGACCATGTATGGGATCTTCTGGGTCTCGGCATCCCTCACTTTGTAACCCACGCCCTCTCTCCGATCATCCACGTGCACTCGGACCTCGTGGCGACGCAGATGAGTGGCAACGCTCTCGGCGTAATCGTTGAACTGGTCGCTGACCGGAATGATGCGCACTTGCTCGGGCGCTAACCACGTAGGAAACGCTCCTCCGTAGTGCTCGATGAGAACACCCAAGAACCGTTCGATCGATCCGAGGATCGTTCGATGGATGACGACCGGTCGTTCCTCGCTCCCATCAGAGGCGATGTAGTGCAGGTCGAAACGCTCCGGCAGGTTGAAGTCCAACTGGATCGTCGCCAATTGCCATCGGCGCCCTAGTGCGTCCGTGGCTTGAAAGTCGATCTTGGGGCCGTAGAACGCCCCCTCGCCGGCGCTGAGGGTGAACTCCCGCTCGTTATCGACCAACGCCTGCTCGAGCACCGCCTCGGCCCGATCCCACATCTCATCGGTACCGATATAGGAGTCCGGGCGAGTCGATAACTCCACCGCGATCTCAAAACCGAAGACATCACCCAGCACGAACTCTACGAGTCCGAGCAGCGACGTCACCTCGACCTGAATCTGATCCGGTGTGCAGAAGATGTGTGCGTCGTCTTGAACGAACGTGCGAACGCGCAGAAGCCCGCTGATGACGCCCGATTTTTCGTATCGGTGCAATCGACCGAAGTCCGCATACCGAATCGGCAGATCTCTATAGGATCGTTTGCGACTCGCGTATACGAACGTCGATGCCGGACAGTTCATCGGTTTGACCGCCATCTCGCGGTCATCTGCAGCGGTGAAGTACATGTGCTCACGGTAGTTGTCGTAGTGGCCTGACCGATGCCAGAGTTCTACGTCGTAGATCTGTGGCGTGACGATTTCGTCGTGTGGCCACTCAGTTGCGAACAGCTCGCGCATGAAGCTTTGTAGCCGGTTGTAGATCCAGGCGCCCTTGGGATGGAAGTACGGGCTCGCCGGTGCGTTGGGGTGAAACGAAAAGAGGTCTAGCTCGCGACCAAGCCGACGATGATCACGCGCTTTGGCAGCCTCGATCCGCTCCAGGTGCTGCTCCAGCTCAGCTTTGTCGAAGAAAGCAGTCCCATAGATCCGGGTGAGCATCTTGTTCCGCTCATCGCCACGCCAATACGCTCCGGCGGCAGACAACAACCGAAAAATCCCCAATCTACCGGTGGCCGGCACGTGCGGGCCTCGGCATAGGTCGACCCACTCCCCCTGGCGGTACAGCGTCAAAGTCTCGTCCGCAGGTAGGTCCTCGATGATCTCGATCTTGTAGGGCTCATCGAGCTCACGAAACAGTGCTACCGCCTCGTCGCGGGACACTACTTCGCGGGTGATCTCCAGGTTCTCCTTAGCGATCTTGGCCATCTCCGCCTCGATCGCCTCGAAATCCTCCGGTGTGAACGCCGGGTCGCGATCGAAATCGTAGTAGAAGCCGTCGGCTATGACGGGACCGATCGTCACTTTAGTTTCGGGCCACAGCCGCTGAACCGCCTGGGCCATGAGATGGGCGGTGGAGTGACGGAAGATATCGAGCGCCTCGGGGTCACGGCTGGTCAGGATCCGGAGTCGGGAGTCGCGCTCCAGCGGCCGACCTAGGTCGTAGGGTTGCCCATCGACCTCCGCTGCCAACGCCGCCCGAGCAAGACCGGGGCCGATCTGGCTCGCGACGTCGAGCGGGGTTGAACCGGCGGCCACGTCAAGTGTGGCCCCATCCGGCAGAGCAACGGTTGTGGTCTTTTCGTTGGTCATGGATTGGCGAAGCTACGCCGCGTTTCTTGGACCGGCAAAACAGGTTTACCGTCTAATCGCGCTGATCCACTTCGGTGGCAGCTTCAGTTGAGATGCCGGGACCGAGCCAGCCCCAACGCTCGAAGTCCACCCGTCCGTCGAGATCGAACTGGACGCCCTCCCGCTCGAGCAGGGCGCGTTGAAACTCTGGCGGAATCCCGACCTTGCCGATTGAGATCTCCCCGCGCACGTTGATTATCCGCTGCCAAGGGACATCAGCGTCTTCCGGAAGCGCGTGGAGCGCCCACCCCACGGTCCTGGCCGCTCTCGGTTTGCCGCACAGCGCCGCTATGTGACCGTAGGTTGCCACTCTCCCGCGAGGGACACGTCGAACCATCGCGTAGACGTCTTCGTAAAACGACGATCCAGATCGTCTGGGCTTGGCGGGAGTCACCGGGGCATGCCCCGTAGATTATCGACCAGCGACGAAAACGGCGCGTCGTCAGGCTTCCCTAACGACGCGCCTGAAGAGTCCTTCCAAACAGAGTCTGGTGGAGCTGATCGGAATCGAACCGACGACCTCCTGAGTGCGATTCAGGCGCTCTCCCAGCTGAGCTACAGCCCCAACTTCACAAAATATACCCGTGGGTTCTAAGATCGTCGAACGCAGCCAGTTACTAGCTGGTCAACAAACTCTCGCCAACCTCGGTCCATTGCTTCAAGTAGTACTGCATCGTTTCGCGAAGGGTCGACCGCAGATCGTGCTTTGGTTCCCAACCGAGTGAGCGGATCTTGGTAATGTCTGGACGGAGTCGATCCGAGTCCTCGTACCCCTCGCCGTAAAACTCTTCGCCGCTCACGTCGACGAGCTCGCTCTGAGAAGGCTCGCCGGTAAGCTCCTCGTATAACTCGATCATCATGTTCCCGAGATCGCGGATCGTGACGTTGTTTTCTGGATTGCCGACGTTGAAGATCTGGTTTTTCGTCGCGCCGGGGTTGTCGAGAATCGCTTGGAACGCGCGGTTGGCGTCGTCGATGTGCAGAAACGTTCGATGCGCATCACCACCGTCGACCAGCTGTACTCGTCCACCGGTCAAAAGCGCCGACATGAAATGCGCAAAGACCCGCGGCCCACCCTGGCTGTTAGCCGGCACTAGGTAGTCGATCCGGCTCCCACAGAAGTTGAACGGGCGAACGATGGTGTACTCGATGTTACCGGCGGCCCCGTGACCGTGGATGACTCTTTCAAGCAATACCTTTGATGTCGCGTAAATCCAGCGCTGTTTTTCCACCGGCCCGAAGACGCTATCGGACTCGTCCTCGTAATAGCGCTCACCCTCCGTCAGCTTCCCGTACACTTCAGCAGAGGAATACTGCACCAGCCTGACCCCAGGATTATCGAGGCACATACGAAGGACTTTCATGTTCTGATAGAAATTGAGATCAAAAACCTCGAGCGGTGTGGTGTTGTAGAGACTTGGATTGGCGTGGGCGACGAGGTCAACGACGAGGTCGGCCTCACCGATGAGCTTGTTTACGGGCTCGTTTTCTTCGCGCACATCCATCTTATGAAAGACAAAGTTTTCGCCTTCGATTCCAGCCAGTTTCTCGTTTGTGATGTCGACTCCGACTACGTCGTGCTCGGCTCTCGATATCAAATGGTCAACCATGTGGGAGCCGATGAACCCACCAGCTCCAAGAATCAGGATTTTCAATTGATCGCTCCCTTCCGGGCCTGCGTTGCAGTCCAATTCGCCTACTGGGCACCCACAATCTGCACCCTCACCTCATCCCCAGGTAGACCCGTGGACGTCTTCAATGATGGTAGGGCTCACCGCGTATAATCGTCCAGGCGCGGTAGAGCTGCTCTACTAGCACGACCTGTGCCAACTCGTGCGCGAGCGTTTGGGGCCCCAGCGCGACGCTGCGATCGGCAGCTGCGATCACTGCCGGCGAGAGCCCATCGGCCCCGCCAACCGCGAAAATCGCGCGTCCGACCCCGTCGATGCACCATCCGTCGAGCAGTGCGGCCCAGCCCTCGGACGCCAGCGATTCCGCCCCCGGTGTCACGGCGACTAACCGGTCGCGAGACCCGGTCCCAGCGATCTTGAGAATTCGCTGACCCTCGTCCTCCAGCGCCTCCGCACCCACCTTCTTGGAAGGTTTGACGTGCTTCCGCTCAATCCTACAGAAGCGCTCGATTCGAGCCATATACTCGGTTACACCAGCCCGCACCCAATCGCTTCGAAGTCGATCAACTGCGATGATCTCGATCTGCACGTACTCCTAGCCACCGACCGGAGATTTGGCTTCTGGAATCAGCACCGTGTCGTGTTGTTGCCCCGGATCGGTTTCCGGATAGGTGAGCGTGTGATGCAAGCCACGGCTCTCGCGACGCCGCTGTGCCGAGTCGACGATAAGCTGGGCTATCTGGAACAAGTTGATCACCTCTCCCATCTCCGGTACCGCCGAGAAGTTCGGCATGCGACGCCCCAGTTCTCCAAGCTGGCTCGCGGCGCGTGCCAACCCGTCGTCGTCCCTGACGATGCCTGCACCGCCCCATAGAATGTCGCCGATCTCGGCACGCAACTGAGCCGCCGAACTCTCAACAGGCGGCGTCGATGCCAAGACTGGTGGGTCGCCGGCGTCCGCGATGCGCTCCGCTAGCACATCTCGAGTCACCTCAGCGGCCCGCGCGGCAAAGACGACCGCTTCCAAGAGCGAGTTTGAAGCCAACCGATTGGCGCCATGGACTCCCGTGCACGCCACTTCACCGGCTGCGAGAAGAGCGTGTATGCCGGTTCGCCCCCAAAGATCGGTTTGGACCCCGCCGCACATGTAATGCGCGGCCGGCACGACCGGGAGCATGTCATCGGGAGGGTCGAGGCCTCGCTCCCGACATGTTGCCAAAATGTTCGGGAATCGCTCCTCGAACGTTTGGTGCGAGATCGGGCTGCAATCGAGCCAAACGTGGCTCGCCCCGGAGGCCCGCATCTCAGCGTCAATGGCCCGCGCCACCTCGTCCCTTGGGGCGAGCTCGGCGGTTCCGTGGCTCTGCATGAACGGGTGACCATCGACATTGCGCAGGATGGCTCCCTCGCCCCGGACGGTCTCACTGATCAGAAACGGCTTCTCATCAACGGGATACAGCCCTGTCGGGTGAAACTGGGTGAACTCCATGTTGGCCACTGCCGCCCCGGCCCGATAGGCCATCGCGATACCATCACCGGTCGCGATCGATGGGTTTGTCGTGAACCGATAGGCCTGACCGCACCCGCCTGTGGCCATGTAGGTCACACGGGCGCGGACCGCCACCAGCTCGCCCCCGTGGCGGTCAACGACGACTGCGCCAACGCACTGCGTTCCACGTGCCGACTCCGTGATCCACAGGTCCAGCGCAAAATAGTGCTCGTGAATCCGCACACCCGCCCGATCCGCGGCACCAAGGAGTCCGCTTTCTATCGCCCGGCCGGTGAGATCGTCGGCGCGCACGATCCGCCGCGCCGAGTGACCCCCTTCTCGAGCCAGAGAGAGCTCGGTTGGATCGCCCGCTGAGTAGCTGAAGCGAACCCCGTAATCGATAAGCTCGCGAACCCGGGTCGGCCCCTCCTCAACCACGAGCCGAACTGCGTCAGTGTTACACAAACCGTCGCCAGCGCGCAGCGTATCGGCGATGTGCGCATCAAAGGAATCGGCGGGATCCATGACCGCGGCGATTCCACCCTGCGCATAGTTGGTGTTGGCCTCGGAGTCCTCTTTCTTGGTGATCACCGTTACGGTTCCGTGCGCCGCCGCTTTGATGGCATATGAGAGACCCGCGATACCGCTCCCAAGAACCAACACGTCGGTCTCAATAACTCGGTCCGTAGCGCGGGTGTTCATCGTGGGCTCGAAACCATCACGTCCGCGACGAGCTTCTTCAGCAGCTCGGGATCCGAAGGCTCCAGCCTCCGACGAAGCACACCTACTGGTCGGTCGCCGAACCATTCGGGTCGACACTTGATCGCGTCCTTCTCGGTGACAACGAACGGCACGTCGCGGTGCTTGACCAGTAGCGCGGCGATGTCGATCTCCGTAAAGCGATGGTGGTCAGGAAAGGCGACCACGATCGTCGGCGACAAACCGGCACACTCGGCGAATCGGGCCACCGAAACCGGGTCGGCTACGGCGGCAATAACGATCACCTTCCGATCGGCGACCTCGAACCGTCCCTCGCCCCCAGCCAACCATCCCGCCAAGTCAACGGTGCCAGCGTCTCGCCACTGGGTCGCAGTCCCGGGTGCGTGCTCCCACCAGGAAGCCAGCGCGTGGCCGATCGACCCTGGTGGCCAGGCGCGTGTTCGGGGATCGACGCCGTTGACGACCCAGGCCCCGCGAGGCGGCCTCCACGATGGTCGTTGACGAAGCGGCCCGGAGGGCACGCACTTGGCTGGTGCTACCAGATCACGACCCGCGAACGCGATCAAATCCAGCTCCCGGGAGACTCTTCGATATTGCAATCCGTCATCGAGCAGGAATAGGTCGGGATCGGTCGCTGCCAACACGGCCTGCGCTGCAGCCAGGCGATCGGCACCCACACCCACCCACGCCCCAGCCCGTGCGAGCAGCGCTGGCTCATCTCCGATCGCCGCCACGTCGATCGAGGTATCTCCGGGCGTCACCACGGCAACATCGTTTGCGCCGCGCCCGTAGCCGCGCGACAGCACCGCCACTCGGATCTCGCTAGCTAGCCCCTGGGTGATCAGCCAATGGATCAGCGGCGTCTTTCCCCCACCGCCCAGCGTGACATTGCCAACGCTTATCGTAGGGGCACCGAGACGGATCGCGGGCTCATCACTCTTCAGCCGCCGATCGGCGGCGATCGCCCACCCCGAAGCGAGTGGAGTGGCGAGCCCACGAAACGCCGCACTCAACGCGCCACCTTCGCCGTACAAGGTCCGGCGCGCCCAACCATACGTGGTTGAGCGTTCGACGACCGTTGGCCCGCCGATAGCAGACGGGGCCGGTCGCTCTGATCTAGGGATCATCCCGAAAGGGTCGCTCGACGGCGTCGCTCTACCCGGCGCGGCTGCTCGGTGAGCTCGCTCTCCAGTTGCCTGTGGAGGGCACGGAGCCGAATGCCGAGCTCTCGGCTCGCGCTCTGTCGTTCATCGGCCGCCTTCGCGACCCGGACCGCGCTTCCGTAGCGGACGCAGACACGAGCCCCGGGCCACGGGATCTCGAACCGATCCCACGACTCGACACGCCTGCAGGGTCGAGCGGCGGCAGCGACTGGTACCAGCGCGTGGCCAGTCCTGCCCGCCAGCGCCACGGCACCCGGCAACACGCTATGGATATCGGTGTGAGCGTCTGGAGTAAGGGCCAGGTCCCCCCCGGCCGCGGCGTGACGCAACATTGCTCGAAACCCGGCCACCGGCGCCCGACGCCGAGAGCCGCGGATCGGAACATACCCGAGCGGGCCGACGATCTTGGCTGCCATAACGCCATCCGGATGACTGGACACGAGCACGCCGACGTCCTTCCCAGCGTGGAGGGCCGCCAGCTCGAGCATCCGTCCGTGCCAGAAGCAGAAGATGACGCCCCGATCCTCGTCCCGCACCGCCTGCACGTGCTCCAGGCCAGTCACGTCTACCCGCCACGTGCTAGACAGCGCCCTTACAAAGCGAGCCACGAGCCAGCCGCT
Organism: Gemmatimonadota bacterium; assembly: GCA_039590215.1. GTDB lineage: Bacteria > Gemmatimonadota > Gemmatimonadetes > JACCXV01 > JAHWKZ01 > CAMYLR01. The sequence continues at coordinate 11,654 of JBDHFX010000024.1, read as the reverse complement.
ATTACTGGCGAGAAACCGAAGACGAGGACGGCTCACTGAATCCTCCCGAGCATCCAGGTAGCAAGGACCACCGCGGCGAGCACTACCACCATCCAACGCGTTCTCACCCGCCTAGGTCGGTGCGGTGAGACGGCCTGGCGTTCTTTCCAGGCCTTGATGAGGACCATCCTAAACTGTGACTCCCCGCTCGCTCTCGTTTATGAACGTGATGAAGCGAACGATCTCCGGGTACGGATGAAGCTCATCCTTGGATCGATCCAACGCTTGGGTGATGTTGAGCTTGGAGTTAAAGAACAGCCGGTACGCTCGCTTGAGTTCGCTCTTTACGTTCTCCGGGAAACCACGCCGATCGAGGCCGACGGAATTGAGCCCGAACAAAGCCGCGGGGTCACCGGCGGCTTTGACGTAGGGCGGCACATCCTTCTGGATGCGAGAGCACCCACCCACAAACGCATGCGCGCCTATACGGACGAATTGATGAACCGGGGTCATCCCGCCAATAATGGCGTTCTCGTCTATGCAGACATGCCCAGCCAGGTTTACAGCATTTGACAGGATCACACCGTCGCCTACGAGGCAATCGTGTGCAACATGCACGTACGCCATGAGCAAGCAGGCGTCACCGATGCTCGTGTATCCTTGCGCCAGGGTTCCGCGATTCACGGTCGCGTACTCGCGAATCACCGTACGGTTGCCGATCACGCAAGTCGTCGGTTCGCCCTGGTACTTCAGATCCTGAGGATCGCTTCCGATGATCGCTCCGTAGTGAATCTTGCAGCGCTCGCCTATTGTCGTATCACGCTCTATCACTGCGTGCGCTGCTATTTGGGTGCCAGCACCGATCGTGACCCCGGGACCAATGATCGCGTATGGGCCGACGAAGACGTCAGCGCTGATTTCCGCACTTTCATCTACGATCGCAGTCGCGTGTATGGTCTCCGCTACCGATTTCATTTTTCGACGAGTGTCGCCATCAGGTCGGCTTCCGCAACCACCAAACCGTTGACTCGGGCTACACCACGCATCTTGCAATGCGCGCCGCGGCGTCGCACCATCTCTAGTTCGCACACGAGCTGATCTCCAGGCCGGACCGGATGTCTGAACCGAACGTTATCAAGACCAGTGAAGTAAACGACTTTTTCCTCTGTGTCGTCGACCAAGCTCATCAGAAGCAGGCCCCCAACCTGACCCATCGACTCGACGATCAGCACCCCAGGCATCACCGGGTGCCCAGGGAAATGACCCTGAAAGAATGGCTCACTTATCGTCACGTTCTTGATCCCGACAACGCGTTTTCCGTCTTCCATCTCGACGACCCGATCGACAAGTAGGAACGGATACCGATGTGGGATCGTGTCAAGGATCTGCGACACGTCGAGCACGGTCTTCGAGGCTTGCTCTTGTGATATCGCGCCCGCCGACGGTCTGCCGACATGCGGACTCGAGTTGTTCCCGCTTTCGCCCGCCATTCGTCGCTTGAGGATCTGAACCAGCGCCAGGTGCGTCCGGTGACCCGAACGATGGGCGATGATGTGAGCCTGAATGTCCACGTTGAGAACCTTCAGATCTCCAAGCAGGTCCAGGATCTTATGGCGGACGAGCTCGGTAGGGAATCGGAGTCGTTCCTCACTCAGGATTTCGTCATCGCCGATAACGATCGCATTGCGGAGATTGCCACCCCGGATGAGACCGGCCTCCCTCAGCTGTTCGATCTCGGCCAAGAAACCGAACGTGCGGGCTGGCGCGATCTCCTTTTCGAACGTGTCTGGCGTGATCTCAAAGGACTCGAACTGATGTTGGACGAGCGGGTGATCAAAATCGATCGAGAATGACACTTGCAGGCGATCGGAAGGCAGCAGGGTAATCTCGACCCCGCCGTCCTCGTAAAAAATCGGTTCCTCGACACGGTACCGCCTACGCTCGGCGTCGAGCTCCGCGAGGCCAGCTTCCTGGAGTACCTTCCAAAACGGCAAGCTGGAGCCGTCCCCCACCGGTGGTTCGCTGGAATCGAGCTCGATCCGCAGATTATCGATGCCTCGTACGGCAAGTGCGGCGAGGACGTGCTCGATCGTGTGGACCTTGCTACCGTCGATCCCGATCGAAGTCCCTCGCTCCACGCCGATTACATGGTCAGGCTCAACAACGATCTCTGGGTGTCCCTCGAGATCCACGCGCACAAACCGGATCCCAGTGTTCGCTTCCGCAGGAACAAACGTCATATGACACTGGTTTCCGGTGTGGAGTCCCACGCCGCTATAGGTCACGGGATGCGCAATGGTGAGTTGTCGATTGTTACTCATCATATCGATTTCGTGAGTTACCGGAGGTCCCTTAAGATTTGGATCTCACCTGGCGCTCCAGCGTCTTGATACGCTCGAACAGCTCGGGGAGCCGGGAGAAAAGCGCATGCGCGCGCATTTGATCTCGATGGGATCGCGCCGGATAGCCTGAGTATTCAGCGTCTGCTGGGATATCACCAATTACTCCTCCCTGAGCGCCGACCCGGGCGCGAGCACCGACCTTCACATGCCCCACGATCCCCACCTGGCCAGCTAACATAGCGCTCTCCCCCACTTCTGTGCTGCCTGAGATGCCGACTTGAGCAACTATGATAGCATTTCTACCTATTTGCACATTATGAGCAATGTGCACGAGGTTGTCAATCTTAACCCCGGACTCGATGACCGTCGCTCCAGCCGACCCGCGATCGATCGTCACGTTGGCACCAATTTCGACATCGTCACCGATCGACAACCCACCCCGCTGGGGAACCTTGTGGTGCTGTCCAAGCTTGTCGGTCGCATAGCCAAAGCCGTCGGAGCCCAGCACGGTTCCACTCTGTACGATGCAGCGCTTCCCGAGGCGTGTGCCCCGATGCACGGTGACCCGGGAAAACAGTTGACTGCCATCTCCGATCTCGGTTCCCTCCTCGATGACGCACAGCGAGCCAATCACAACGTTCGACCCTAGCCCCACCCCTGGGCCAACGATCGAGCCGGGGCCAATCGAGACGTCGTTCGGAAGCGTCGTCGCCCGGTCCACAATCACGGACGCATGCACGCCGAGCTCAACCACTGGCGGGGGCAACAACAGGTTGACCGCGCGTGCGAACGACAGATAAGGGTTGTCGCTCCGCAACACATTCTGCCCGTTGGCCTGGTAATCGTCGTCGACTACCAGCGCTCCGGCAGACGATGCCAGGGCCGCATCCAGGTACTTCCGATTTGCGAGAAAAGAGAGATCCTCGGGGCCGGCACCCTCGAGCGGGGCGATACCGCTTACCTCGATTGAGGGATCACCCTCCAGTCGGGCATCAATCGCTCTCGCCAGCTCACCCAGCGAGTACGATGGCATGCGACCTCCAGGTCAATCGGTGGAACTCCGTCAGTCCGAAGACGGCGCAACGGGCTCCGAAGCGCGGAGCTTCTGAATGATCTCCTCGGTGATGTTGAGTGCCGGGTCGCCGGCCACCAAAGCACCGTCGTTCAGATCGAAGATCAACGAGTACTGCCCCTCTTGTCTCGTCTGATCGATCACCCGGTTCACGCGCTCGATAATCGGCTGCATGAGCTCGGCTTGACGCACTCCAGCCTCTCCCTCGGGCCCGAACTTGCTCTGAAAATACTCCTGCATCTCGCGCTCGAGCCTGAGCATTTCTTCCTGGCGCTCGGTCTTTTTCTCAGGCGACAGAATCACTTCTTGGCGCTTGTACTCCTCAAAAAGGCCTTGCAGCTCCTCTTGTCTCTGCGCCAGCGAATCACGCCACTCATTGGCGGTACGATTGAATTCCTCGTTGGCATCCGTGTATCCAGGCGCCTGCTTGATGACCGCGTCGGAGTCGACGTAGGCGATCTTGAGCTCGCCACCCTGCGCCAGTGCGACTCCTGGTAAAACAGCCAGCAGCAGGACCGCAAGGACGATTCTTGGTCTCGACATGATGGATTCCCTCCTCATAGGCATTATGATCAACATGAGAGTTTAGCTGGCGCACACCCAATCTGCTGCCAACCGACGCCGGGGCCGGGACTCAGCGCTGGAGCATACCAAACCGGAAATGCAGCTCCCAGCCGGGATCGGGGTTCCCGAGGATGTCCCGCCGGTCAAACCCGTACCCATAGTCGAGCCCCAGCGGTCCAACCCCGGGCAGCTCAACCGACACACCGATACCCGCGCCACGCTTCAAATCCGCAAATGTCATGTCACGGAACTCGCGAAACACGTCTCCGGCATCATAAAAAACAGACGCGTATATCGTATCCGAGATCTTGAAAAAGTGCTCAGCTGTCAGAAGCAAAAACGCGTTTCCTCGGTCACTGCCGCAGGAGTCGCCCTCCGGAGAGCCCGAATTGAGCAACCCGACGCAGTTTTCCCGGTAACCGCGAAGCCCTTCGGCCGGGAATTGTACACCGCCCAAGACAAATTGCTCAGTGATTGGAACGAAACCTGTGGAGTTAATCCCGCCTGCTTTGAGCTTGAGATTGATGGTCGTCCGATCATTGAAGGTAGAGGCGAACCAAGAGCTCTCGAACTCATACTTGTGAAACCCGACGTTTCCACCCAATGGTCCACCCGCAAAGTCCACGTTGAGAGAGTGCCGAGCACCCTGAATAGGATGACGACGAGGTAACCGGGTGTCTCGAACCAAGCCGAGCGTGAGGCTCGACTCGGTGCGTGGATACTCCTCCTCCAACTCCTCGTTGCTGCCGGTTGTGTCTTCCAAGTCTACCCGCTGCCATTTGTACCCGTAGAACACCCGCGTCGCGTCATCCCATGGAAGCGGTGTTCCAAGGCGCACGCTGCCACCGAGTGCGTCCTGCCGAAAGGCCTGATTGGTGAATCGGCGATCAAAGCTAAAAAACGAAGTCGACAGAGAAGTCCTGGTTCCCAAGAATATCGGCTCGGTGTAGCCCAACTCGATATTCTGGTTGCGACTCCCAAACTCCCACCTGATCCGACCTGTTCTTGCACGCCCAAAGAGGTTCGGCTGCTCGTAACCGATAAACCCGGACAACCCGGTCCCACCCCCCACCGCTGCACCCAATGATAGCGATCCCGTGCGGCGCTCAGTCAGCTCAAACGATAGATCGATATCCCCTGTTTCTTGGTCGACGACGCGTGTCGTCGGAATAATCCCGGGTTCGAAGAATCCAAGACCTTCCAGTGACAGCAGACTGTTGCGAACGTCGGATCGGCGAAAACGCTCTCCCGGTTGCACGAAGAGGTGCCTTCGAATGACTGATTCGTGGGTGACCGTATTGCCCTTGACCGATACCCGCTGGATGTAAGCCGGGCTCCCCTCGCGGATCTGCCAGGTGAGATCGACCACAGCGGTGTCTGGTCGCACCCTGCGCACGGGTTGCACCTGGGCGTAGATGTACCCGTCATCGGCGTACAGGTTCAATAGGTCAGCCTGGGTCTCTTGGACTGCTGCGGTATCGAACACACCCCCTGACTCTACCTTGACGAACTCGCGCAAATCGGTTCGAGAGAAGCGGGTGTTGCCCTCGATCTCGATATCGCCGGTCCGATAACGGGTACCTTCGTCGACGGTCGCGAAAAGCCTCATCTTGCCTTCCGCTTCGTCAACCGTCAGTGAGTCCGAAACCACTCGCATATCCAGATACCCGCGACTCCCGTAGAATGACGGAAGCACTTGAGTCAGATCGGTCCGCCATTTGACCTCATCGAACTCGCCATCCTTCCAGAACCAGAACCCTTCGGGCTCCGTTTCGATCTCTTTCCGCAGCTTCTTGTCAGAGAACGTCTCATTGCCATCAAACTCGATCGTCTTGATCGCCACTTGCCTGCCTTCACTGACGATAATGGACACCGCCGTCGAATCTGCCCCTGGTGCCTGGGCTTCGATGTTCACGCTGGCGAGATAGAAACCCCGGACCCGATACAACTCCCTCACGTCAAACTCAGCCTGATACACGCGGCTTTCGACCAACCGATCACCCGGTCGCAGCTTGAGCGCCGTCTCCACATCGCTATCATTTATCTTGTCCACACCGTCGAACTCGAGCGCCGTTACAACCGGCGCCTCCTCCACGGTCAGCACGATCGTCACACCACCATCGCCCGGGCGAGTGTCGATTTGGATGTCGTTGAAGAGGTAGGTCTTCCACAGGGTTCGAATCGCCTGCTGCATCACACGCGGGTTGAGAACCGCATCACGCCGCAGCCCCGAGAGGGCCTGGACCCGCTGGGGATCGATCGTCCGCGTTCCCTCAACAACGATTTCGGATATCCGCATCCCAGTGGTTTGGGAAAACAGCGGTGGCGCGGCAAGCAGAAGAACAGCGACTACCAGGCTGGAGGGTAGCAGGGAGCGCGCCAGCGCGCGGGCGGGGGCAGCCCGCGACGCTGTCAACCGACCTCTTCCTGAACCGACCCTGCTCCTTCCGGCTTACGGGGACTGTCGACAACGAACACGAGCTTGTCGTTCTCGCCATCAACGTTAACGGTCACCTCATCGCCGGGAGCGAAGCAACCCTGGAGCAACTCCTCCGAGAAGGGATCCTCCAGATAGCGCTGCATCGCACGCTTCAAGGGACGGGCACCAAACTTTTCATCGAACCCCTTCTCAGCCAGGAAGTACTTCGCTTCGTCGGAGAGCACGACTTTGAGCTCTCTCTCTCCCAACCGTTCCAGAACGTCTCGGAACAGAATATCAACGATCTCAGCGATGTGTTCCTCGGAGAGCGGATGGAAGACAATGACTTCATCCAATCGGTTCAAGAACTCCGGATTGAAAGTCTTGTCGATCTCATCCTTGACCGCTTCCTCAATCTGCATCGCACGTGATGACTCGGTTGGCTTATGGAACCCGAGCGCCTTGGCGCCGGTGATTCGCCGCGCACCAATGTTCGAGGTCATGATCACAACCGTGTTCTTAAAATCGATCTTTCGTCCGTAGTTATCTGTGATGTGCCCCTCATCCAGGATCTGAAGGAGGATGTTAAAGACATCCGGGTGTGCCTTCTCGATCTCGTCCAGCAAAACCACCGAGTAAGGCTTCCTGCGGACTTCCTTCGTCAGGTACCCCGAGTCCTCGTACCCGACATATCCGGGTGGCGCGCCGAGAAGACGGCTGACCGTGAACTTCTCCATGTACTCTGACATGTCGATCCGAATAAGCGAGTTCGGGTCAGCGAACAGGAACCGAGCCAGCGCCCGGGCCAACTCCGTTTTTCCAACGCCCGTCGGACCGGAGAAGATGAACGATCCGATCGGTCGACGTGGATCCTTGAGACCGGCTCGAGTTCTCCGAATTGCCTTGGAAATCGCTCCGATGGCTGGATCCTGCCCGACGATGAACTTGTGCAGCTCGTCCTCCATATGCAGCAAGCGTTCCGTCTCTTCCTCCTTGAGACGAACCACCGGGACTCCCGTCCAGCGACTCACGATGAATGCAACGTCCTCGGTACTCAGGGCCGGCTGCTCAGCGCTCGAGCCGCGTTCCCACTCTAACTTCTTGCGCTTTATCGTCGATTTCAGTTCACGCTCACTGTCGCGGAGTTTGGCCGCGGTCTCGTAGTCCTGCGCCTTAATCGCCTGATCCTTGCGGACAATGATCTCCTGTACCTCTTCCTCCAGTGCTAGCAGCTCCGGCGGTGGCACTTGGGTGGCCAGGTGAACACGAGCACACGCTTCGTCGATCACGTCGATCGCCTTGTCTGGCAAGAACCGATCAGTGATGTAGCGCTCGGATAGTCGGGCTGCAGCTTCGAGCGTGTCGTCCGGTATATCAACGCTGTGATGCTCCGAGTACCGAGGACGCAGACCTTGGAGGATCTCGATGGTTTCCTCGATCGTCGGCGGGTCTACAACGACAGGTTGAAAACGACGCTCGAGCGCGCCGTCCTTTTCGATGTACTTGCGGTATTCGTTGAGCGTAGATGCCCCGACACATTGAAGTTCACCGCGGGCCAACGCGGGCTTCAACATGTTAGACGCGTCGATCGCGCCCTCGGCCGCTCCCGCCCCAACCAGCGTGTGCAGCTCATCGATGAAGAGAATCACGTTCTGTGATTGCTTGATTTCGTTGATGACCGCCTTGAGCCGCTCCTCGAACTGGCCGCGATACTTCGTACCGGCGATCACTGCCGCCATATCGAGTGACAGCACCCGATAATCACGAAGGCTGTGGACGATCTCGCCGTTGGTGATACGTTGCGCGAGACCTTCCACGATGGCGGTCTTCCCCACTCCCGGTTCACCGATCAGAACGGGGTTGTTCTTCTTTCGGCGTGAGAGCACCTCTATGACGCGCTCGATCTCCTTGTGCCGCCCGATCGTCGGATCGAGTTCGCCGTCGCGAGCCAGATCCGTCAGGTCTCGACAGAAGTGATCCAGAGCCGGGGTCTTGGATTTCTTGTCGCTCGTCTTGGATGTCTGGCCTCCGCTCTCCATAGAGCTCAGCTCCCCTCCGAGCAGGCGAATCGTCTCGTTCCGGGCCACGTCAATCGTTGCTCCAACATCATCCAGAACTTGGGCCGCCACTCCCTTTTCCTCACGTAACAGTCCGAGCAAGAGATGCTCGGTTCCCACGTATGAGTGCTTCAGACTCCGCGCTTCCGCAACTGAGAACTCGAGCACCTTCTTGGCGCGGGTCGTGTACGGCACCTCGTCGGCGGTCATGTCGCTCTTTCCCAGCTCGACTCTCTCCTCGATCCGCTCGCGCAACTCATCGAGATCGACGTTCAGATTGGTCAGAATCGCCGCCGCGACGCCTTCACCTTCTCGGATGAGCCCCAGCAGAATGTGCTCTGTGCCCACGTAGTCATGATGTAGGCGGGTCGCCTCCTCGCGTGCCATCGAAAGGACCTTGCGTACTCGATCGGTGAAATTGCTATTCATCGGTCTCCTGCCCTTTCTCCGCTAACATTTCTCGTACCAGAGAGGCCCGCTCAATCTCGCGCTCCCGCTTATCGAGCTTGCGGCCGGCGCGTTTCTCCCCACAATAATAGCAGATTGAGGGTGGATACCCCGATCCGAGGCAGCAGTTTCATGCTCACGCCTAGACGCACGGCGGACAGCAGATTCATCATCTCGTCGAACGAAAGCGAGCGAGCGCAGGTCATCAGACCGTACGCCCGCCACACCTTGTCCTCGATTTCGTCAAGCGCATCCCGGACGAGAACCTGGCGGGCATTCTCCTCGTACTCGATCACTTGTCGGGTGATCTGACCGAGGTGATCGACCAGTTCGTCCTCACTCTTCCCGAGCGTGGTTTGGTTCGAGATCTGGAAGTAGTTCCCGATAACGTCGGAACCTTCCCCGTAGAGTCCGCGGAATGTCAAACCGATTTGGGCTAACCCCTGAAGGACCTTCGCGATTTCGCGGGTTAAAACCAGCGCTGGCAAGTGAGCTAAAACTGAAGCCCGTAAACCGGTCCCCGTGTTCGTCGGGCAGCTGGTCAGAAAACCAAAACGATGATGATAGGCGAAGCGCAACTGGCTGCGCAGCGTCTTATCGGTTCGGCTAGCGATCTGCCATGAGGTCTCGATCTGCAGACCGGGCGTCAGCGCCTGTATGCGCACGTGGTCCTCCTCGTTGATCAACAGCGCCAAACGGCCCCCATCTCCGACCAGCAGACCACTGGCTTCACGGAACTTCACCATCTCACGGCTGACCAAGTGCCGTTCAAGAAGGACGGTCAGATCGGTCTCGGGAAGGTCCGCCAGCCTTACGAACTGGCGAACATCGTTGGTTGTTGACTCAAACGCCTCGACGATCTCCTCCATAACCAGCTCTTGCTGGCTCCCGCTTATGGTCTCGCGGAACGGATATCGCTCAAGATTGCGCGCCAATCGGATACGGGTCGACAGGATTACGCCCGCGTGCGGGCCGTCCCCCGTGATCCAAGCCAACCCACCCTCGACAGGCTGCAGAAGGTCATCACTGGGCAGGTTCACTCTTCTCCACCTCCCACTTCTTCCACTGCTGCGTTTGCGTCGACAGGAACGATGACCTGGTCTGTTTCTAATTCCACGATCGCGTCGCGCAACTCGGCCGCTCGTTCGTATTCCTCGTTGTCAACTGCTTGTCGCAGCTCGCGACGCATCGTCGCCAATCGAGCTTCTGGACCAGCGGGTATTTGTACACCTTCGTCTTCGCAGATCCCGACATGCTCATTGGAGCCATGAATCCGACGCAGCAGCGCGCTCATCTCTTGTTCGAACGTGGTGTAGCATCGAGAGCACCCAAGCCTACCGGTCTTGCGAAACTGTCGGAACGTACACCCACACCGAGGACAAGCTGCGTTGGCATTGGTGGCGCTGGTGAAGATCGGCGCACCCATCTCGGACAGGAAATCCGACAACGGAGCTTGGGATCCCGGCGACGGAGTCTTGAGTCCGCGCTCCTCTGCGCACGATTGACACAGATGAAGGGTCTCGGTCTCGTCGTTCACGATCTGAGTGAAGTGAACGCTGGCCGGATTCTCGTGGCAATCTTCACACAACATCACTTCAATCCTGGTCAAAGGGCTTCACTGCAGGTGCCTAGAAGCTAATTACGCTGCCACACCGAGTAAAACGCACCGCCATGTGGCGATGTTCAAACCCCCGTTGGGTTCGACCACCCCTCGGAAGCCACGCCAGCGGTGACCGGGGCCACGACGCCGTCATCCAAACGCAAGAGACGGTCCGTCCTGCCTGCCAAACGCTCGTCGTGGGTCGCCACCACGAACGCCACTCGTTTCTCTCTCGCCAGGCTGAACATCAAATCATGCAGGTGCTCGCTGTTGGCGCGGTCCAGATTACCTGATGGCTCGTCAGCGAGGATCACCATCGGCTCATGAACGAGCGCTCTTGCGAATGCGACTCGTTGCTGCTCGCCACCGGACAACGCACTCGGTCGGTGGGACAGCCGCTCACCCAAACCCACCTCCTCCAGAACCGCGCGGGCCTTACGCTTCGCCGTATCGTCTTCGACACCCTGGATGCGAAGCGGCAGGGTTACGTTTTCCAGCGCCGAGAACTCCATCAACAAATGATGAAACTGAAAAACGAAACCCAGCAGCTTGCTACGAACGCTCGACAGCTCACTGTCAGACAACTGGCTGAGGTGCTGGCCGGCGAGCAGAACCCGACCGCGGGTCGGCCGATCGAGACCACCCAAAAGGTGTAGGAGTGTGCTCTTCCCCGCCCCCGAGGCACCCACGATTCCTACCGTCTCGCCGGGTTGCACCTCCATATCAACGCCCCGCAACACCACCAACGGACCACCACCACTGGGGTACTCCTTGTGCAGACGATGCGCCACCAGCAATGGGCCGTCGGCCCCAAACTGTCGATCACTCATACCGGATGGCATCTACTGGGGCCATACGCGCGGCCTGCGAAGCAGGGTACCACGTCGCCATCAGGCTGATCAGAAGACTGGCGGCTACGATCCACAGAACCCCCCACGGCTCCACGTCTACCGGCAAGGTGTCGATAAAGTAAACGTCGCCGGGAAGTGAAATGAACCGATAGCGAGCAAGTAGAAGCGCGGCTGCGAGCCCAGCCAGAGTGCCTAGACCCGTGCCAACGACGCCGATCAGGGCACCTTGGTAGACGAAAACTCTTCGAATCGATCGGCCCTCTAGCCCCATCGAGCGCAAGATCCCGATCTCTTTCGTCTTGTCCATCACGATCATCGTCAGC
>JBDHFX010000023.1:0-19811 GCA_039590215.1 Gemmatimonadota bacterium | reverse complement strand
GCTGGTGTGCGAGGTCCGCTACCTAGAAGCGACGGAAGAAGGGTTGCTGAGGCAACCGGCCTTCCTGGGCTTGCGCGACGATAAACCGCCTGCCGAATGTGAGCTACCGTGGGTCGCCGACGATCAACCGGTCGAGCCCGACGTTGAGCAACCAGCGGCCGCCGAAGTCCGCCTGTCGAACCCCGACAAGGTTTTCTGGCCCAGCGACGGGTACACCAAGCGCGACCTGTTCGAGTACTACCGCAAGATCGCCCCGGCCTTACTCCCCTACCTCCGCGATCGACCGTTGGTGCTGACCCGTTTCCCAGACGGAATCGAGGGCAACTCGTTCTACCAAAAGAACACGCCGGGCTTCGTCCCGGATTGGATCCGCACCGTCCCGATCTGGAGCGAGCATTCAGAGCGCGAGCTCGCGTACGTGGTGTGCGATGATCTCTCGACCCTTCTCTATCTGGCCAACATGGCGACGATCCCGCTCCACATCTGGGCCAGCCGGGTGGAGTCACTCGACCACCCGGATTGGTGCATCCTCGACCTCGACCCCAAGGACGCTCCATTTGAGAACGTGGTTGAAGTTGCTAGGGCTATCCATAAACTGTGCAAGGAGATCGAACTACCGGCCTATGTAAAGACGAGCGGGTCGACCGGGCTTCACGTGCTGGTCCCGCTGGATGGCCGCTTCGACTACGCGATGTCGCGAGCGCTGGGCGAGCTCTTGTCGCAGGTCGTCGTCGCTCGCCATCCTAAGATCGCCACCCTGACGCGCACGATCGCCGATCGTGAGGGCAAGGTATACCTCGACTACCTGCAGAATCGCCGGGGGCAGCTGCTAGTCGCCCCGTTCAGCGTTCGGCCGATCGCCGGCGCACCGGTGTCAACACCGCTCAAGTGGAGTGAGATCAAGAAGGGGCTCGACATCCGCCGCCACACCATTCGCTCCGTGCCGCGTCGTGTCGCCCAGCTAAAGGCCGACCCCTTTCGTGGCGTGCTCGACGATGCGCCCGATTTGTTGGCCGTCCTCGAGCGACTGCAAGCCAAGCTCCCTACCTAGCGTTGGGCACAAAAAGAAGGGGCCCTCGAATCGAGGGCCCCTTCGCACGGGGGATTGAAAGCCAAGCTAGTCGTGGCAACCTAGCGTTGGTGAACGGCTAGCTGTTGCCCAGCGGGCAGCCCGCGTTGTTCTCGTCGTCGAGGTCAGACGCCAGCGACAGGATCGTGCCGATGTCCTGACTCGCCAACGCCGCGTTCACGGCCGCGATGATCTGAGCCGACGAGAACGCGTAGCTCACATTCGGGTTGTCCGCGTTCAGCACCGCCGCGATGGCGGCTCGCAGCAGAATCTCGGCCTTCTCTTCCACCGAGTTCCCACCCTGGAACGACAGGCCCTCATGAAGGGTCGCGGCTCCGAGAGCTGCGTACGGGGCGGCCGCAGCCGCGGCGAACATGGTGGAGACCGCAGCATCCGGATTCCAGCCGGCGTCAGCCCACGCGAACGCGTGCTTCCTCAGGTTCCGTGAAGACGAGGTCATCAACAGCGCCCGAGGTCACGAAGTGGAAAACCATTTTCACGACGCCAGCGGTCGGACCGAGGTCGATCGGTGGCGTAATCCCACCATCACCAGTGAAAGGGATGTCCACCGAGGTGATAAATGCGTCACCTGGACCCAACAGGTCGATCGTGTTGGCTCCAGTGGCTTGCTCGATATCCAGGATCGTCACGAAGTCAACGGTCACCCCTCCGGCATCTACGCCAGAAAAGTCGATGACGAGATCGCCGCCGTTGCTGCAATCGTCGGGGTCGCCATCACCGTCGGTGTCGGCGAGATCTTCCTCGATGACGAGCACGTTCCCCTGCTGCGACTGAAGGTCGAGGTCAAAGGTGTCGCCACCGTTTCCGCTGGCGGTGTCGTAGATGATCGCCACATCCCTGTCCGGACACACGGCATCCGCGATGTTGGGGGCAGACGTCGCGATCGGCCCGCTCCCGAGATCGCCAAACACCACCGGGTTCAGGGTTCCTTCCGCTGCCCCTTCGAAATCGATCGTTTCCGATGTCGCAGCGAGTGTGATTCCATCCGACTCAAACGTTGGCGATGATATTCCAGGACGGCGAGTCCTAGGACCCAACGTGCAGTTCGATTCATGATTTGCCTCTTCAGTGAAGTGTTGAGGTCGTCGGCCGACAACCCCATGTTCGGCAGCCCGGCCATCTCGACGAGACCCGTTGGCTTTGCGAATCCGGCCTCGCGGTCGGATCGCCCTTCTCGGATGGGGTCTAACAACCGTATTAGACAGTAATGACACAAAAAAGTCAAGACATTAATTGGGAACATCGTTTCCACTCTGACGCCAAATCCATTCGGACGCAACAACTTACAGCGCTCCCGGTAACAGCTCTGGCTATGTTGAAACACACAGATTTGTGGCAAGTCACACTACCCGGTAAGTGGCTAATGTTTTGTCCGGCTTGAGCGGATCTGGACCCGGGCCGTCGAGCGCAACACGACGTGACTGGCAACCGTCCAGGTAGCCGAATGCCGCCCGTGACAACGAAATGCCACCAAAGACGACCGCTGTTTCCACTCCTGTGTCGCCCCACGTCCCTGGCACATTGCTTGCTCTCAAATGGTGCGGTAGTCCCCCGCCTGGCTTACCGGTTTACTCTCCCCCGACGGAGGGTTGGGTCCACCAGCATCGTTCGAATGCGCTTTGTGCCGACAGTATCGATCCGGTTCAAGCTGACCGCTATCATGGTGGCCACGAGCATCATCGTGCTGCTGCTAGCCTCCGCGGTCTATCTGATCACCGACGTGATCGGCCAGCGAAACGATCTCGTTGAAGACGTCTCCACGGTCGCTGAGATCATCGCCAGCGGTGCTGGCCAGGATGTCGTCCGCAAAAACCAAAAAGCCGCCGGAGCACACCTAGGCAACCTGAAAAGCGATCCCCATGTCATCTCGGCGTTCATCGTTACCGCTCATGACGACATCTTCGCGAGTTATATCCGGAGCGACCCAGATGGGAACCCGGAAGCGGATCAAGAGTGGATCCAGGGCGTACTGGAAGCCCATCCCCAGCTTCTTGCCGGAAGCGGAAACCACCGGTTCTCAAGGGATGCCCTAGACCTTACTAGGAAGATCGTCGTCGACGGGGAGACGATCGGTACCCTCTGGATTCGCTCAGACTTGGCAGTCCTTCGCGCGCGTATCGAATCCTATGGAGACGTCGGCGGGATCGTGCTGCTCTCACTCTCCCTTCTCGCCTTCATCCTGTCGGCCATGTTTCAGCGACGTCTTTCCGACCCGATCCGTTCACTCACGGCCGTCATGAAGAAGATCGCGACCGACGGGGACTACAGCGTTCAAGCAGAGGCAAGAAAGTCAAAGGACGAGATCGGCACGTTGATTAGCGGCTTCAATCAAATGCTGGGCCACATCCACGCGCAGAGCATACAGCTGGCACAACACAGTGATTTTCTGGAACACGAGGTTGAGAAACGCACCGAGGCGAACGTCGCGCTCAAGCGAGCCAAGGAGTCAGCAGAAGCCGCAAATAATGCCAAATCGGATTTCTTGGCCAAGATGAGTCATGAGATCCGCACCCCGATGAACGGGGTTCTGGGCATGAACGAATTGCTACTTCAGACCGAGCTAACCGAAACTCAACGCGACCTCGCGACGACTGTTCGTAGGTCAGGCGAGACGCTGCTCGACCTAATCAGCAGCATCCTGGATTTTTCCAAGATCGAGGCTGGGAAGCTCGTCTTGGAAGAAGTCGAATTTGACTTGTGGATGCTGATCGACGAAGCGGTCGGGATGTTCGCAGAGGAGGCCTACAAGAAAGACCTCGAGCTAGCCTGCGAAATCGGAAGCGAGGTACCTCGGCGGGTGGTCGGTGACCCCGGTCGGCTGCGGCAGGTGATCGTCAACCTCACCGGTAACGCAATCAAGTTCACTCAGACGGGAGAGGTGGTCGTCAGCGCCTGGTGCCCGCAGCACTATGAAAACGAAACGACGCTTCAGATCGAGGTCAAGGACACCGGCATCGGTATCACGTCTGAGGCTCGGGACCGCGTCTTCGAGCTCTTCGACCAGGAAGACACCTCCACATCGAGGAAGTACGGTGGGACAGGGTTGGGGTTGGCCATCTCGAAGCAGCTCTGTGAAGCCATGGGCGGCGAAATCGGTATCGACAGCAAAGAAGGCAGCGGGTCCACCTTCTGGTTCAGGATTCAAGTGGCGAACGTCGCCGGTCTCGAGACTGAGACCGGACGCGCCGATTATCTACAACTCCGAGGACTTCATGCTCTGATCGTCGACGACAGCCAGACAAACCGCGAGATCTTGGAGAACCAGCTGCGTTCGTTGGGCATGCGGACCGACTGCTCGGCAGACGGCCTCGAGGCCATAGCCATGCTCAGAAACGCGGTCGCAACAAACGACCCCTTTGATTTGGCGATCTTGGACATGAGGATGCCCGGCATGGACGGGTTGGAGCTCACCTACGCGATTCGGTCTGATCCAAGCCTGGCCAGCACCCAAATCGTTCTATTGACCTCTCTCGGATTCGAGCGCGACTCGCGGCTACTCCGCGATCAAGGTGTTCTATGCTGCTTGACCAAGCCCGTCTCCCAGACCCAGCTGTTCGAGCAACTGGCGGTTTTCGTGTCCCCATCGACGGAAACCCAGCTGCCCAGAATAGAGCGTGGAAGTCATCAAGCTCCACCGAGCGGTGTGGACACGATCGGCGTACGCGTCCTGCTGGCGGAGGACAACGCCGTCAATCAGAAGGTCGCTCTGGCAATGCTCGCAAAAATCGGATGCGAGACGATGGTCGCCGGCACCGGAACAGCAGCGCTTGAAGCTCTGGAAAAGGAGAACTTCGATCTCATCCTGATGGACTGTGAGATGCCAGAGATGGACGGGTTCGAGGCCACGCGGCGGATCCGAGAAAGCGAAACGTCAAGTGGGTCAAGCACGATCCCGATCATCGCCCTGACCGCGTACGCGCTGCAGAGAACTAGAGACGCATGCTTTGCTGCCGGCATGAACGACTTCTTGAGCAAGCCCTACAGCTGCGACGAACTAAGGGAAATCGTCGCGCGTTGGACTCGCCAGCAATCGAGAGAGGAATCGCCGATGAATTCCGCAGAACCGAGCCAAAACGAAGAACGTGAGAGCCTGGGCCTCCGTGTGCTCTTAGCCGAAGACAACACCACGAGCCAGGACTTGATCTCAATCATGCTGAAGCGACTGGGCTGCCACGTCGATGTCGCTAGAGACGGCACCCACCTGCTAGATGTCGTTGACAAGGCCGAGTACGACCTCATCCTCATGGATTGTCAGATGCCCGGGATGGACGGGTTTGAGGCGGCACGCGCGATCCGCGCGCGAGAAGAGACGACCACTGACAATCAACCCATTCCGATTATCGCGGTGACCAGTCATGAACTGAGCGATCAATCCCAGGGCAGCCTTCCCTGCGGAATGAACGACTACCTCAGGAAACCCTTCCGGCTGGACGACCTGGCGGAGGTTCTCAATCGATGGGGGCCCAACGGGTCTACTTCAGAAGCGCATGAAGACGATCATGAAGCGCAACAAGACAAAGCCCTCGCACAAGCCAGCGTGCTCGACTCCAGCAGACTCGATGAGATCCGCTCTCTAATGACTGACGACGATTCGGAGTTTCTAGTAAACATTGTCGAGCAGTTTATCAAAGACACCGGAAAGCTGATTCAGGAGATAAAAGCTGCGCTCCGAGCCGGTGACGCTCCGGCCCTCAAAGTCGCCGCTCACACCCTGAAATCGAGCAGCGCCAGCCTTGGTGCTACCGACCTGTCTGGGCTTTGCAAGCAGGTTCAAACGATTGCGGCAGAGGATTCCGTCCAACCAGCGGAATTCGTCGTGGTCCAGATCGAGAATGAGTTCGCGGGTGTCATTTCCGCGCTTCGGGCCGAGCTGGAGGCTTCTGCGCCAGACCGAGAACGACTAGCTAACACCGCATGAGCGAGAACGGGCGCCAGTCACCGTTGGTCCTGGTCGTCGACGACGACTCCACGCAGCGGGCCCTGCTCCGTAGAGCACTGGAAAAGAATGGCTTTCTGGTAGAGGAGGTCGCCGACGGAGCACACGTCGTGCACGTGGTACGCAGAGTCATGCCGGATATCGTCCTGCTGGATGTCGTCTTGCCACACGTCGATGGGTTCATGATCTGCGCGAAGATTCGAGAGGACGAGTGGTCCAAGAACATACCGGTCGTCATGCTGACAGGGTTGGAAGACACCGCGTCGATTCAGCACGCCTACCAAGCCGGCGCCACAGACTTCATAACGAAACCCGTGAATTGGCAAATCCTCAACCAGCGCCTCCAGTACATCCAGCGGGCCAGCGAGAATACACGGAAACTCCTTAGTAGCGAAGCCCGCCTGGCACACGCTCAACGCATCTCCAATCTCGGGAGCTGGGAGATCGATCTCGCCGGGACCGTGACCCACATCTCTGATGAAACGCGAGAAGTATTCCGCCTGACCGAAGAAGAAGTAACTCTGAAAACTCTTTCGCGGTCCATCCATCCCGAAGATCTCCAGTTGATCAGCGACGCGCGGAGCCAAGCGTTGACAGCGGGCGATCCATACGAGATTCACTACCGGCTTCTTTGGTCGGACGACAGCGTTTCCTTTATTCACGAACAGGCCGAGGTCAAACTCGACCGGGATGGCAAACCGGCTGGCATCGTGGGCACAATCCAGGACGTCAGCGAAAGAAGGCGGCTGGAGCAGAAGCTCGAGCATCTCGCTTATAACGATCTGTTGACAGGGCTTCCAAACCGACGTTCGTTCAAGGCAGCTCTCGAACACGCTCTAAAGCCTACGCATTCGCCTGGCGGTGGAGCGGTTCTCTATCTGGATCTCGATCGTTTCAAGCGAGTTAACGACAGTTTTGGGCACTCAAGTGGCGATGAACTGCTCCGATTGGTGGCTTCCCGATTGACCAAGTGCGTGCGCCATAATCCGACTGACGATCGAGGAACCTCCAGGAGTGAGGATATGGTAGCTCGTATCGGCGGGGATGAGTTCATTATCCTGCTTTCGGACATCCAAGACACGGCGGAGGCGTCAGCGGTGGCGGAACGCGTGCTGAAAAATATCTCGTTTCCGTTCAACATCAATGGAGCTGAACTCTTTGTGTCGTGCAGCATGGGACTCATTCTCTTCTCGGACGAATCGGACGCCGAGTCCTTGCTCGTGAAAGCCGACAACGCTCTATATCACGCCAAGGATAAGGGTCGCAACAACTACCAGTTCTACACAGAAGATCTGAACGCACGAGATCAAGATCGATATGAGATCGAGGGCGATCTTCGGCATGCGATGCCGCGTGGCGAGCTAGAGCTTTTCTATCAGCCGCTCGTATCGCTCGTGGATGAACAGATTACGGGCGTCGAAGCTTTGATGCGGTGGAACCACCCACGACGTGGGTTAGTCCTCCCTGGGCGGTTCATCCCAGTAGCTGAAGAAAACGGCCTCATTCTGCCCATGGGCGACTGGACGCTGCAAGAAGCCTGTGCGCAAGCCGCGTCGTGGGTCGAGGCCCAGATAGGCCCGCTCCGCCTTTCAGTCAATTTGTCGGCGCGACAGTTCTTAGATTCGAATCTGGTGATCAAGGTTGCCAACGCCATCATGGGTGCCGGACTCGACCCCACTTATCTCGAGTTGGAGCTCACCGAGAGCGTTCTCATGGAGGACACGGGAGCAAGCCAAACCCAACTTGCAAATCTCAAGGATCTAGGTGTTCGCATTGCGATCGATGACTTCGGTACCGGTTACTCGTCCTTGAGCTATCTACAACGGTTCCCGCTCGATCGCGTAAAAATCGATCGCTCATTCGTGCGCGACCTGATCCAGAACTCGACCGAAGCCAGCATCGTCACAGCCATTATCGCGATGGCACACGAGCTACGCCTGGAGGTCGTCGCGGAAGGGGTCGAAACCGAAGAGCAGTACGAATACTTGCGGGCCGAAGGGTGCGACGTAATTCAGGGCTTCCTCATCGCGCAGGCGATGCCGCCTGACCAATTGCAGGCCATGTGGGTAGAGCGCACTCAGGACTCTCGCCCCGATCTCGAGCCACGGTCGGCTAGCTAGCTCGACACCGATCGAGCGAGTGCCCATCCCACGGGTAGCCGAAACACCCACGTGAGTTAATTCATTCCCCACCTTACTCTCTCCCAGGCCAGAGAGCGCTCTTTACACACAATTCGGAGGGTCCCCCCATGAGACGTCGGTGTGCTCTGGCTGCCATTCTGCGGTTTGTCGGTTGTAGCGACGATCTGGCTGGACCGCCGTCGGAGTCCGGCGACGTTATCAGCCTCACCCAGGGCAGGAATGATGCCAACATCCACTTTTGGCTCACCTTGGTGTCAAACGCCGCTCGCGCCCCCCCCGGTCAGCCTCGCGACTTGCCAACTGGGCCTTCGCCTCTTAATTACTACCCACGCTTCACCATCCAGCATTACTAAACGATCAGGCCAACGACAGTCTATCCCTCATCCCGGAGGAGCCGTCCATGAAACGTCTCTTTGTTCTAGCTTTCCTCCTCCTCTTCGTCGCCTGCGGCGACGACACCGTCGGTCCGGTCGAGGACGAAGGCGGTATCGTTCGCCTCTCCCAAGGCGGGCAGGACGACCACGTCGACTTCTGGCTTACCGTGTTGCACAACAACGACGCGGAGTCGCAGCTCGTCGACCGTGGCCTCGAGGACTTCGGTGGCATCGCACGCTTCGCGACGCTCGTCGACGAACTCAAGGAAGAGGCGAAGCGACTTCCACGAGCGGGTAACAACGGGCGCCGGATCAGCGGTGCGCTAGTGCCCGCCGGGGCGACCGGCAACCCACCGCGGAACAACGACAATCCTGGTGCCGCGTCCGTCCTCCTCTCGTCGGGTGACAACTTCCTGGCGGGCCCCGAGTTCAACCTCAGCATTCAAAACGGGATCCCCTTCTTCGACGCGATCGGGCTTGACCTGATCGGCTACGACGCGTTCGACATTGGCAACCACGAGTTCGATTTTGGACCCGACGTGCTCGCCGACTTCATCGAATCATTCAGTTGGACGGAACCGCCCTTCTTGAGCGCGAACCTCGATGTCTCGCCCGAGCCGCGCCTCGCCGGCCTCGCCGCAGCCGGTAGGATCGCCGAGAGCACCATCGTCCAGAAACGCGGTGAGGAAATCGGGATCGTCGGCCTCACGACCCCCAACCTCCCGTTCATCTCGAGCCCGCGTAACGTCATCGTGAGCTCGGACGTCGCAGGCGAAGTTCAGACCGAAGTCGACTTGCTGACCGCAATGGGGGTCGACAAGATCATCCTCATCAGCCATCTCCAGGACGTAGAGGGAGATATCCTGCTGCTCGCCCAGCTCGACGACGTCGACATCGTCGTGGCTGGAGGCGGCGACGAGTTGTTGGCGAACCCCGGCGATCTCCTCATCCCGGGTGACGGGCCCCCCTTCGGCCCGTACCCGATCCTCGCCTTCGACAGCGACGGGACGGAGGTCCCGGTCGTCACGACGGCGGGCGAGTACGGATACGTAGGGCGGCTCATCGTCGGCTTCAACAAGCACGGCGACTTGATCGCGATCGACGGGGCGAGCGGTCCCGTGCGGGTTGCGGGTGGTGCGAACCCCGACGCCGTGGACCCCGATCCGCTCGTCCAATCGCAGGTCGTCGACCCGATCGTCGCCGGACTGGCGGCGCTCGCGTCCAACGTGATCGGCGTCAGCGAGGTGGATCTCAACGGGATTCGCAACGAGGTGCGTTCGCGCGAGACGAACGAAGGGAACCTCATCGCCGACGCGCTGCTCTGGCAAGCACAGCAGCTCGCCGCCAGCTTTGGCGTCGCATCCCCCGATGTGGCGTTCCAGAACGGCGGCGGGATCCGCAACGACGACATCATCCCGGCCGGCCCCATCACCGAGCTCCAGACGTTCAGCATGGTTCCGTTCCCGAACTTCGTGACGGTGCTGGAGAACATCCCGAGGAGCCAGCTCAAGGAGATCCTCGAGAACGCGGTGTCGCGGGTGGCACCCGGCGATACCCCGGGCGGGACCGGGAGGTTTGCCCAGATCTCGGGGTTCACGTTCGTCTACAACATCTTGGGTACCGCACAAGTGCTCGACTTCGACGGGAACGTCCTCGTGCCGGGCACGCGGGTGCAGACAGTGACGCTTAACGACGCGACGTCGATCGTCGCAGGCGGGGCGGTGGTACCTGGCGCTGATGTCACGGTCGCCACGATCGACTTCCTCGCGCGAGGCGGAGACCAGTATCCGTACCGCGGTGCACCGTTCACGACGCTGGGCGTCACGTACCAGCAGGCGCTCGCCAACTACATCGTGAGCGGCCTAGGTGGCGCGATCACGGCGGCCGACTATCCGGTCGGCGGCGAGGGCCGCACTACGGAGCTGCCCTAAACACGCGTGACCAGCTCATCAGTCGGCTGAGACGGCCTCCGGCCCAGAAGGGACGGGGGCCGCCTCGCTTCGGCTACAGTCCCAACAGGCGTCTTTTTCTCACACCAGCACTTAAGAGGAGGGCGGCCCCGTTGGAGCCGCCCTCCAAAAACCAAACCCCAACCTCCTCGCGCTACTGGTTCATTTGGAGCACTTACAATCTTGGGCGGGGCCTACCAGCAGGCACTGTCGAATTACATCCAGAACGGGTTGGGTGGATTGATCGGCGCTACTGACTATCCCGAAGGTGGAGAAGGACGCATCACCGAGCTGTAGTCAGTTCAAGCACTCACCTTTATCAAGCGGCCCCCGGCGATCTTTGGTCGGGGTCGCTTTACGTAATGGTCCAGTGTTCGCGCGTCCGACTCCTACACGATCTCGACCGGAATCCTAGACCTCGCGGTCGATAGGCGCTGAACTTCTATCCGGCGCCCCAACCCGAATCCGCACGTCCAGGGCTTTGGATGCCGCCGCCGTCGGGGCAGCGAGAAACGGATTGATATCGAGTTCCTGGATCTGGGGATGGCGCTGGGCGAGCTGTGCGATGCGCAATAGCACTTCGATCAAGAAATCGATGTCGGCACCAGGCTCGCCACGAACGCCTTCCAGGAGCTGAAACCCTCGGATGCTCCTCACCATGGCCTCGGCCTCAGCCGGTTCCAGTGGGGTCACGCCAAACCGAACGTCGCGTAGCACTTCCACGTAGCGGCCGCCGAGCCCAAACATGAGCAACGGCCCGAACTGGGGATAGCTCGAGATGCCGTAGATCGTCTCCACCCCCCCGCTGACCATCTCCTGGATCAGGTAACTACTGGCCCTGTAATCCGCCGCGCTGAGCGAGGCATCGATTTCCTCGACCGCACGCACGAGATCGTCGGGGTTTCGCAGGTCGACCTTTACGGCACCCACGTCACTCTTGTGAACGAGCGCCGGCGCTTCTGCCTTGACGACCACCGGATACCCGAGTTCTTCCGCCGCTGACTGCAAGCCGCTCAAGTCATCTACCTCACTCCAGGCGGCCACCGGCACGCCGTATAACTCGAGCACGCGAACCGCATCGGCGCCCCGCAGGTACCCGCTCTGCGTTTGATTGAGTATCGCCGTCACCCGCTCGTCGTTCACCGTGAAAACCGGCGTCGGGACGTCCGTCGGGCGGCGACGCCAGGACGCGTAACGATGCAGCTGAGACAGAGCGCGCGCGGCCGACTCTGGAAACCGGTAGACCGGAGGTTGATCGCGGCGTCCCAGCACCTCGTCGTAGAACTCCTCGGTGGCCATCATCACGGCGAGGACCGGCTTGTCGGGACCTTCCGACGCACTTTGGCGAATCGCATCCAGAACGTCGGTCGGATGCGACAGGAGCGGTGTGACGTTGATCGCCAGGATCATGTCCACGCCGGGATCGGTCAACAGGCAAGCCAGCGAGCGGTGGTACTCTGCCGGTCCCGCCGATGCGATCATGTCGACTGGATTGGCGATGCTCGCTTCAGCTGGCAAAAACGACGTGAGCTCCCGGCGGGTCTCCTCTGATATATCGGCGATCCGCAACCCGAGGTTTACGCAGGCGTCAGTGGCCATGATCGCCGGGCCGCCGGCGTTGGTCAGGATTCCGACCCGATCACCCGCCGGCAGTGGACACCGATCCAGCGCCCGCGCGGTATCGAATAACTCCTCGATCGTGTTGGCACGCAATACACCGCATTGTCTGAGGAACGTGGAGACGGTCACATCAGTCCCGGCGATCGCACCCGTGTGGCTCGTGGCTGCGCGGGCCCCCTCTGCAGTGCGCCCCGACTTCACCACTAGGATTGGTTTTTTGCGACCGACTCGCTTGGCGATGGTCGTAAAGTGTCTTGGGTTGCCGAACGACTCCAAGTACATGCAGATCACCCGGGTCGCGTCGTCCTCCTCCCAGTGCTCGAGCAAATCG
Organism: Gemmatimonadota bacterium; assembly: GCA_039590215.1. Classification (GTDB taxonomy): domain Bacteria; phylum Gemmatimonadota; class Gemmatimonadetes; order JACCXV01; family JAHWKZ01; genus CAMYLR01. The sequence goes on along the minus strand of JBDHFX010000023.1, from coordinate 7,370 downwards.
TTGCCCGAGACGTCGGTTTTGTTGCCCATCGAAACGAACTGTGTGAGCCCGATACCCAAGTCAGCAGCGGCATTCAGAATCGCGACACCGAGCGCACCGGATTGACTGACAAAACCGATCGTGCCGCGCTGGGCTGGTGTCGGAGCGAAGGTCGCCTCCATCTGTACGCTCTCATCGGTGTTGACGACACCCATACAGTTGGGCCCGATCATACGCACACCCGCACCGCGCACCCTCTCGCCAAGTTGGGTCTCCAGCGTGGCGCCAAGCGGGCCTACTTCGGCGAACCCCGCGGTGATAACCACTAACCCCTTCACCCCGTGCTGGATGCATTCCCCAACCACGTCGAGAACGGCGTCACGCGGCACCATTACGATCGCCAGGTCGATCGGATCGGGAATGTCGCCCACTCGGGGGTACGTCTTCAGCGAGTGGATGACATCGGCGTGCGGATTAACGGGGAAAATCGTTCCGTTGAACTCATTGACGACGAGGTTGTGGAGCAGCGCGAACCCGATCGAGTCACGACGCCGCGAGGCGCCGATCACCGCTATCGATCGGGGTGAGAAGATGGAGTCGAGCGGACGATCCGATAGTGAATGGTTCATACCGCGCGCCGAAGGCGGATCAGAAGCTCATACCGCCTCTCCTGATAGAACGGCGTCGGCGGGAGAAGCGGGCGTCTCAACCGGTATCGCATCTGGTACCTCGATCTGCTCGGCAGCGCGAGTGAGATCAGCGATCAGGTCGTCAGGGTGCTCGATCCCGACCGACAAGCGAATCAACGCCGGCGTGATCCCGATCGCCAGTTGCTCTTCCGGCGGCACGTCAGCGTGAGTCATTGTCGCCGGATGCTCGATCAGCGACTCATTACCTCCTAAGCTGACGGCTAGCTTGATCATGCGCACGGCGTTGAGGAAACGAAACGCCATGGCCTCATCACCACCCGCAAGCTCGAACGAGATCAGCGCCCCGGGGCCAGAACATTGACGGTCGTAAATTTCCTTCTGTTCGCCCGATGTCAAGAGACCCGGGAAATTCACATTGGCAACCCATGGCTGCTTTAGCAGCCAGTTTGCGATGGTCTCCGCGTTCTTCCGCGAACAAGTCATCCTCAGTTTGGCTGTCTCGAGCGACCGCATCAGCAACCACGCCGAGTGCGGATCGAGCATTGTGCCCAGGATCGTCCGAAACATCTTTATTCGATCAATGTGCTCTTTTCCCCCGAGACAGACCCCCGCTACCAGATCGCTGTGGCCCCCCAAGTACTTGGTGGCAGAATAGAGAACCAAGTCGGCGCCACACCGCAGCGGCTGTTGGTAAAGCGGCCCCAACAGCGTGTTATCGACGGCGCAGATCGCGTCAAAGCGGTGGGCCACTTCGGACATCTCTTCGATGTCCGTCAGCGTCGTAGTCGGGTTGGCTGGCGTCTCGAGGAAAACCACTCGGCACGGTGTTCCAGCCGCCTCCAACTCAAGGCAGATGCGTTCTACCTCGGCAGGCTCGGCGCCAGCCTCGAACTCGCGTGTTACGATTCCCATATCGGGTAGCATATCCTCCAAGAGGAAATCCGTACCCCCGTAGAGAGGTCGCGAGAAAACGATCGCGTAACCAGGCTGCACCAACGTCAGCAAACTCGTGGAGATAGCTGCCATGCCCGATGCAAACACGACGCTCGCCTCCGCGTCGTCCCACAGGTTCAGACGCTGCTCGAGGATCTCAAGGTCGGGATTGTTCAATCGACTGTAGATCAAACCCGTCGGATGCTCTGGATCCTCCTCGGTCAGACCATACGCGCAGGCGAAGTACTCTTTTCCTTCTTCCGCCGAACGGAACGCGAACGTGGAGGTCAGGAACACCGGTGGCTTGACCGCCCCCTCCGACCATTCGGGGTGGTAACCGTATGTCATCATCAATGACTCCGGCCGCCTGCCTTTTAGCTTGACAGCGGGTGGCTTTCGCTCTTTTCGCATGGCTCCGCCTCCTGTGGCGTTATGACGAGATACCATAACAACCGTAGTGCCGGACGGATGGCCCTGTCTGTAGGGAGAACCCCCCAACAAGCGTAGTCGCGATCCCTCAGGCGGGATCCCGCACTAACGGGCGGGTGAGGCAGGTGGGGCCGCCGGCCCCTTTGACGCTGATCTCGTCCCCCGCATACTCGTGAACCATGACGCCAGCTGTTTCCAGCCGCCGACGGGTCAACGGATTGCCGGCCAATGCGAGACAACGGCGTGGTGCGACTGCCAGTACGTTGCACGCCATTGTCTCGAACTCAGCGTCCGGTACCTCGATCAACTCGAGACCTCTTGCGATAAGCGCCGATCGGAATTGCACTGGAAGAAGTGGTGAGTACACCAGCGCCAAGTCATGGTCCAGCGGACTGAAGATCGACATCAAGTGAAAGACGTCATCTGCACCGCGCCAATGCGGCAGCGGAACGACCAGCAACTCATCGATGGAGTCACCGAGAATCTCCCCGAGCTGTCGGATACCCTCCTCGTTGGTGCGATACCCGAGCCCAACCGCGAGCGTTCGCGGGCCCATCCAAACCACGTCGCCGCCCTCGAGCCGACCCTCCGCATGTATCGCCCCGGCGACCGGCCAGCCGAGTTCCCGAAAGAAAGCCTGTTGAGCCTCGGGCTCGGTCCGCCTGGCATCTTTCCCCATCCGGCACAGCACTACTCCCCGATCACACACAACTGAAGCATCTCTCACATAGATCGAGTCGAGCCCCACCGAGTCATTCCGTGGCAAGTAGTGCACGTCGATGCCGAGACCCTCGAGCAGCGCCGAAAACCGGCCGTGCTCACGGATCGCGTCTTCGAAAATCGGTCGAGCGCTGTAGTGAAGCGATTCCCACTGACCGTCGACCGCCTGCTGGCTTACGAACGCCTCTTCGGGTCGCTTGAGAAGCACGCTGCTTAGGGTTCCAACGTCAGATTCGCGCATGGGAACTCATCTTGATGGCGGTTTGCGATCGCCCATCCCCCCGCCTACTCTAACCGGAGTCAAGACTCGTACCTACTCTTCCACACAAGGGGGCACGAATGGTTCCTCTGACAGAGCTATGGCTGGCAATCATCATCTCGGCGGCGCTTGTTTTCGTCGCTAGCTCGGTCATCCACATACTGCTTAAGTATCATCAGGGCGAGTACAAAAAGCTGCCCGACGAGGCCAAGTTGCTGGACGCGATGCGAACCGCCGGCGTGCCTCGCGGCACCTACGCCTTCCCCCGGGCGGCGGACTACAAGGATATGAGCTCACCCGAGATGGTCGAGAAGTACAACCGCGGTCCAGTCGGGATGATCACGGTGATGCAGAACGGCCCGCCGGCGATGGGCAAGTACTTGACGATGTGGTTCATCTATTGCTTGGTGATCGGCGTCTTTGCCGCCTACCTCGCCGGCCGCACGTTGAGTCCGGGGGACGAATACCTACAGGTGTTCCGGGTCGTGGGAACAGCCGCTTTTCTTGGTTACGCCGGCGCCTTGGCCCAGGACGCCATTTGGATGGGGCGATCGTGGAGCGCCACGATCAAGAGCATGGTTGATGGGATGGTCTACGCGTTTCTGACGGCCGGCGTCTTCGGTTGGTTGTGGCCGCAGTGATCCGACCACCTTCATAGAAGCTCGACGCGCATCCGCGACCCACCCCGCGGACGAGGATTCTCACGGACTGTCGACGGGCGCCGGAAATAGTCGGTGACTACCAGTCTCCCCATCGCCAAGCTCACCGAAGAAATTCTGACCCCAACAGTACGCGACGCCGTCGGCGCGAATCCCACACGATGCCTGAACGCCCACGCTAATCCGTACGAACCTCTCGGGTGTCCCTACGGGAACCGGGCTCGTCCGTGTTTCGATCGTCCCGTCGCCCACCGAGCCGCCGCGATTGAACCCCCAGCAATACTGAGCGTCGTTGTCGGCCAGGGCACACGTATGACCTCCGCCGGTGCCGATCGCAACAAACAGCACCTCCGAATCGATCCGCGTCGGTACGGTCCGGTCCGCGGTTGTGCCATCCCCGACCTGACCGGCAGCGTTCTCGCCCCAGCAGTACACCGCCCCCCCGCGTGTCAATCCACAACTGTGTTGGAACCCGGCGCTGATCGACTCAAACGACAATCCACCCCGGACCGCCACCGGCCGCGGGTGGTCCTCGGTCGAGCCGTCGCCCAGTTGGCCGCGCTCGTTGGAGCCCCAGCAATAGGCTTTTCCACCGGCTGTTAGCCCACAGACGTAGGCGCCACCCGTATCGATCGCGACAAAGTCAACGTTTGTATCGACCCGGATCGGGATCCCGCTCGGGATGGTCGTACCGTCGCCCAACTGACCGCGGGAGTTGGAGCCCCAGCACCACGCCGATCCGTCGATTGAGGGCCCACACGAGAACGCCGATCCAGAGCTAATCGATCGGAACTCGACCTGGCTGGCGATCGGTGTTGGAAAGTGTTGATCCGTTGTCGAGCCGTCGCCCAGCTGGCCGCTGCTGTTTAGCCCCCAACACAAGGTCTCGCCGGCGATCGTGACACCGCACGTATGGCGTGCCCCAAGGCTCGTTTGCAGAAACACATGAGTTCCAGCCACGAGGGTCAGTCGAGTTTGGTTGGTCGTCGATCCGATACCGAGCTCGCCGTTCTCGTTCCGACCCCAACAAAACGTTCGGCCATCGGCCTGGATCCCACATGTATGAGAGTTGCCGAGGCTGATTGACACGAACCCCTCCGACGGCGGCGGGGGCAACGTGCCCGTCAACTCCTCACCGTCCCCGCAAGACACCATCGGAATGATGAGCAGGGCAACTGTGGCTGTCTTAGCGGCGTTCACGACCTTCACTCGTGGAGGATTGCGGGGATTGGCCTGTCTTTGGTAGGGATCTCGTTGGTAATCGACAGGATCCACCAACGACCAGATTTTCTGATCAACTGGAAGCTGTCAACCCCTTGTTGTGGCGGTTTTTCGGAACCGGGGATACTGGCCTCATAGAGGACGAGAACGTGGGCCATGTCACCAAACTCCATCGATTCCATGCGGATGATATTCTCCGTAAAACCCGTGTGCTCGGCATCGGCCCGCTCAATGAAGGCTACAAAATCGTCGACAAACCCTTCTACCGAGAATACCGTTGTGCTGTCCTTACTGGTTCTTAGAACGATGACGGCGTCCTCGAGAAACATGGATCTCACATTGTCCCAGTCAGGCGTTGTACCAGCCTCGAATGTCACGCTTTCGTAGGTCTCTCTGACTAATCCGTCCGGGGTCTGAAGAGCTTCCCCGGCTGGGGTTTGTGCGCTGATAGATGCGTTGGCGCCCAAACAGAACGCCACTGTCAGCATCAAGCGCACTGCTTCGCTGCGGTTCGTGTCCTTGAGCATTACGAACCTGCCTGCTGCCTGCGACCGCGCCACCAATGGATTCCGCCCGAGATAGCGGCGCCAATCAACGCTCCTTTCCAAAGACTGCCGAGCGCCAAACCCAACAAAGCCCCGATCGCAGCTCCAAGCAGAAGATGAATGATCATCGGCTCTCCTTTTCCCCTTAGAGTCTTCCCCGAATCAGCTCAATCACCTAGAAGCTCGACCTTGTGTGGCTTCCACTCCAACGACAAATAGAAGAACTGGGGATCCTCGTCCTCTCCCGTCTCTTCGATGAACTGGTCGGCAAAGAACCGGCTGTAACCAACCAGCCCGATCAACGTCGGGAAGAATTTGTAACGGGCCAAGAAGTCCAACTCGCTTCCCAGCGCTTTCGATCCATCCGGTTCGGGTCGCCTCACAACCCCACCACCGGCGTTGTAAAGAGCGTCTTCATCGCTCGCTCGCCAGAACCGATGTCCCACCAGCGTAATCGTGAGGCGTTGCAGCGGCTCCAACCGAACCCCACTGTTGACCGCCAGGACGTTCTGTCGACCGATTAGATCGATCCATCCTAAATAAGCGTGACCGAGGGGAAAGAGTTGGTTGAACGTGCCAACGTCCCCGCCCGGAGCGTCGTCCCCGCTTCCCGCATCGAGTCCAATGTGTAATCGCGGAGCCGTGGGTATCCCCGAGAACGTGTGCCCAAGCACGGTGCCGATCATGAACGCCGAGATGTCGGCGTCCGAGACATCCCCGATCTGATAGGCAACCTCGCCGTCGTAATCCCAGCCCGTGTCCTGGATTTTGCCACCTAGACGAAAGCCAAAGGTATGGCGGCGTTCGCGACCCGTGGTCGTATTGAACGCAACCGATGCGCGGTCGAGAGCCAGCCAGTACAGGTCGTACTCAAACCCTCGCGTGGGCACAGGATGGCTAGCGTGGACACCGAAGAAATCGGTGTTGTCATCGCTCGAGTTAAGCTCCGACTTCTCAACCAACACCGGTCTGACAAAGAAAGCGTGGACTTTCCACTCACCAGCGTTGAGTATCGCCCGCGCGCCGTCGAATGTGCGCCGCGTATTTACCCAGTCGAGCGGACTGACCAACCGTTGCCGTCCGAACAGGAGTTCCTGCCGACCGGCTCTGACCGTCACGGTGGAGGTCTTCTCAAGCGGGATTACCACGTCGACGAACGCGTTTTGCAGATCGAGATGATCGGCATCGATCGCTCGTTTCCCACCTGGGAGATCTCGATCAGTCAAGAATGACGAGCGAGCCTGGACGTAACTCCGAAAATGAGGGCCTAAGCGAAGATTCGCACCCAGCATGATGCGCCCCAGGACAAACGCGTCGTCCCGTTCCTGACCCGAGCCGAAACCAAAGTCGGTCCAGTGCTCGCTACGAGTGCGAAACTGGGCGTCAAAAGTCAACTCAGGAGACCCGCCGCTCCCCCCGTCCCCATTCGCCTGGGCCGCCAGTAGCCTGAGATCCAACGTAAGCTGAAAGGCGATAAGCCCAATAGTCAGAATCGCATAAACACCCAGGCGGAAGCGGGTGTCAGTCTTCAACGGCTTGGATGTCGAGCTGACCGGCTGCACGGTCGACCACACTCACTTCGTAGGTGAACCGTCCGGGCCCAAGCGGTGTCTCGCCGACGTAATCGGTCGGCTGGAGAATCATCTCATCTCCTTCGACGTCGAGCCGGACGTAGTTGTAATGGTAGGCGGTACCAAACTCACGATACCGGGTCTCAGCGCCAGCCGGTAATCTGCCGTACGTTTCCACGCCTACCTGAAGACCGTCGTAGTCAAAAGCACTGACGTTGCGGATGCGGATCTCGGTGGCATCCTCGCTATCGGTTACACACCCGGTCAAGAGTGCCGCCGTGAAGAGCGCAAATAGAAGCATCACCCTACTGAATATCCCTATCTCCTCTCGAGAAATCAGGTTGGCTCAGAAACGGCTGGTCGGGGCGGCCGGATTTGAACCGGCGACCCCCTGCTCCCAAAGC
>JBDHFX010000022.1:0-17868 GCA_039590215.1 Gemmatimonadota bacterium | reverse complement strand
GTTCTCGAGCAGAATCTTGAGCGAGTAAGGCAGGCGCGAGACGTCGAGTCCCCGTGTGGCCAGCGCTGGCAGGCTCCAGATCGAGTACGCGTCGCCGTTGACGGACAGGCGTTTACGGGTTCCGAATGAGTCGTTCACGGAGCGGAAGATAGCACCTCCGGAAGGTGCTGCGAGCGGCTAACTCGGCGGCCGTGCAGTGCGGTAGCGGCGGATCAAGGCATTGGTCGAGCTGTCGTGGGCGAGCGTCGACTCCGCCGGTTCCTCCAGCTCGCTGGCGATCTGCCTGGCTAACACCTTCCCGAGTTCGACACCCCACTGGTCAAACGAGTTGACGCGCCATATCGACCCCTGCACGAAAACTTTGTGCTCGTAGAGCGCGATCAACGCGCCCAATAACGCGAGAGAGAGCCGCGTGCCGAGAATCACGTTCGTGGGTCGGTTGCCAGGGAAGGTGCGGTGCGGGATCTGGGATTCCGGTACTCCCTCAGCGCTGACTTCGTCGGCGGTTTTCCCGAACGCCAGTGCCTCGGCTTGTGCGAACAGGTTGGCGGTCAAAAGATCGTGGTGAAGGTCTTCGACGCCACGATGAACAGCGTCTCGGCCGGGTCGAGGTCACGCACGCTCTCAGCGAAATCGGTGGCGTCAACGTTGGATACGAATCGATGCGTTAAGGCGCGATCGCTGTAGTGCCGAAGCGCGTCGTAGGCCATGACCGGGCCCAGACTCGAGCCACCGATCCCGATGTTGACGACGTTCCGGATCGGTTTCCCGGTGTACCTTTTCCAAGAACAGTTCCGAACCTGGTTGGCGAACGCGGCCATTTGGTCGAGTACCCGATGGACCTTTGGCACCACGTTCTCGCCGTCGACGACGATCGAACCATCGCGAGGCGCGCGGAGCGCGACGTGGAGGACGGCGCGTTTCTCCGTCGTGTTGATCCGCTTGCCACGGAACATCGCGTTGATTCGTTCCGTCAGTGCAGCGGATTCCGCGAGTTCGAGGAGCAGGCGCAGAGTCTCTCTTGTAACGCGGTTCTTGGAGTAGTCGAGGTACAGACCCGCAGCTTCGCCGACCAATTGGTCGCCACGAGTTGGGTCTTCGGCAAACAACGTCCGCAGATGGAGCGGTTCGATCCGCCTGAAGTGGGCGTCGAGTGCACGCCAAGCTGGAAGTTGGGTCAGGGGGGTGTTGTTTCGCTCAATGTCGCCTCAACGTTATCGAAGCCATCTTTGCGGTGCCCATGAAGGTCTCTAGTTTGCGGTCCGTGCGCTCGCGCTATTTGATGATCATGGTGATGACGATCCTGCTGGTCGGCGGTCGGTCCGCTCAGGCTCAGCATCGGCCGCTCCTGACCGAGGATCCGCAGCCGATTCGTCCCGGTCAGGTGTCGGTGGAGACCGGTATCAATTACGAGCATCGAGCCAAGTTCCCACTGTCGGGGCTCGAAGGCGATCTCTTGGGGATCCCGTACCTGGGCTTCAGTATAGGGTTGAGCTCGATCGCCGAATTCCAAGTCGACTCCGGGTTCAACATCTTGTTTGTCGACACGGCGACAGAGGCACCGTTGGCCGACGAACTCGATTTCACCGGCGACACGACCACGGACATTAACGATCTGGTAATCGCGACCAAGATATTGCTGCGGAGGGAAACCCGTCGCGCGCCAGCAATCGGTTTTCGCGTCGCTACTCGACTGCCGTCAGCCAGCAACGAAAGCGGGCTCGGGAACGACACCTTCGATTGGTTCCTCACCTTACTGGCTGGGAAGAACCTCGGTCGTACTCGGATCGTTGGAAATCTCGGTACGGCGGTTCTCGCGCTCCCCACCGAGGCGGCTCGTCAGAACGATGTGTTGACCGTTGCCCTTTCGATCACGCACCGGGCCAGTCGCACGATCGATCTCGTGGCCGAAGCCGGTGGCCGCGTTGACGTCAAGGACGAGGCACCAGCGGGCACCGAAGACAGGGGGCAGATTCGGCTGGGGGCCCGCTTTCGGTCCGATCCGATCCGCTTTGACGTCGGCACGATCATCGGCATGGGCGACGACGACCCCGAGTTTGGTCTGACGTTTGGCGTGACCTACGCGTTTGACGCGTTCGAACCAGACAAGTAGAGCTCAACGCAGCGCGATCTCCTCCTCTTCGGGCAGGTCGAGCTTCATGATCCATAGTCCAGAGTTGGTGTCGATCGCGTACACATGTCCCTTGTGCCACATCGCGCCCCAGACGTTCGTGCTGTTGACCTGGTTCGGTTCGTACGCTTTGGTCGGATCGTTGGTCTGGGTCATGAAGTAATCGATCTCACGACCCTGCCGGTACAGATCACCGCGCAACGGTCCACCGGAAAGATCGATCGCCCTCAACCCGCGCTGGTAGTAGCCAATGTACAGTATGTCCTCGTGCACCCAGAAGTTGTGGGTGCCGCCTTCCGGAACCTCGTACTTGCCCACCTCGCGCGGACTGAACGGATCGGAAACATCGATCACGTGCATGAATCCGCGTGGATCGCGAGGCGCGTCCGGGCTGTAACGACTGGGGAAGATCTCGTCGCCTAGGAAGACGTAGTTCTTCCACGGCCATGCCACGTGGGTGTTTCCGCTCGGGTAGTTTATGCGGCTCACGAATTGGGGCTCGGTTGGCGTGCCGCCGGCGATCCCCTTGCCGACGTCGATGATCACCAGCCCATCGTCCCAGTACGAGAGGTACGCCAGCCCGTCGTCGATCCAGAGATCGTGGAGCGCCTTGCGTTTCGTATCGAGCCCCCAGCGTCCGACCTGTTTGGGATTCGCGGGGTCGGATATGTCGAGGATATGGACGTCGCGGGTTCCGTCGTTGACCGCGTACACTAGGTCGCCCACCAGATAGGTATTGTGGATTCCGCCGGTCAGTCCGTCGTAGAAATGGGTCAGGATCTGGGGATGCGCGGGGTCGGTGATGTCGAGCGTGACGATCCCATTTCTGCGGGTCGGATCGTTCTCGAGCGTGATCACGGCGACCGAGGCGTCGTCGTTGACCTTGACGTCGTTCACACGACGCCCGGACACGACAACCGAGTCAGTGAACACCGGGTTGGCCGGGTCGGTAACGTCATAGGCTCGCATCTGCGCACCAAACGATCCGAAGTACGCGTAGTCGCGTCCGTCCTGACCCTCAAACACCCATAAGTCGCTTGTCCGAGCGGGCGAGGTGACGTGACCGACCTTGAGCCAGCCGCCCTTGAGGTCGCGGGGCTCGACCTCGATCGTCGTCGTAGCGTTACGATCCCCCAGAGTGGCTGCGACCTGGTAGGTCCCGGGGTTCTCGGCGACGAAGTAGTTGTCGGTCTCGACCGCTGCTCCGCTCGGGCTTACCCACCAGCGGGGATGACCGATCTCGATGTTGCCATCGGTCAGCGTGAGCTTGACCGCTTCGCCGGTGCGGGCGTGCGACCGGTCGGCCCGGAGCGACAGTGAACCACTGCCGGGCTCAGTTACCGCTACCGTTACCTCGCGCGCCGTTTCGCCCGCACGAGCAATCAGCTTAGCGGTGCCAGGTTGGCCGAGGATAAGCGCATTACCCGTGACTTGAAGGACGCTTGGGTCGCTCGATTCAAGCGTAACGGGGTGGGTCCAGAGTTCGTTGCCGGTCGCGTCGACGGCGACGGCGTCTACGTCAACAAACGACCCCGCCGGGAGCGGAGACTCGGGCGCGACGATGCGGATATCCGCGGGATCGCCGGGATCGACGATGATGACGATGCGATCGATCAGTTGCTCTCCGTTCGCGTCGGTAACACCCTCGGCCGCGGCGCCGGCCACCGTCTTGCCGACATTGACCGCCTCGATGTTTCCCCGTTGATCGATGCGAGTGTTTTCCCAGCCGGCAAACCAGCCCACGTCGGGCGGCGCAACCGGATTGTCCTCGGCGTCGAACGCCACCAGCTGGAGCACCGCCGTCTCGCCGACCTTCAATCGCAGCGTGTCGGGGGAGATCTCGATCCGAGTCACGCCCGCATCCTGGGCATTGATTGTGGTGGCCAGTCCGAGCGAGAGAAGGGCGGTGAGCAAGAAACCGCGGGGCATGGGGCACTCCTTGCTTGAATTCAGTGGTATCGACGATCAGGCAACCGGGGTCATCAATATGGTCCGATTGCGATCTGGCGTCACACGCTCAACGGGACGGTGTGGCACGACTGGATAGTTTGTTGGGCGTGCCGTCCGAAAACCTGACCTTTCCGGGAGCACTGTCTGCGGAGCTAGCCGCCCGGCTCGAACGCCCAGAGGGCGAGCCGATCGCCTACGCGCTGTTCGCTCACTGTTTCACCTGCTCCAAGGATCTCCAAGCGGTGCGAGAGATCAGCCGCACACTGTGCGACGAAGGGTTCGCGGTGTTGCGCTTCGACTTCACGGGGTTGGGTGAGAGCGAGGGTGACTTTGCCGAATCCGACTTTTCGTCCAACATCGACGATCTGGTCGCTGCCGCGGATTACTTGCGGCGCGAGTACCAGGCGCCGGGACTGTTGATTGGCCACAGCCTGGGTGGAGCGGCGGTGCTCTTGGCGGCGTCCAGGATTCCCGAGGCCAAAGCGGTGGCGACCATCGGCGCGCCCAGTGACACCAAGCATCTGAGAGCATCGCTGATTCGCACCGCGCCCGAATTGACGGCCGCAGATGAGGCCGAGGTCGAGCTCGGGGACCGAAAGTTCAAGATCAAGCGCCAGCTCCTTGACGACCTCGAGGCACAGGACGTGGAGCAACGGTTGAGCGGGCTCAAGGTGCCGTTGCTTGTGCTCCATTCGCCGACCGACGAGACCGTCGCGATCGAGCACGCTCGGCGGATCTACGACGCTGCCCAGCACCCGAAGAGCTTTGTATCGCTGGACGACGCTGATCACTTGTTGACAAAGCCTCGTGACGCACGCTTTGTGGCCCGACTATTGGCGGCATGGTCGGCGCGCTACCTGGCGGCCGCGGATGTCGCCCACGTCACAAACCGAATCCCCGAAGGCACGGTCGAGGTTCGCGGCGGGCGTACGGGCTACGCGGTCGAGATCGAGACCGCGTCCCACCGGCTGGCGGCTGACGAGCCGATCGACGTCGGTGGTACCGACTCCGGTCCCAACCCGTACGAGCTCCTGCTGGGAGCACTCGGTGCGTGCATCGCGATTACAGCCCGGCTCTACGCCGACCGCAAGGGTTGGCCGCTGACGCAGACGATCGTGCGTCTCGCCCATGACAAGATCCACGCCGAGGATTGTGCGGAGTGCGAAACGGTCGAAGGGTTAGTCGATCGGATCGAAGTCGACATTGAGTTCCAAGGGTCACTGTCGGATGGTCAGCGAGCGCGACTGCGAGAGATCGCCGATCGCTGCCCGGTCCACCGTACGCTGACCTCCGAGATCGTGACCGCAAAGCCATGATCGTCGTATTCGACTGCGATGCAACGCTGTCGTCGGTCGAAGGCATCGACTGGTTGGCGGAGCGGAACGGCGTGGGTGCGGAGGTGATCGGCCTAACAGCTGGTGCGGTCGCGGGGAATGTCGCCCTCGAGGAGGTGTACGCCGAACGACTGCGGCGGGTCGATCCAACCCCAGCCGACTTGGCTGTTTTGGCCGAGGCGTACGCCGAGAACGAGGTAGAGGACGCCGCCGAGGTTGTTGCCGCGCTCCAGGCGTGCGGCCATTCGGTCTGGGTGGTGAGTGGTGGGCTAGAAGATGCGGTGGTGCCGTTTGCGACGCAGCTTGGGGTGGGTGCTGATCGCGTGCTCGCTGTGCCGATCCGCTGGGATACGGTCGACCCGTGGACGGAGACGGCCTCTCACCCGTTGGCGCGTTCGGGAGGCAAATCGAGAGTTGTGGCTCAGCTCCGGGATGGAGCGCCGGCGGTTCTGGTAGGTGACGGAGTGACTGACGCCGAGGCGCGATCGGAGGTCCAGTGTCTGATCGGTTACGGCGGGGTAAAGTCTCAACCCGCGGTTCGAGTCGCCGCCGACGCGTGGATCAGCTGTTCAAGCCTGTCGCCGGTGGTGCCGTTGGTGGTCGGCCTAGCGGGTCATCCCAAGCTCGAGGGCACCGAGCATGCCGCGGTTTGGGCTCGTGGGCGGAGGCGGATCGAAGCCGGCGACGCCATCGGCGGTTGCCCGGGGCTTTCGGTCGGTCGATAATCGGACCTTATGAAGCGTCGTCCCGCTCGCTTGTTCCTGCCCGGTCCCACCGAGGTGCAGCCCGAGATCCTGGCCGCTCAAGCGGAGCGACTGATCGGTCATCGTGGTCCCGAGATCTCCGAATTACTGGAGTCGATCCAGCCGCGGTTGCAGAAGGTGTTTCAGACGAAAAACAACGTGTACATCTCGACCTCGTCGGCGACTGGCTTGTTCGAGGCCGCAGCGCGGAGCTCGATCAATCACCGCGCTCTCTGCTGTGTCAATGGTGCGTTCAGTGCTCGTTGGGCCGAGGTGGTCGAGGCCAACGGCAAGTCGTTCGACGCGCTCGAGGTCGAGTGGGGAGAGCCGATCACGCCCGATGGCGTCGCCGACGCGCTCGGCCGCGGTGATTACGACGCGGTCACGATTGTTCACAACGAAACCTCGACTGGGGTCACTAGTCCAGTCGGTGAAATCGCACAGGTGGTGCGCGAACAGGCACCCGAAGCACTCGTGCTCGTTGACACGGTGTCTTCGATGGGTGGGATAGATGTGCCGGTCGATCGCTGGGGGCTTGATGTGTGCCTGACCGGCGGTCAGAAGTGTTTGGCGCTGCCGCCGGGTCTGTCGTTTGTCGCCGTCTCCGATCGCGCCCACGCGCTCTCTGCAATGATTCCCGATCGGGGGTGGTACTTCGACTGGCTGGTCTTCCAGCGCTATCTCGAGAAGTGGCAGACGCCGACCACACCGGCGATCACGTTGTTGTACGCGCTCGATCGCCAGCTCGACCGGATTCTGGACGAAGGTTTGGTTGCGCGATTCGATCGCCACGCCGCGATGGCCGACCATGTGCGCGCGTGGTCACTCGATCGGTTCGACATTCTGGCGCCTGAGCCATACCGGTCAAACACCGTCACGGCGGTCGTCAACACGCGTTCGATCGATGTCGACGCGATGAACCGGCACTTGGCCGAGCACGTGGACATGATCGTCTCGAACGGGTATGCGAAGCTGCGCGACCGGACGTTCCGGATCGGGCATATGGGCGACCACACGGTACCTGAAATCGAAACCCTCACGGCCGCGATCGACGCCTTTTTGGAAGATTGAGCAAAGACAAGTTCCGCGTTCTCGTTGCCGACCCGCTCTCGGACGCCGGTCTCGAGCGGCTGGGGTCAGCGGTCGACGCGGAGGTGGTCGCCAAGGCACCGATCGACCGCAGCGCAATGCTCGAGGTTCTCCCGGGGTGTCACGCGTTGATCGTTCGCAGCGCCACCAAGGTCGATGCCGAGATGATCGATCGGGGTGGGGAGCTGCGCGTCATCGGTCGCGCCGGCGTTGGCCTCGACAACGTCGATGTCGACCATGCCAGTCGCCGGGGTGTCCTCGTGATGAACACGCCAGGCGCCAACGCAACCGCCACCGCGGAGCACACGTGGGCGCTATTGCTGGCGCTGTGCCGCAAGATCCCGGCGGCCAATGCGAACGTCCAAAGTGGGGGTTGGGATCGCGGCCGATACATCGGCACACAGCTAGCTGGTAAGACGATCGGGATGGTTGGGCTGGGTCGAGTTGGCCGGCTCGTCGCACAACGAGCGCACGCGTTTGGGATGCACGTGCTGGCGTATGATCCGTATCTGGCGGTCGACGCGGCGCAAGAGCTCAATGTGGAGCTGGTCGAGCTGGACCAGCTGTTATCCGAGTCGGACTTCGTTTCTGTACACGCTCCGCTGACATCCGAGACGCAAGGACTAATTGGCGCGCGTGAGCTAGCGCACGTCAAACGCGGAGCACGGTTGGTCAATTGCGCGCGCGGTGAACTGGTCGACGAAGCAGCGTTGACCGCCGCGCTCGAGAGTGGTCGGTTGGCCGGCGCGGCGATCGACGTGTTTGTTTCCGAGCCACCGGTCGGTAGCCCACTGCTCGGCCGCGATGATGTCGTGCTGACGCCGCACCTTGGCGCCTCCACCGAGGAAGCCCAGCGTGATGTATCGGTTCAGATCGTCGACCAGGTGTTGGCGGCACTACGTGACGAAGAGTACCGCAACGCGGTCAACCTGCCGTTTGTCGACGCCGGTGGGTGGAGTGAGATCCGACCTTGGCTCGATTTAGCCGAGCGCTTGGGGCGGCTCGTCGGCAAGCTCGCCGACGGTCGGCTGCAGCGAGTCGAGGTCGAGGCTCGGGGGAGCGAGGTCGCGCCTCACGCACAACCGCTCTCGACGGCTCTCCTCAAGGGACTCCTGACGCCGATTTCGGCTGACGTGGTCAACTACATCAACGCGCCCCACCTGGCCGCGGATCGAGGGATCGAGGTAACTCGAAGCCGTCGCGCCTCGGCGGCCGAGTACAGCAACCTCATCGGGTGTCGCGTGGAGACGGATGTTGCTGAGCGGTCGGTGGCCGGCACGCTGTTTCACTCCCACCCGCGGGCGGTCGAGATCGACGGCTATCACCTGGACGCTCCGCCGGTGGGTACGGCGCTGCTGGTGTGGAACCGGGATGTTCCGGGCGTCATCGGCAAGATCGGCACGCTTCTCGGTGAGGCGCGGGTCAACATCGCCGAGTGGCGATTGGGTCGTACCGCCCCGGGTGAGACCGCACTGGCATTCATCAACCTCGACAGTTCGGCAACGGTTGATACACTGGCGGCGCTGTCCGCGATCGAGGGAGTGCAGGCGGTCCGTCAGCTCGACTTTCCCGCGTAGCACAAAAGGAGACCTGCGTGTCTGAATCCAAGTTCCATCTCGCGCAAGCCAACATCGGACGCATGCGCGGCCCGATCGACAGCCCGGTGATGGCTGGGTTCGTCGCCCAACTCGAGTACATCAACTCGGTCGCCGATTGTAGTCCCGGTTTCGTTTGGCGGCTGCAGACCGACGATGGTGACGCGACTGCTGTGCGGATCTTCGATGATGAGACACTGCTATTCAACATGTCGGTCTGGGAATCGGTCGACGACCTGCGCGCCTACGTCTACGACAGCGATCACCGAGTTCCGTTACGAGACCGCAAGCAGTGGTTCGAACGATTTGAGAAGCCCTTTATCGTCCTGTGGTGGGTGCCGGTTGGGCACATTCCGACGGTTCGCGAGGCGGAGCAGAAGTTTGAGTCGCTCTGGTTACACGGCCCGACGCCGGAAGCGTTCACGTTCAAGTTGAACTTCCCGACCTCGGGGTCGTCCAAGGACGAGTCGACTTCGAGGAGTTGGGAAGAATGTGGTTCGTCGGCATGAGTAGCCGATGGTTGATCGTCGCACTCTTGATTGGGACGCCGGCTTGGGCGCAAGAGCCGGGGGGTGTCTCCCCGTATGCCGGCCTTGAAACGCGAGACATCAAGGCGCTTGGACCGGACGAAATCGCCGCCTACGAGAACGGCGACGGGATGCGGTACGCGCTGGCCGCCGAGCTGAACCGCTATCCCGGTCCCAAGCATGTCCTCGAGTTGGCTGACGAACTCAGGCTATCGCCGGAGCAACGAGCCCGCATGGAAGAGATCTTTCACGCGATGCGGGAAAGCGCACGCGACCTGGGCGGCCGAATCATCGCCGCCGAGCGCGAGTTGGATGCGGGTTTTGCCGGTGGGACGATCGATGCCGATCGGCTCCAGCATCAAACCGCCGCCATCGCGACTCTCCAGGGCGAGCTCCGCGCCACGCACCTGGCAGCTCATCTGACCACGCGTGTCGTGCTGACGCCGGAGCAGGTCGAACGCTACGATGAGTTACGCGGCTACGCGGGAGGGCACGACCCGGCCCACCATCAGTGAAAGACTTGTTACTCGCCGGCTTCTTGTTCGGTGAAAGCGGGGATCAACTCCGCCGATAGAAACAAGACCTCGGGCTTGTCCTTGCGCAGGACGACGCTCCCATCCCCGAACACCTCGGAGTCGTCACTAACCCGCACCGGATCGCCGTACGCCACGATCAGGGCGTCGCGGACGCGCGGCTCCTCCGGCTTGCCGATCAAGATCCAGACGAGTGCGAGCTCACCATCTGCGAACACCGCCTCGACCTTACGCGGGAACCCGGCGTAAGGGAACCCGAGGCAGTCGATCTGGACCTGTTCTTGGGGTTTGTTGGGGAGACTGGGAGGCGAGATCTCTCGCTCGACCGCACGCGAGCACTGCGGCACGAAGGTCTCGCGAATCTTGTCGAGAGAGGCTCCAAAGACGAGATCGGGCGGCTTGTGCGCCGTTGCCGAGGCGGCCGGCAAACCCTCCTCCGTGACGATCGGCGTAGATCCGAGGAACGGATGTGAGTGCATGTCGTCAGTGCGAACGACCCATGCCACCTCGCCGTCGATCACGACCGCCTCGTCCGGTCCCATGTACCCGATGTAGCCGGCGTATTCCATCGTTTCCTCTTCGGGGCTCAGGAGCCCGGCGACGTTCTCACCCCGGGCCTCGACCATCGCGAGTCCGCCATCGGCGAAGCGAAGCACGAGCGTGTCGAGGTTCAAGCCACTCGGGCTCGCGTAGCTCCAGCAGATCAGCTGCGATTCGCGCTCCGCGGCGAGCGGGAGGCGCGGCGCGCTGAGCTCGAATGCGCTGATCGATCCACAATCGGGGCCCAGGGTCGCACGCGCGATCTCGACGCCATCGCCGAAAGCGAGCCCCGACAGAGAGCCGTCGAGTATTTGGGCCTGCGCAGCTCCCGTGGAGAGCGCTACCCAGAGTATCGCGCACAGAGTCCGCATGATTGTCAGAGAGTACGGTAATGTCAGGAAGAAGGTTTCGGCTAGCGCGCTGTCCGGGTCGCGTTTCGGGCGGCGCGGACCCAGACTCGAACTCGGGCCGGGTAGACGGGTTGAGCGGAAACCTCGCGCAATTGTTCGACCAGCCAGACCGGATCGGCGGCAGCCAGCTCAATGATCGTCGAGATCCCAGCGGCCTGAAGCTGGCGGGCGTTATCCGTTCCAATGCCTCGCAAAGCGGTCATCTCGGCGAGATCGACCCAGGCGCTAACGGCCTCGGTAGGAAGCCCAGTGTCGGTGGCCACCGCGTTCGGGTCCGACTCCGCCAGCCTAAAAACGTCGTAGCCGGCGTGTTCAAGTGCCGCTGCCGAGACACCATCGAGGTCGGCTAAGCGTGGCGTCGTCGACGAGATTGTGTACCGCTCCATACCCAGCAACACGAGCGCTGAGAACGCGATCGCGAGAACAATCGTCAGCCCACGGAGCACATGTGACGCAGGTCGGGCTTGACCGCGATCGGGCGCCGCCAGACCGCTGACCACCAGCGCTTGATAGACCGCGAACCCCTCGAGGGCGAAAACCGGGAAACCAAAGAACCCCAACAGCGGCATCTCGAAGAGCTTGAGTTCCTCGAGTCCGGGAACGGTGTATATCCACTTGCCGCGCGCACTGACGTTGTAGAGCTCCCAAAGGAGCCCGATCATCATTCCGCCCAGTAGCAGCCGCATGATGCGAGCCGGCCGGTGGCGCTCTACGTCGGCCACCAGCGACCGTTCAGGATCGCGCCGGTAGACCCAAGGGTCGACCAGCAACAGACCACCTACCCAGACCAGCGGGAAAAGGAAGGCCGGCCAGACGAGCGGCGCCAATAGCGCCACCGCGCCGATCGACTGGATCGCGTGTAGCTGGGTGGATGTGAGGACACGAGTTGGTTGCGCGTCGCTCGAGTTGTCCGATGGACCGAGCGCCCGCTCGGCCAGGAAAATCGCCGGCAGTACGGTCGCGAACGAGAGTCCGATGCCAGCCCACCGCGCCACCGGGTCGTCGGGTACGAAAACGTAGTACCAGTTGTCGAGTTGAAAGTTGAGCAACTCGAAGAACAGCCAAAACGGTATCGACCACGCCAACATCGAAGCGATCGCGTGTGGCCGAGTCAAGAAAAAGAAGCGGCCGCCGCTCCTGAGAGCAGCGACCGCATCCAGCATGAGCAGCGTGGGGGACCACGCTAACGGGTAATACCACGTCGCAAAGGGCTCGGTTCCAGCGCGCATCGCAACGCTGACTACAACGAGCGTGAAGGCGCCCGCGATCAGCACCACAGCGGGGGCGGCTCGGCCGCCGATCGCGTCCCTCAGTTGGTGGTCGTCGGCAGACCCGCGCCCGTCCAGGCGCCCATTCCGCCGCGGACGTTGATGACATCGGCAAAGCCCGAGCGCTTGAGGATGCTCGCTGCGACCGTGGATCGATAGCCAGCGTCGCAGATGACGGCCAGGCCGTCCTTGCCGACGGGAACCTCATCCAGCCGGTCGGCCAGGTGGCCAGCCATGATGTGAATTGCGCCGGCGACGTGGCCTGCGTCCCACTCTTCATCCGATCGGACATCGACCAAGACCGGTCCGTTGGTGCCGGCCAGTCGATCGGACAGGCCTGTGACGTCAGTTTGGTCGAGGGTCTCGGCTTGGAGACCAGCTTCGGCCCAGGCTTCCATCCCGCCGTCCAGATAACCGCGCACGTCGTCCAGGCCCACGCGAGCCAGCGCGTGCGCAGCGCCCTCGATCCAAGCCGGATTGGCGACAACCAGGAGCAACGGTGTGTCGTAGGGCACGGCCCAGGCCACCCATGTCGATAGACCCTGCCCGACGCCGATACCGAAGGCGTCCGGAACGTGGCCGCGTCCGAAGGCTTCGGGATCGCGGATGTCGACCACGATATGACCGTTTTGGGCCAGTGATTGGAAGCGTTCGGGCGGCAGTGGCTCGATCTCGGCCAACCGCTTGAGCGTGGGCGCTCCGGCGGCGTTCAACTCCTTCATCCGCCGGTAGTAGGGCGGAAACGGAGGGCTTGACGCAAGCAACTGCTCGACGAACCTCTCCTCAGTCAGTTCAGGATCGAGGTAGGGGTTGGCGACGCGCTCGAAGCCCAAGGTCGAAAGCGGTCGCGCGCTCATGCCCGCTCCACACA
Source organism: Gemmatimonadota bacterium (assembly GCA_039590215.1). Classification (GTDB taxonomy): domain Bacteria; phylum Gemmatimonadota; class Gemmatimonadetes; order JACCXV01; family JAHWKZ01; genus CAMYLR01. The sequence goes on along the minus strand of JBDHFX010000022.1, from coordinate 4,877 downwards.
TCGATCCGGCGCCATGCCCAGGGTGGATCTCGAGCCCGCCGGGCAGCCCCTTCAACCCATCCCGAATGCTGTGGAACATCTGCTTCGCCAGACCGAGCTTGGCGTCCTCGCCCAGTAGATCAGGGCGACCGACAGAACCCACGAAAAGGAAATCGCCGGACAGCATTATTTGCGGCGTGTCGTTCGAGCGAACCATATCAAAAACCAAATACGAAAGATGTTCCGGTGTGTGCCCTGGTGTGTGGAGGGCGGTCAATTTCACCGATCCCATCTCGATCGAGTCCCCGTGATCGAGTGCCTGGTGGTCGAATGCGACCTCGTACCGCTCACCGGCGTCGAACCGCGATAAGTGCAGCTCGGCACCCGTCCGCTCGCCCAGCTCGCGCGCTCCGGAGGCGAAGTCGGCATGGATGTGGGTTTCCAAGACGGAGCGGATCTCGACCCCATGGTGCTTGGCAAAGTCGATGTAAGCGTCGACGTCACGTCGGGGATCGACGATTGCGATCGCTCCCGCAGCCGGGCAGCCAACCCCATAGGAATACTGGGACAGCCCGGCGTCTTCGAATCGTTCGAACAGCATGGCGCCTCCCGTCGTTTTGTGGGTGCGGCAATTATACGCGAACGGTTCGGCGGGGCGCACGACCGTGAGCTACAAACGCAAGACGGCGGCTTGGCCGAGGATTTTTGGCCAAACCGCCCGTCGCTGCCAGCGTGAGTTGTCGGGCTAGCTCATCTCCAACCGGAGCAGGATCTCTTCGCTGTCGACCACGGTTGGCTGCGCCTCGACGCCGATCACCGTGATCGGACCGAGCTCGGCGCTTGCGCCGGGCGGGGGGGAGAACGTCATCGCCAGCAGGGTCGAGATCGAGAGCACGTAGAACGCTGCCGCCAAAAACGTGAAAGTCGCGCGCATTATGAATCTCCTTTCGAATCGGTTCATCGCTTTCTTGCCCCTTTGGATACCTCGAGATCGCATTTGGTTGGAAGCCCTAACTGATCTCTCTGCCTCGCCGGCCCCCGTCGCCATCGGCCACCGTTTCCGGCGCCTCAACGGCGATCACCGTGACCGTTCCGAGCTCAGCCGTGGGTCCGGCTTCGGGGGTCGTCGGGGGTGCCGTCATCGCCAAAAGGGCGATGATGGAGGCGCTGTAGAACGTCGCTGCTAGAAAAGAATGGATGGTACGCATTTGGTATCTCCTTTCAATGGGTATCGCTGGTTCCTGTCCAATCCCTACGCACGACGATGGCCGCTGGTTTCAGTTCAGTTTTTCGACTCTTTTGAACCGGCTAGGCGCGGGGCCTATGCCCCCAGGTGAGCTTGGATCGGGGGACCAAACAATTCGGGGTGGAGGAGGAAGGAATCGTGGCCGGTATCGACGTCGACCATTCCCACGTCGGCACGCCGGCCGGCATCGGCGAACGCCTGGGCCAGCTCTTCGATCTCGAACGGTGGGATCAGAACGTCCGATTCGACGCCTATGATCAGCGGTCGGGCGGTGATCCGGGAGACTGCCCCCACGAGTCCATCGCGGTCGCGACCCAGATCGTGGAGGTCCATGGCTCGTGACAGGTACAGGTACGAATTGGCGTCGTAGCTCTGGGGGTACTTCTCGCCCTGGTGCTGGAGATACGACTCGATCTCGAACCGACCGTCGAACGAGAACAGTTTGCCATCCCGCCAATCGCGACCGAAGCGAGCTGTCCATTCGAGATCCGAGCGATACGAGATCGTGCCGATTTCCCGAGCTAGCGATAGGCCGGCCGCGGGCTGACCTTGATCGTAGTAGTCGCCTCCCCGCCAGGCCGGATCGAGCATCACCGCCCGACGCTGGACTCGTCGCAGGGCGATCGCAAATGGATGGGTCATTCCGGAGGCGCTGATCGCCACCAGTCGCTCGACGCTATCCGGGAACATCGTGGCGTACTCGAGCGCCAGCATGCCGCCCATCGAGGACCCGACGACCGCTCGCAGGCGACGCACGCCGAGGTGCTCGAGGAGCGCATGCTGGAGGCCGGCGATGTCACGCAGGCTGATGATCGGGAAGTCGAGCCCGTAGCGCCGATCCGTTTTGGGGTTGATCGACGCCGGACCGGTCGACCCGTAGCAGCCGCCGAGGACATTGGCACATACGACGAACCAGCGATCGGTGTCGATCGCTTTCCCGGGTCCGACCATCGTTTCCCACCAGCCGGACTCGTCCTCCGGGCCGTGGCGGGCCGCGTGCGCGCTCGGCGAGAGCCCGGTCGTCAGGAGCACGGCGTTGGCGTTGCCAAGCTGCCCCCACGTCTCGTAGGCGGTGACCGGAGATTCGATCGTCGCGCCGGACTCGGTTTCGAACGGCCCTGGGTGGGTCCAGTGCTGTCGGTAAGATTCCGACATGACGCCAGTCTAGTGCCGGTCGAACGGGCGCGAAACGGTCCAGGCCAGGCCGGTCCATTAGATTTGTTGTTATGAAGCCGTTTCGTATCGCGCTCGCGCAGATCAACACCGCCGTAGGGGATCTGGAGGGGAACCTGACCCGGATTCGGCGCTCGCTCGACGAGGCCAAAGCTCACCGCCCCGATGTGGTCGTGTTTCCCGAGCTCGCGCTCAGCGGCTACCCGCCCGAGGACTTGTTGCTCAAACCGTCGTTCTTGACCGCCGTGCGCGAAGCGCTGGACGAGCTCGCTAAGGGCGTCGAGGATACGGTCGCGGTGGTCGGGTTCCCGGATCGAGAAGCCGATGTCTACAATGCAGCGGCCGTCATTCGGGACGGTGCCGTGCGCCACATCTATCGCAAGCGGTACCTCCCCAACTACGGGGTGTTCGATGAAAACCGCTACTTCCGTCGCGGGGATACAATCCCGGTCTATCAGCTTGGTGACGTCACCTTTGGGGTCAATATCTGCGAGGACATTTGGTACCCGGGCGAACCACTGACGTCGCAGGCGCAGCTTGGCCACGCCCAATTGGCGATCAACCTCTCGGCGTCGCCATACCATGCTGGCAAGGGTCACGACCGGGAACGAATGCTCACCACCAGAGCCGAGGATAACGCGATCGTGGTGGCGTACTGCAATTTGGTGGGCGGCCAAGACGAGCTGATCTTCGATGGTCAATCGCTGGTCGCCGACGAGGACGGGGATCTCATGGCCCGTGGCCGCGCGTTCGAGGAGGACCTTCTCGTCGTCGATCTACAGCTCGAGCGCGTGTTTCACGAGCGGCTTCACGATCCACGCCGCCGGAAGGTCCATTACGAAGGGCAGGGCGACGCTCCGATCGTCGAGTGCGTTGACCTGGGCCCGAGGCGCTCAGCGAAGCGCGATGCGGTCGCGCCGACGGTTGCCGAGCTTCTTTCTCGGCCTGAAGAGGTTCTTGCTGCGGTGACGCTCGGGGTAGGCGACTACTTCACGAAGAACGGTTTTCGCGACGCTGTGATCGGCGTATCCGGTGGGATCGATTCGGCGGTAACTGCCGCGATCGCGGCGCGAGCACTGGGTCCGGAGCGGGTCCACGGCTGCTACATGCCGTCTCCGTACTCGAGCCATGAAAGCCGGGCCGGGGCCGAGACGTTGTGTCAGAACCTCGGTATCGCTTTTGACGAGATCGCTATCGACTCCGTGTTCGAAGCGTTTCTGACGGTGCTCGCGCCTAGCTTCGACGGTACCCCGGCCGATGAGACCGAAGAGAACTTGCAGGCGCGGATCCGAGGCAATCTGCTGATGGCACTCTCGAACAAGCGCGGCTGGCTCGTGCTGGCGCCCGGTAACAAGAGCGAGCTTTCGGTTGGTTACTGCACGCTATACGGTGACATGGTGGGCGGGTTCGCGGTCCTCAAGGATCTCTACAAAAGCGACGTCTATGCCGTCGCACGCGAGATCAACCGCCAAGCCGGACGGGAGCTCATCCCGCAGGTGGTTATTGATCGCCCGCCGACGGCTGAGCTCAAACCCGATCAAATGGACCAAGACACGCTGCCACCCTATGACGAGTTGGATCGGATTCTCGAAGCGTACATCGAACGCGATTTGGGAACCGAAGAGATTGTCGCGCTCGGGCACGAAGAGGAGATCGTCCGATGGGTGGTGGACGCGGTTGACAGCAACGAGTACAAGCGACGGCAAGCCCCACCCGGCATCAAGATCACCACCCGGGCGTTTGGCAAAGACCGCCGCATGCCGATCACCAACCGCTACCGCGGTTAGACCGCCCGGCTCAACCCCTTTGGGCCGCTTCTGAGTATCGCCGCCAAGTGATGGCGGTAGTGAATCCCCCAAACCACGGTCATTACCAAGTAGACGACCGCGACCTGCATCCTGAGCGCCGGGACGATCAGTTGGGTCGCGAACGGGAGGAACAAGAGCAGCGCCTGCCACCAGGTGAGGCGGCGGTCGGAGAGCATCACGGCCGCGAACAGCGATTGAGCCGCGGTCAGGAAGATCTCATGCTGCTGTTGCAGGTCGAGCGGCAGCGCTTGGATGCGCCCGGCCGAGATCGAATAGACGATCGAGATCGTACCGATCAGCAGCGTCCACTGATTGACCTTGGACGAGATCAACGCCGACAGTGCCATCGTGGCGTGCCCACGGACAGTCCAGATGGCGGCGATGATGAACTCGGGTGCCTCGGATGCGAGCGGTGCCACCCACTGAACGAGCAGAAACTCGTCGATTCCGAATTCGTGTCCGGTATCGATCAGGGCTTCCGCGAACGGCTCCGCGGCCAGGAAGATGATTAACCCGGAGAACATGAACAGACCCGCATTGCAGCACAGCCGCCAAGACCGCGGCAGTCGGGTCAGCATAAGCGCCGGTCCGACCAGGTCCGGCTCCTCAGAGCCGAGCGAACCGGTTCGGTACAGATACCACGCGAAGAGCGCGATCAGCACCACGGTATC
>JBDHFX010000021.1:0-18191 GCA_039590215.1 Gemmatimonadota bacterium | reverse complement strand
CAACGAGGTGCCGACCGTTGCCCACCGAGCGCTCAAGAACGAACTCTACGGGACTGACCCGGAAGCGCTTGGCTACCCCATCTATCACTGGGTATCTCTAATAGCGGAGCCCGGAGCACATGAACTGGGAAGCGATCTGCGGATATCGGTGAGAAACCTCGATCAACAGACCAGTGATCAAGAGACCGGTATTGGTTTCCGCTATCAACTGCCCTGGGGTGAAGGTGTCCTTGACTCCGATGGCGACGCCCTCCGCGATTCATGGGAGCGGTCTGGCTACGATGCCGGGGGCGACGCCGTCAAGGTAGACCTCCCAGAACTAGGTATGGATCCACTGCGGCCCGACATTCTACTCGAGGTTGACATCATGGAGGAGCTTGAGAGGCCACCCATACCGTCAGAGCCGAGCAAACCGGGCACGTTTGAGACGGCTCAAGCGATGTTCGAAAGCGCGCCCATTCTGAATCCCAACGGTCAGAACGGGATCAACTTGTTTCTCGACACTGGGGGCTCAGTGCCCTTCGTGAACAAGCTGCGCATGAAGCGTGGAAGAGGAAATTTCTACAGCTTGAAGAATCGCTATTTCGATCGCGAAAGCCGGGGTGAGATTTTCCACTATGCCATTTGGGGCAATAGAAGCAGCGGGAGGCATACGGGTCTAAGCGATGGTGAAGAACACGGAGGAGCCCCCGGAAACGACTTCTTTGTTGGGATCTCTGACCTCGACGAAGAGAAGTACTACACGCTGAGGTCTCAGGTCGAGATCTTTGTACATGAACTCGGGCACAACCTTCGTCAGCAACACGGGGGGTACGTTGGGGGGGGTAAATACAAGGCGAACCACTTGAGCGTGATGTCGTACACGTGGTCTTTTCGATCCGTGGACAACGATGAGAAACGACTGGCGGAACCGACGTGCGCTCCCATTTACTGGGCTGACCGAGCGGCACTTGAGTTGGATGGCGCCGCACCGCCGCAGATGAACGCGATCGTTGACTACTCTCACGGGATGGCGGCTTCGCTCTCGGAGCGCCAGCTCGAGGAAGCAAAAGGTGTATGCGGTATTCCCATCGATTGGAATCACGATGGGGAAATCAAGGGAACCGTAAAGGGCGACACCAACGGGGATGGTAGCTTCCGCAGCGCCACGTCTGACTTCGCGAATTGGCGTTTCCTCGATTACCGTGGCCCCAAATTGGGCGGCCTCTGGGAGTACCGAGGGTATGCCGACGACTAGACTGGCGATGATGATCGTAGGTGCCCTTGGTGCCTGTAATAGTACTTGTCCTCCTGATCCGAGTGATATTGCCGAATGGCAGGCTGAACTCACACCCGACACAACGCAGGCAAGACTCTGGAGAGAAGCGGCTCAGAGCGGGGCAGCAATCAAGACCACGGTGGCGTATTCTGACACCGGGATGGTTCGCACCCGCACCCCAGCAGTGGTCCCAGACCGTTCCCCAGAACTGCAAACAAGACCCTTTCCGACAGACGTGGCGTCGGCGTCGGCGATCCTCTCTGTTCCGGAGGTTGAACAACCGTTTGTTGGGTCTGCCATTGTAAGCGCTACTGACGGAGAGATCCTTACGCTGAAGTTCGAGAATGATTCACTGCGTCTACAGGTCAAAGTACGTGATGGCCCACTGAATACCGCTCCAGGTGACCCCGCGAGTGTCTATTTCAAGTTCAGTGGCGACCCGTTCGCCAGGGACGACGTGCTGTGGATGACCCTGACTCATGATGAGTTTGTGCACGTTTTGGTGGGCGGAGACGAACCGATCGATCTGCAGTTTGAAGCGGCGCTAGGGTTAGAGCAACTTCCAAGAAGAACGGTTGTCGTGACCCCCATAGGTGCCGACACAGTCAGGCCAGTCAGGGTGAGCCTGGGTTGCGAACAGAAACTGTTTTTGCCCGGTCAACAATTGGACTTCTCAGACGTGCGTTTGACGGCGAAGCTGCTCGCGAGCACAGGATATGTGGGTAATGATATCGGTATAGTCGAGGGTGACTCGTTCCGGGTCTCGCTTCTGGCCTGGCAAAGACCGGAGGTACTCCCGCCCCCGCCCCCGGCACCGGTCACGGGTACGGTTTGTGGCCGGGTGACCAGCTCCGCCGACGGGAGCGCCATCCTGGGCGCCCTGGTGGGGACGTCGCCGGCCACGGCTACGGCTCTGTCCGACGCGGAGGGCAACTTTGTGATTACGGTGCCGATCCCGACGAACCCCACGTCGTACGCGGTGACCGCGTCGAAGGACGGGTTCAGCTCGGCGTCGGCTAGCGCATCACTTTTGCCACCCTGGAACACCCTTAAAACCGCAAGGGTGAGAATCGTGTTGACGCCTCAGTCTGGACCGTAGGTAGTCACAGGTCGTGGCATGAAAGACACAAGGAGGTCACCATGCTCCGAAAGCTAGGTCTTGCGCTTCTCATTGCTGCTGCATCACCAGGCCTCGCGTCTGCACAGGTGCCCGAGGGGCGCGACCTGCCAACGTGGAGTGACGCACAGAAGGAGGTCTGGAAGTCGCACACATCATGCTTGCTGGAATGGGACAGCATGGGAGGAATAGAGGAACTCAACCCCGAGGATGCAGAAGCTTACCGCGAAAGATGTTTTAACTCTCAATACAGGGGTTGGTGGAACGCCGATCCTCTCCCAACCGGCGTCAGTGTTGCACTGCTTCAGCAGTACGCGAGGGATTCGTACCCAATAGAGCGGGGGTCCGCCGTGGATAGCGTCACGGCGTCCGCAAAAATCGAATACCATCCGCTTGAGATTCTGGTTCATCCCGTTGACGATCCCGAGATGGCGGTGGTGCACTGGGTTGGCGGCTCTTTGATGGCCGGGTTGCGGAATCAGTTCTTGTGGCGCCGCTGTACGAGTGTCTTGGTTGAAGAAGAAGTTCCAGTTGTTGACCCTAGCGCAACCCCAGTTGTTGACCCTAGCGCACAACATCCGACAAAGTGGTCTTGGATCGCGGACAGTTGTGGGAGGGTCTTTATTGATCCAGGCGGCTCAATGGGCGAACCCGGCGGTGGTCGTGGCCCAAGCCTAGGTGAGCCGGGTGGGGGTCGTGGTGAAGGCGCATATGGTGAACCGGGGGGGGACTAGCTGGACGTCAGCTCGTTAAGGCGCTCCTTGGCGTTGTCGACGAGCGGTTGAAGTCGATCGTCACACTCGTTCCAATACTCGACGAAGCGTGAGTAGTGGTACGCCGCCTCCTGTGTTTCTTGCACCTGATCGTGCATCTGCGCTAAGCGCAGGTGCGCGATCGGGGCGAGGGGGTGGTTAAACCAGTTAACCCCTTCCGAGAGCACCTCGTACCACGCTTTCGCTTCCTCGATCTGACCCAACTCATGGAAGAGCTCGGTCCGTACAAGTAACTCGTACGGCTGGCTCAACACCGGCGAGTTGTCCACCTCCCCAGAAGGCAGCTCGGGTGGCGGCTCCGAAAGTGCGGCGAGCGCTTCCCCGGCACGGCCCTCCGTTCGCGCCATGTGGGCCTCGAGACGTTGCGCGAGGTGCAGACCCAGGTTCTTGATATCGGCCGAGTCTGCCTCCCAGCGACGCAGCTCGTTAATCGCACGTGAAATGGAAGGCTTGTCGTCGAGTCGAACGCTCAGCAAGCCTATCAGGTACTGGCGATAGAGCGGGTGAAAACCAAGCGGTTGAGCGCCTTCCGTCCAATCAGTTACCTGCGCCGGATCCCACTGGATGATGTCGTCGCGGATTGCTCGGAGTTCGTTCTCGGGAACGACGAGAAACGGCGTGGCGGCATACAGCCCCTCAAACTCATAAGCCCTGGCTGCTCTGGCGGGATCAATCAGCTTGAGTGAGTCGGCGTGTGCCCCAGCAGCCTCCCATCGTCCCCGTTGTAGGCTGATCGTAAACAAGAACATGCGCCCGAATCTGTGGTAGTACGGTGGACGTTCGGGATCGAGCAGTAGCCGCGCAGCCTGTTCCGCGCCACGCGTGCCCGGTGAGTAGCCTGCCAATCTGTACACGGTCCCAAGAAGCGGTGCGTCCGCCGCTTCTCGAAGTTCTCCCAAGACGCGCGCTTGTTCCTGACGAGATCCGACTGCGAACGCCCGGACAGCTCCCCACTGAAACGCGAGCACAGTATTCGGGTCGACTCGACTGAGGAGCGAGTCGACGGTCGTGAAGTCCTGTTCTGTTGCGGCGATCGCTATCAAACGTTTTGCCACAACATTAACGAGATCCGGGTCTAGTTCCACGACCCGTTCGAAGAACTCCTTGGCTTCGGTTACCGGCCGCCCCCGAAGTCCGTTGTACAGGAAGAGGGCCTCTCCGTAGATATACAGCGCGTCGACGTCTTTAGGATGAGTCTCCAGATACGGCCGAACCAGCGTTCTCACCTTGTCGGGTTGATTCGTCTTAAGTGCGTACAGCGCGTCGACCAGCGTTCGATCGGGCGGTGACAATCGGTCGCTATTCTCGACCGCGTCCTCGATGGCTTGTTCTAAGACCCCGTAGTTGGGGATCCACGAAGCGGCCATTCCCAATCGGTAGTGAGCCAATGCAAATCGACGGTCGATGCTGACCGCATGCTGAAATGCCTCGGCGGCGCGATCGAATTGTCCAGCTCGGAACTCCCTCTCTCCATCGAGGTAAGCTTTCAGCGCATCCAACGAATCGGTTGTCATCGCGGCGAGACTCCGCGAGCGCGTTTTGCTCTCACCGAATTGGGCTGCGAGCATCAAACCAACGAGCTGATCTACCAACACGGTGAGATTCGCAATGTTTCCCTGCACGGTGATCTGCGCGACAGGATCTTGCTTGCCCGATTCGTAGATCGATACCCCGATATGTAGTAAATCGCCCGCTTCGACTATATCCCCCAGGACAAAGATCCCAGCACCGAACTGTTCCGCGACTACTTGGCCCGACCGCGGATCCGTACTTTCCGCACCAATACGTTGCACGAACTTGAGAACGGCGTTCGCATCCGCGCTCTGGTACTCTTCGACGCCACCCATCTTCTTGGCGATGAGGCTCGCCATCCCGTCACTGAGATAGTCGAGTGTTTTGCCACCGCGCACGTTAAACGGCAGGATCGCCACGGTTGAGGCGGATATAGTGGGGGGGCCTAGGGACCACCGGTTCCACCCCACCCAGCCACCGGCCAGCACGGCTGCGATCAGCAGTCCGGCCGCGAGCCTTTGAAGAAGTGGAAAACGCACCTCGAGTGTTTCTGCAGCGCCTCTCGGCGGGGTTCGTTTCAAGCCTTCACGAGTGATGTCGTACGCCCAGGCGATGGCGATAGCGATCGGAAATCCGAGCATGGCAAAAACGATGACCGCGCGAGTGATCCACGCCGGTAGGAACAGGGCGGGAACTGTGACATCTGCGATCTGTGTAACGAGCCAAGCAACGACTGCGTAGCCTGCTGCAACGCGAAAAACGCGGCGTCGCTTGAGTTCGGCGTAGAGGGTGCCGAGTTTGCTAGCGGGTGGTTCTTCTCCGACTTCGGGCCACTCGGCGGATGTTTCGTCCTCTATGTCAACGCAATGCAGGACGTGCTGCCCTGCTCCTCGAAGATCGCGCTCGCCCAACTCTTCGAACTGAAACTCTTTGCGTTGACGCAGCTGGTTCCAGACGTCGTTACTTGTGAGGATTTGTCCCGGCTCCGCCTGATTCATGATACGGGCAGTGGCGTTTACTCCGTCTCCGTAAACGTCTCCATCGGGCGTGGTGGCGATCTCACCGATGTGCACGCCGATATGGAGGTCCTGCTCCCCAAAACCGTTGTCCTTGGTTTGCTCGGCGAAGAAGTTGCGTAGCCTGCAAGCGGCTCGTACAGCGGCTTCCGTGCTATGGAACTCCGCCAGAGCACCATCGCCGACAAATTTGACGACGTGCCCTCCGTACCGGTTCACTGTGTCGCGTGCGATGCCCTGGAAGAGCTGCACCACCTCGAGGGCGGCACCCTCGTCTTCGTGTGAGAGTTGGCTGAAGCCGACAATGTCAGCAAACCAGAGGGCGGCGAGGCGATGCTGCAGATTCGCCATAGGCTCGATCCTTCGCTGGGATCGCATGAGCGATCCCGACTCGATCAAATCGCTAGACCATGATGTTACCACAACTCATGGGGTAGACGCGACTAAGCCTCTTCGCCCCGTTGGGCACTAGGCTGTCAGGCAGCACACGCGAGATTGCCCAATGTATCTCAGCGGAGTAAGCTCAATCCGTCGGTGGGGTCACATGGTTCGATCCGCGCGTTGCCGACCAGCCAGACCCCGAGACCCCCACTCGGAGGCGACAATGCGGTACTTCATTTCGGCTCTTCTTCTCACAGCACTTATCGTTGGGTGGCAGCGATCCGCCATTGCTCAGGCTAGCGTCAGCGGCGATGTCGTGGCGGGCGAGGACTTTGTCCTCGGCTGGCCCCAGAACGCACCAAAGGCGCACATCAAGATCCCGGCGAGCGCCATCGGTGAAGGAGAGGGGAAGGTTGCCCCCGGGACGCAGGTCACGATCTCGCTGGTGACGGAGAGTTCAGAGTCAGTTGATCACCCGAAGCGCTTCAAGGATCACGCGAAGAACACAGGCAAGAAGGTTTTCGCGCCCATCGTCGCGTTCTCAGCGGATCCGTCATTCACGATCACAAACGAAGCGGATTACTTCACGATCGCGATGTGCGTGCAGTATCACGGTGCGGATACGCCTAGGTTTAACAAAGCCCAGTTGGCCCGAGCACCAGCAAACACCACGTCGCTGGAGTTCTTGACCCCAGCGAATGAAAAAGCCGACCTCTGCTATCTGAGGTGTACCCCCGACTGCAACGGTTCGAGCTCCGCCCGCTTCCTTCGCCAGCTGTTCGCGGGAAGTCCCTTTACCGCGAGCCCGCTCTACGCGGCTCCGGAACCGGAAGGTGGCCTGGGGGGCAAGGGGGGATCGACGAGCCCGTTCGCAGCGGTTGAGCAGTAAGCAGCAGCAGCCTCGCTTCGACAACGGTCACTAACTGAATAGAACGAACAGGGCGGCCCACACGGGCCGCCCTGCGCGCATTATATCGACGCTCATGAATTCACACGCCGCAACGAGTTAGGCTCGCGGCGCTACTACTCTTCGCTGTTCGCCAGGGCTTGCCAACCGGGGTGAGCCTTGAGATCGTTGTACCACCACCCTGACTCGACGATGTTGGTTCTCTTGCTGGGATGCGCCTCGACCAGAGCCGTCAGCAACCGCACCGCTTCGTCGTGGTCCCCCGCAATCGTGTATACGAGGGCCTCGGTCTCTATCAGGTCGCCGTCGGGGTCGATCTCCTCGTCTCCGCGGGCCCGAGCCGCGACCGCCATGGCGCTGTCCGCCAGCCCGGCGCGAGCCACCGCCGCCGCCACAGCCAATTGCATCCATCGACGCCAAAACTCCCGTTCTTGCGGCGGCCTGAGCTCCACGTACTCCCCGAGAAGCGTCCACGCTTCCTCCAGATCGGGCACCGCCCCCGGCATCGACATGTGCCACACCGGGCACTCGACGAAACGTGGTTCCTCCGGGAAGCGCTCATAGCCTTCTCGGCACCAGCGGCTCGCTTCGGTTGGCTTATTCAGATCGTAGTCGGTAACGAAGAGCCGCCACAGGATGTCACTGGCATCCCTAAGGTAGGCGTCGGCCTCGTATGCCCGACGAGCGGAGAGGGCGGCCTCGACCGTCGCGCCGCGCGCCGCCAGAAGGCCGCTGAGCAACGCGTGCGCCGCCGCCTCCGCCGGATTTGCCGCAATCGCCGCCCGCAGGTCCTGCTCTGCCTCTTCGATGAGCTGCTCCGCGCGCGCCGGGTCGGGCTCGATACGCAGGATCCAGCGCCAGTATTTGAGGTGTCCCCGCAGCGACCGTGCTTCGGGGTGATCGGACTCAAAGTTCAGGGCGCGGTCGGCGTGGCCGAGGCCGATCTCGAACCAGCGCGCCGATAACTGCTGGTCGTAGGACCAGCTCCGCCTCCCTCGCCAGAACGCCAACCAGCCGCGCTGGATGACCGGCTCGACCCAGGCCGGATCCAGTGTCTCCGCTCGAGCCAGCAGGGAGTCGGCGCGGTTGAATTGAAGCGCGCTCGCATCCAGCTCGCCGGCCTCCAACAAGGGGATCGCCTCCTCCCGTACCTTGGTGGCGCGCTGGACCAGCTCCCACGCCTCTACGCTTTGCGAACCGGCCCGCATCTCGCGAAGGCGCACCTCCTCGCCCAACCGCCGGCGGAGGAACTCGGCGACCTGCTGCGCCAGATCATCCTGGAGCGCGAACACTTCGCCTCGTGGCCGCTCCAAGTTCTCGCTCTCGATCACCGTTCCCGAAGCGCCATCGATGAACTGGACGGTCACGCGGAGCAGATCGCCCGACTCCGCGACACTGCCTTGAACAAGAGTTCCTGCGTCGAGCACGCGAGCGATGCTGTCCACCGGCACGTTCGCGTCGGCGAAGGGCTGCACACCGCTTCGGGAGACGACTTCCAGGCCCGACACTTGACCCAGCTCGTTGATAAGGGCATCGGTCAGGCCGTCGACCAGAAAGCCGAGCTCTTGACCTTCGCTGAAATCGTCGAAATAGAGAACCGCAAGTCGATTGGGGTCGAGCTTGAGCCCTGCCGGCGCCTGTTCCACGATCGGCAGGTAACGAACCGAGAGCCCTAAACCGACCAGCGCGATGAGGACGCCAAAGCCGAGATACGCGAGCTTTTCACGCCGCGCCAGATGGGACTCGCCGGGGACTGGCCGGGCCCTTCTCACTCCTTCGGGTGTGATCTCGAACTCCCAGGCCAGAACGAGTGCCAGCGGAAAACCGGCGATCACGGCGACCACGACCGCGCGCGTAATCCAGCTGGGAACCAATAAGGCGGGGAACGTCGCCAGCACGATCGAGACGACCACAAACGCCAGCGTGATATAGATGCCGGCAGCGCGCAGCACTTTGCGACGCCTGAGCTTGGCCAGAAACGCGCGCCACCCCATGAAGCCTAACGCGCCGTCCTCGGCCACGTCCCACTTCAGCGCGCTCTCTACATCTACTGCGTAGACCGCCCGCGGCCGATCGTAGCCCTTGAGCTTCCGTTCGCCGAGCGACTCGAACTCGAATCCAGGCCGCTGGCGCAGCTGCCGCCAGACATCCTTGCTGGCGAGAACCTGACCCGGCTCAGCGACGCCTTCGAGTCGCGCGGCAACATTCAACCCCTCGCCGTAGATGTCGCCGTCGGGGGCCGTCGCCACTTCACCTACGTGTATACCGATATGGAGATCGGCGTCCGGGACGCCGGACGCTTTCGCCCGCTCGCTGAAAGTGGCGCGAAGAGAGCACGCAGCCTTGACCGCGGCCTCGGTGCTGGAAAACTCGACCAACGCCCCGTCGCCAGTGAACTTGACTACCCGACCGCCGAAGTGGCCCGCCACGCCCTCGGTCAGCTGTTGGAACAACCGAACGAGCTTTAGGGCTTCATCTTCGTTTTCCGCTGTACGGCGGCTGAACCCCACGATATCAGCGAACCATACGGCCGCTAGCCGATGAGGTAGCGCCTCGCTCACTGGAGACTCGGACAGAGTCGCGGGTGGCGGTCGCAAGCGATCCTTTTCATGCAGACTCGATCCTTTGCTGGGATCGCGTGAGCGATCCCGACTCGATTAATTCGTATCCCATTATGCTACCACAACCTATGGGTGTATGCGACCACGTCTCCGTGCCCATGAGCAAGTCTGGGCGAAGCGACGATACGGGACTTTTCCCACAGACGCGGGCCTCAGCTCCCGGCTATGCTAAAATGATACCAGTGAGCGAGTAGACCACGAAAAAGGCAAACCCGGCGAAAGCCGGGGACGCAAAGCTACGGATCTTCGCTTCCTCCGCGACGCTCTCCGACGCCACGAAGGATCCTCAAGACCGCCGAGCCGCCACAGGGTCTCCCCTTTTCAAAGGGTCCGAGCACCAACCACGAGGGGGAAAAATGTACAGAGCGTTAACGGCGCTGGTCGTCGTAACAGTGATGGTTGTTGGCTGCGCCACCGAGAGCGGTGGTCGCGCCGGACGACAGTCGCCAGCGCCCGGATGGTACGGTGACATTCAAGTTGGTCTTGAGGGTGAAGGCGAGAGCGAGAGCGTTGTCGCCTTCGTGACGACCACACGGCTGACCGCGGAGCGAGCCCGGTCATCGGTCACCTTGCGCGGCAAGCTTCCGGCAGGTACCTACCCGTGGTTCATTCACACCGGGATCTGCGAGCAGGGTTCCGAGGGGCCGATCCTCGGGAGGCCCGAGGACTACGCCATGCTGGAGCCGGATGCGGAGGGTTACCACACCGCTACCGCAAATCTCGAGGCCCCGCTCGACCCGGACGGCAGCTACTACATCGCGATCCACAACGCCGAAGAGGTCAGCCCCATGACGACGATCGTCGCTTGTGGGCAACTCGAGCGGCGGGGTAGCTGATCAGGAGGATCGAACGCGACATCGAAGTCGTGTTGTCCGGCGGGGCGTTCACATGAACGCCCCGCTTTGCATTAGGCTAATTGCCGCTGGTAAAGCGTGCAGGTGTCGGTCGTCATGTGCGACGCACTAAGGTGATGCGTTAGACTGCTTTGGCTAGAGTGCTGTTTCGCGGTCGGAGGGCTTATGACAGCGTGGTTAAGACGGTTACATCGCGGACTCGGTTTCTTGCTTTTTACGATTGTTTGCGCAGCGTGTTCGACACAGGCAACAGTCGACCAGCAACTCACCGCCGAGGACATCGAAGCGATCCGTGAATTGAACCTCGCCTATCCAGCGGCGTGGGTGGCGAACGATCCGGATGCGGTGATAGCGACGCTCGCCGATGACGCGGTGCTCATCCCGGCGCTTGGTACCCCACCCGTTAAAGGCGCGGCAGCGATTCGTGAGTTTTTCTGGCCGGCGGACGCACCGCCTTCGACGGTGCCCGCTTTCGAGATGAACCCTGAAGAAATCGACGGCACCGGGGACGTCGCGTACGTCTGGGGGACGATGTCGCTTTCGTTTGCGGTGGAGGAGGAGGGTGCGACCCAGCTCTATTCCACCGCTGGCAACTATTTGATGGTCATGCGCCGGGACGATAGTGATCAGTGGAAGATCGCGCGATACATCTGGAACCATCCGCCCTGGGAGCCGTCGTAGTCAGCAAGAGCCCTTTAAACCGCGCCCGTCGCCACTCGATTTTTGGTTGACGACGGGAGGTTTTGATGCCGGCCAATACCATTCGACAACGCCTACGGACGTCGGCCAAGCTCGGCTGGGCTGCGCTGCTCGTCCTGGTCGCAGCCGGTTGCTCGGACAGCGATAGCCTAACGTTCGATCTACCACCGCAGCCGATGTCCGGGTTCCAATCGATCAGCATGAGCCTTCATCACTCGTGTGGGATTCGGCTCAACGATGGCGCCTACTGTTGGGGGCGTAACGAGACCGGGGAGCTGGGCGACGGAACCAACACCAACCGCACACGTCCCAATCGCGTAACCGGTGGAACCGACATCATAAGGACAGCGAACGGTACGCGACACACGTGCGGCCTCGCAGCCAGTGGTGAAGCTCGATGCTGGGGCATCAATGGGTTCGGACAGCTGGGCGACGGTTCGACCATGAATCGCAACGTCCCGACACCAGTCGACTCGGACGTCACTTTTGTGTCGATAGCCGCAAACGGTGGAGCCTCGTGCGGACTGGCCTTCGACGGTGTGGTGTGGTGCTGGGGTCGTAACTTTCGGGGTCAGCTGGGGGATGGCACGCAACAAGACAGCGCCATACCGGTTAAGGTCGACACCGGTGTTCGGTTCATCGCCATTGACGCCAGCGCCGGCGGCGCGTTCACGTGCGGCCTCAGCAGAGGTGGTGAGGCGTACTGCTGGGGCCGGAACGTTCAGGGTCAGCTCGGCGACGGTACCACGGCTGACCAAAGCCGACCGGTAAAGGTCCGGGGCGGCCTGTCCTTCATAGCGCTGGGCGTCGGGGATCAACACGCGTGCGGGCTCAGGAGCAACGGCCGTGTGCACTGTTGGGGCCGAAACCAGGAGGGTCAGCTGGGCGACGGCACAAACGGTCAGCGACTGACGCCAAAGCAGGTTGAAACGCAGGCCCCGTTCATCGCCGTCGACGGGGGAGCCGAGCACACCTGCGCGCTCGCCGACGAGGGGACGGTCTACTGTTGGGGTGCTGGCCGAACCGGCCAGCTCGGCACGGGCGACATCGTCGCCCACACGACTCCGGTGCGCATCGCTACCGGAGAGAAGTTCGTACGGCTCAGTGTCGGTATCGCGGCGGGTTGCGGTATCCGCGCCGACGGCGTCGCGCTCTGCTGGGGTGAGAACTTCTTTGGTGAGCTCGGCGACGGCGCAACCGGAAGCCACCGACTCTTTCCCGCGCCGGTCGACAGCCCCTAACCGACCAACAGCGTCTCGATCTGCAGCCTGGCCCGGTCACGCCCCGCATCTTAGGCTGATCAGCTCCAACATTGCAGAGGATCGAACATGATTTGGCAGTGATGTGCTCGACAAAAGGGGTCTCGACTGACGACAAGGAGGTTGAATGGCTGCGGAGTTTGACATGACGTTGATCCAGCGCGGGGCACGACTGCGGAGGTCGCCCTACTTCGAGGCCACGCAACGCTATGGATGCCGCCGATACACGGTGTACAACCATATGTTTCTGCCGACGTGTTACGATGACCTCGAGGCCGAGTATTGGAAACTGCTTCGAGACGTCACGGTCTGGGACGTGAGCGTCGAACGCCAAGTCGAGATCACCGGTCCGGACGCCTTTGCCTTCACCAACATGCTCACCCCTCGGGACTTGGGAAAATGCGCGGTCGGTCAGGGCAAGTACGTCATTATTACCGCCGAGGATGGAGGCATCATCAACGATCCGGTGCTGCTTCGCCTCGCTCAGAACCACTTCTGGCTCGCGGTCGCCGACAGCGATGTGTTGCTGTGGGCCAAGGGGGTAGCGTTGAACTCCGGCCTCGACGTCGAGATCCACGAACCGGACGTCTCGCCAATGCAGATCCAAGGTCCAAAATCGAAACAAGTCGTGACCGCGCTCTTTGGAGACGAAGTCTTGAGCCTAGGCTACTACCACTTCTTGGAGACAGAACTCGACGGAATCCCGGTGGTGGTTACCCGAACGGGTTGGACCGGAGAGATCGGTTACGAGATCTATCTCCGCGTTGGCAGTCGAGGCATGGAGCTATGGGATCGGGTGATGGAGGCCGGGCGCCCGTTCGATATCGCGGCCACCGGCCCATCGGACATTCGCCGCATCGAGGCCGGGATTCTGAACTACGGTGTCGATATGACGCTCGATACAAACCCGTATGAGGTTGGCCTCGACTGGCAGGTGAACCTCGACCAGGAGGCTGACTTCATCGGGCGGAGTGCGCTCGAGAGGATCGCTGCCGCGGGGCCACGGCGGCGGTTGGTTGGTGTCGAGATTGACGGCGAACCGCTCGACCTCAACATGACCCGCTGGGCGGCCCAGGTGAACGGGACCAGAGCCGGACACGTGACCTCGGCGGTGTACTCGCCGCGTCTCGAGAAGAACATCGGCTACGTCATGGTCCCGGTGGAACACGGCGAGATGGGGACCCAACTCACCGTTACCGTAGGCGATGGCGACGAGCGTCGGGCGACCGTCGTCCCCAAGCCGTTTGTCGATCCGGAGAAGGAGATCCCGAAGTCGTAAGGGTCTTTTGTTGCGGTGGTGCCCGATCTAGGGTACGATCTGGAAGGGTCGGGCCACACAGAATAACTCAACAAGTGGAGTCATCAATGCTAAGGGCTATGAGGGTACTCGTAGCGGTATTCGTACTCGGTTTTGTTGCCGCCTGCCAAACGCAGGAAGCTGAGCAGGCCGGTGCCACTGAGGAAGCGACCGCTACCATCGATGTCGACGCGATTCGGGCGGGGATCGAAGCCGGCAATGCGAAGTGGAGCGAGGCTGCGTTAGCCGCGGATCCCGTCGCGTTGGCCAACCTGTACGCCGAGGATGCCATTCTCGTTGCGCCAGGTGCACCGCGGGCAGAGGGCAGAGCTGCTATTGAAGCGCTCTTTACAGAGATGTTCACCGAGGTGAAGTTCGGCGCGACCGACATCGGGATCGACAACATGGGAGTCTCCGAATCTGGCGACGTCGCCTACATCGTTGGGTCTTACTCGAGTCCGATAATCAATGCGGACGGCACGACGTTTGACGATGCGGGAACGTATGTCGCCGTGCTCAAGGACGTGAACGGTGAGTGGTTGCTCGCGGTCGATACGTGGCGCAGCGAGATGGCGGCTGCGGATACCGAGTAGAGCGGCCAGTTCCGTCTGAGGCCAAGCTGCCGAGGGGGCCCCGTCGCCGACGGGGCCCTTGTTTATTGGGAAAACCCCACTTCTGAGCCCTGTCGCACAATCGGCACGGAACTTGTATAAATTAGTGGTAGTTAGCAGGATAGGTGTCCCGTGCACCGTGTGAACTGAGGGCCAGAATCGTGCAGAATACAAGGATACTTGGGAGCGTCTCCACGGCGCTCGTCGCGTCGGCGCTCTGCGTCTCGACGCTTTTGGGCCAGACCGCCCAGAGACCGGTCGCCGAACTCGAGTGCATCAAGCAGGAGATCGGTGGTGGGCGGGATCTCAAATCGATCAAGCCACCCGTCTCGAGCGTCCGCATCGACCGCGAGGCGACGATCAGGCCAGCAGCGTCTGATCAAACGCTGAGACTCGACGATGGTCTGTTGGTGAGTTCGGGTCTTCACGTTCAGATCAAAGTGGATGGGGCGAATCAGGCTGGCAGGATGGTTGTCTTTCCACAGATTCGCAACCGTGATCTGGACGAAGAGTTGGGGGGCTCCACGCTTCGTGTCGGACAAGGTGCGGACTACAAGCTATTGAACGATCCGTTTCGGCCCGGCAACATCGCGGTCGACGTGGTAAGGGGCAGCTTGGTGACCCGTTGGACCGAGGGCAGGCTCACCGCGTACGTCGCGAACAATCCCGTATCGGTGCTTGATGCCAAGGTCCTGGTGAAAACCTCATCAGATGGTGAGCGTGGCATCGTTTTCTTGGGCGACGGCACAGTTGTGTTCCCGCTGGCGCGGACTTTCAGAATGCGACCCGGACAAGCGGTTGAGATCGATCGCAACAGGATCGTGCCTAGGCTTCTGACGCTATCCCCGGATCAGACAGCGGCGCTGCGCGGAGAGCTCGAATACAACGAGGGACTCTGCGGTGGATCGATCTGGAGTCAGCCACTGTTGTACGTCGGGATCGGCGCCGGCGCGGTCCTTGGTGGTGTGTTGGGGTCGGGTGGTAACGGTGGCGGTGGTAATGGCAATGGCAACGGCGGTCCCGAGACGGTCTCCGGCACGGTAACCGGAGAACCGATCCCATGACCAATCCGCGAACAAAGCCAGTCCTTGCGTTGTTGGTGGCGCTCGCTGTGGCGGGACTCTCCTGTGGCCGAGACAACCCGAGCGCTCCTGCATCCGCGGTCGATAGCGACGTGCGCATCGATCTGGGACTCGCTCAGGGGTTGGAATGTACGGTGTACCAGACGGCGTCCCTGAGTGTCAATGGTCGGCCTGAGAGGACCAAGCAACTTGAATCGACCGGCACCGTCACTTTCGAAAACGTCAGTGTCGAAGTGGGCAGCGTCACTTTCGAAATCAGCATTCTAAGCAACAGTGGTTCATTCCTTCTCAGAGGAACCGAAGTCACAACAGTGAATCAAGATGGTTTCTCGGTGCCGGTGGATCTGGATCCGGTGACCGGGATTCTGGTGCTCGACACGTGTTCAGTATCGCTGTCGGCGCGCAACGGTTTTCGGGGGACCGTCCAGGTCCGCAACGTTGGGTCGGCTGCACTCCGCTGGACGATCGACGGGTTGGTAACGCCACTTGAGTTCTCGCCCGCCACGGGAACCCTTGGACCGGGCGAAACGGCAACCCTCGAGGTCAGTTTCCCGATCGAGGCTGGGGTGCCGACCGACGATACGACTTTCTCGGTCGGTCTCGACCAGCAGAACCTTGCCGGCGCGCTAATGGGCAACCTCGATCTGCAGGTTCCGACCGTCGGGTCCGAAAAGATCGGTTTTGAAGGCATCCCGCCCGGTACGATGGATCCCGTTGTGACCGTTGCAACGGGGACGGTCGCGACATCGGCGATCGGGTGCACGGACGTTGCCACGGTTTACGACACTTCGGCCGGTCACATGGCGGATCCCGACCTCAACGCGCAATCGGGTCAGGCTGAGGTCCTGATCATCGAGGAAGACTTTGATGATGTTGCTGGCGACGGTTTTCCGGACGACTGCGAGACGGGTGGAACGCTGGTTCTCGATTTCTCGGACGTCGGGACCCTGGGAACGGTCACGCTGGTGTCGTA
Organism: Gemmatimonadota bacterium; assembly: GCA_039590215.1. Lineage (GTDB taxonomy): Bacteria > Gemmatimonadota > Gemmatimonadetes > JACCXV01 > JAHWKZ01 > CAMYLR01. The sequence continues at coordinate 1,831 of JBDHFX010000021.1, read as the reverse complement.
CCGAGTCATCGATGTCGAACTCGAGGGGAATACGATCGACCTCTTTGGCCCCGACGACACGCCGATCGCGCTTGGGATTCCGATCCCTTCGCCTGGTAACGCACTGCTCAGCCCGCCGATCAGCCTTGATCTGACGTCCGGCGTGGCGAAGATCGTGTTCAACCTCATAGGCTCGGGCGCGGTCGACGACATCGTATTCGTCTCTGACCCGTAGCTGATCGCGGGGCACGCCGCCCGCGAGTGCCCTTTCCACGGGATCAGGTTTTTCCCCACAGACGGTTCCTACTCGTTCCCCGTATGCTGGGGTCGAAGGGGAGACGTGTATCCATTTAGAGGTTTGATTGCGAGCGCGACGGTCCTCGCCACGCGCACGGAGGATTGAGCTATGCAGCGAGTTTTGAGGGCATTGATTCTAGGGCTGATCTTTGCGGGCACGGCGTTTGGCCAAGAGAGCACGCTTCTCGACTCTGGCGCACAGATTCGGTTCACACTCGCCGACCAGGCCGCCAAAGATGTCGCGGTGTCAGGGACCTTTGTTAACCTCAGCGCCGACAGCCTCGCCTACCGTTCGGCACTGACAAACGAGATCAGAATGGTCCCGATCGATCGGCTGACGACTTTCGATCGACGACAGTCGCGTACCGCTGGCGAAGGCGCAGTGCGAGGTCTCAAGTGGGGCGCCCCGATCGGTGGCACCCTCGGCCTGGCGGCCGGTCTGGCGTGTGCTGATCAGGACGAGTGGTGGGTCTATTACGATTGCTCGGCCGGCGAAGTCGTGCTCGTATCGGTTGTGATGGCCGGAGTCGGCGGGGGGATCGGGGCCCTCATCGGCGCGGCTCTCCCGGGCGAACGGTGGGAGCCGGTATCGCTTCAGGCGTTGCGATTGGGTGTGGCGTCAAAGAACGGTGGCGTCGCCTGGTCGGTATCGTTCGCGCTCTAGGTTCGTAGGGGAGTTCCTTAAGATGGCTGATCCCCAGGCCTCGACTAGCGAGGTGGGCACGACTTCAGCCGGTCGACCGACCGGCACGGTTACGCTTCTGTTTACCGACATTGAGGACAGCACGCGCCTCTGGGAAGAGAACACCGAGCGGATGAGAAGTGCGCTCCGGCACCACGACAAAACGGTGTGCACGGCGATCGTCGACGAGGGCGGGTACATCTTCAAGACTCTAGGGGATGCGTTCTGCTCCGCGTTTGACACGGCTCCTGCGGCCTTGAATGCCGCGCTTCACGCACAGCTCGATCTGCTTCGCGCCCGGGAGGACTCGACCGATCCGATTCGAGTCCGAATGGCGTTACACGCCGGCATGGCGGATGAGCGAAGGGGGGACTACTTCGGCCCGGCCCTGAGTCGGGTGGCGCGGCTTCTAGCGTTGGGCCACGGAGGGCAGACGCTGGTCTCCGAGACTGTCCACGACCTGGTACGCTACAACCTGCCTCCGCGTGTCTCACTGCGCGATCTGGGACAGCACAGGCTGAAGGATCTCCAACACCCCACGCGTGTCTTTCAACTCGTGCATCCCGAGTTGCCATCGGAGTTTCCGCCTCTGTCGTCCCTCGATGCATTGCCGCACAACCTGCCGTTGCAGCTGACGAGCTTTATCGGTCGCGAGCAGGTCATCAAAGAGATCACCGGGCTGCTAGCTAGCTCCCGCTTGTTGACGCTGACCGGGCCTGGCGGTTGCGGGAAGACCCGGCTCGCGCTGCAGGTGGCCGCCGAAGTGCTGGAGCGCTACCGGGGTGGTGTGTGGTACGTCCAGCTCGCTTCACTGACCGATCCCGCACTGGTGTCACAGACAGTGGCCCAGACCCTCGGGCTTCGGGAACATCC
>JBDHFX010000020.1:0-23793 GCA_039590215.1 Gemmatimonadota bacterium | reverse complement strand
CGACGCGTTTGCCGTTCAGACCGCGTTCGAACACAACTACGAGAACGCCGGCAGCGGTGTGTACTGCCTGGTAAACGTCGGCTACGAGGTCACCAACATCAGTCTGGTCGAGGACGGTCGGCCGATCCTCACACGGGACACGAGCGACGGCAAGCGGCAGTTCGTCGAGGCGCTCGTTGTGGCACTGGGTGTCACGTCTGAAGAAGCCGAGGATTTGTTGCACGGAGGGCACGAGCTATATCCCGAGGCACGTCAGGCGTTGGACACGGCGATGGGAACCATCGTCATGCCGGTTGAGCGCGCGCGCAGCTTTCTTTCGACCAGCGAAGAAGACCGAGAGCTCGCCGAGATCGTGCTGTCCGGCGAGGGAGCTGGGATTCCGGGACTCCGCTCCGCGTTGAACGACAAGCTGCAGGTCCCGGTTAACTACCTCGATCCGCTCCGGGCACTCGAAAAAGACGCCGGCGTGATGGCTAGCACAATCGAGCCGCGCGACCGTGCCACGCTGGCGGTCCCGATCGGTCTCGGCCTGAGAGGCGATTCCTAACGACGCTCATGATACGCATCAATCTTGTCCCCGCCCCCGAGGGCCCCAAGACTCACATCGGCAGCCGACCGAGCCTCCCCGAATTGCGCTTCGATTGGGTGCCAAAATCGCCATCGCTCGTCGCTGTCGGTGTCGGTGTCGCAGTGTTGCTCGTGGCGGTTTTGCTGTACTCGGGGGAACGTCGAGCCGTGAGTCAGGCGCGAGTCGCGATCGTGGAAGCCCAATCGGACTCGGTACGGTTACATGAGGTTTTCGTGCACGTTCGCTCGATGGAGGATGCGCAACGGCAGTTGGCGTTTCGGCTCAAGCGCTTGGAAGGCGTGGTTCACGGACGGGACTATTGGCCCGATCTGATGGAGACCGTCTCAACTACGCTACCCCCGTACACATGGCTGGAACGGATTGACCGGGCTGACCTGCAGTCCGATCAGATCCGGATCGAAGGCGCGACCTTCGCCGCGGCGGCGGTGACCGAGTACATGCGCGGTTTGGAAGCGTCGTCAACACTCGATGACGTGGGGTTGGTGGGAGTTGTGCGCGCTGAGCGCGACTCGTTCAGGATCCAGGAGTTCACGCTCGTAGCGAGTTTCGAGAACTACGAGCCGGTGGTGATCGCGCCACCTCAGCTGGAGGATGACTGATATGTACAATCGGATAGCGAACACGCGGACCATAGTGGCGCTGGGTGTGCTAACGATCGTGGCGCCGAGCTGTGACTTGAACGACTTGGATGAGATTCAGAACTCCTCGAATCAGGCTGTCGTCCGCGCCCAGTTCTTCGCTTCGCGCACGAACCAAGTGCCGGTGCCCGGAGTTCGCATGGTGATTGAGTCGGATGATGATTCGGATCGACCCTATCGGGGTCCCGACGTGATCGGTGTGTCGGGGGATGATGGGGTCGCAACAGCGCTTGTATTCCCCGGCTTTGAGGACGAAAGAGATCAAAACAACAACACCGGCGGCAACGAGCAACCGACAGGTCCCGAGGACCCGCTCGATCTACCGCCGCCGCTGTTCTTCGGCGATGTCGCGGTGACCCTCATCTACCAGGGGAGCATCGTGTCATTCATATCGGGTGGCTTGACGCTCGGTTCGGGTCGGCTGTTCGATCTGGGCCCCATCTTCCTCGACGAGCTTCAGGTCGTGGTCAACTGATGTTCGGACTCGACGACCCCGGCCAGCAAAAAATCGTCGTAGCCGTGTTGCTCATGATCGGCGCAGCGGTGCTGTTCTATCAATACGAATGGTCTCCGCTGCGAGCCGACAGACTGGCAGCTGAGCAGCACCTGAGCCTGATCGAGCAAACCAATCGCCAAGCCCGGGCGGTAACGCAGCCGCAACGGGTCGCCGATCTGAAACGCCGTGAGTCCGACTACCGGGTCGCCATGGCGGCGTACGACGAGATCCTGCCTAGCGCAGCGGAAGTGCCGTTGCTGCTAGCCCAGGTTTCCTCGGCAGCGCTGACGGAACACGTGGAGATCGTTCAGTTCACGCCGCTCGACGCACGGGCCGGAGAGGATCTGGTCGAGTTTCCGTACGACCTGCAGGTCCAGGGTCGTTACCACGAGATCGGTCAGTTCTTGGTCGCAATAGTCAATCTCCCGCGCATGGTGCGGCCGACAATCGTCTCGCTGGAAGGAGTCCTCGCTCCCCCGACTCGAGGATTCGAGGAGCCAAAGCACGAGGTCGTGGCGACGATCGCTTTGTCGGCGTTTGCACGGCCGATAGAGCGTGAGGATCAAACGTGATTCGGGCCAGCCTCCTCATGTGGGTTCTGCTGATGGCCGCGCCGCAAGCGGTGGTTGGTCAGCAGGCGACCGCGCTGGACGGGCCCGACATCGTGCAGATTGAACCGGCGAGCTACCACGACCACGGTCGGCGTGATCCGTTCGTCCCGCTTACGTCGGGTGCCGACCCGGGTGAGGGTCCACGGTTCGAGACACTCAGATTGACCGGCGTCTTTCTCGGCTCACCGGGCAACAGCCTGGTGGTCCTAGAGGATCCGATGCGACGCGGGCACTTCACGCGTGTGGGCGAGAAGATCGGTAATGCGCGGTTGCTGGCAATCCACTCCGAGTCGGCCGACTTCGAAGTCGACGATTACGGGTCGGTGCGGCAGGAGTCGCTCCGGCTCGAGCGGGCCGATAGCGATCGAGCGTTGAACGCGGTGCGACCGGGACGGACACAGTGATCATGCGCACGATGCATCGCGCCGTCGTCTTCATGACGCTGGTCTTGGCAGGGCTGTTCGGCCCCGGAGCCCTCGAGACCGCGGTCGAACTCGGTCAGGCTACCGATGTAGTCGGGTTCCGGGTGATCCATGACGGTGAAGCCACGCGCATCGTCATTCATGCGGCTGGACCGGTTCGGTATCGAGACGAGTTCGAGCCGCTACCACCGAGGCTCACCGTCGAGCTCATGGGCGTCCGAGCGATGATTCCACTGAAGGAGTATGACGATATCTACCGTGGGGGTATCCGTTACGTGGTGACCAGTGCGCCGGCGCCAGATCGCGTGCGGTTCGACATCGCGCTGGATGGGGTGACCTCGTATGTGATCTACCAACAGGGGGCAGACGTGATCGTGACGTTTGAAAACCCCGGACCACCGTTCTCCGCCTACGTCACAAATAAAGTCAACGATCTCACCCAACCCCAATCGGGGGCAGTTATCGCTCAGAACCGTGCGCCCGTCGCCGACCCGTCCGAGTCGAAGGCTGAACCGGGTCTGTCGGGGATCAACGGTGAGCGCATAACGCTCGCGTTTCAAAACACCGAGATCAGCACGGTGATCCGCGCGTTTGGAGAGATCGGCAGGCGCTCGATTGTCGCCGGGTCAGGGGTGAGAAACGTCCTGGTAACGGCCGATATTCGCGAGCAACCGTGGGATGAGGCACTTGTCACGTTGATGCATGCTAACGGCCTGGAGGTTCGGCTCGAGAATGACATCATTCGCGTTGATACGGTTGAGAATCTGCGCAAGACTGAAGCCTTGATCGACCTCAAAACGGTGGTCTCACGCCTCAACTTCATCACCGCCAGCGAAGTCGTTCTGGTCGTCGATCCGCTCAAGTCGGAGCGTGGAAGCATTCAGGCCGACGCGAAGACAAACTCGTTGGTAATCACTGATGTTCCCGATCGTGTCGACCAGATCGTGGACATCGTGCGAGAGCTCGATGTCCAGACCCCGCAGGTCACGATCAAGGCAAAAATTGTGTTCGTCAACAAGGTTGATCTACGCGAGCTGGGGGTGAAGTGGCGGGCCGAAAACCTGCGCAACCCGACGGCAGACACGCATGTCCTCGCAAACACAGAAGGAACGCTGGCCGATCCATTCCTCGATCTGTCGATCGGAACGCTGGCCTCTGGGCTTAATATCGGTGGTTTGCTGCAGGCGCTTGAGCAACGGGAGATGGCGGACATCCAAGCCGAGCCGCAGACGACAGTGCTCAACAACTTGCCGGCCGAAGTCTTCGTGGGGGAGCGCACACCCATTCGCGTCCTCGACGTAGGGGCAGAGACGCAAGAGGCCAGGGCCAGCGTCGAGCTCATCGAGACCGGCATCATCCTTCGGGTTACGCCGCATATCACGTCCAACGGCAAGGTCTTGATGCAGCTGATGGCCGAGCGGTCGGGTGTAGCGATCGCGGATCCCGAGATCGGTGTCACGTTCAACACCCAGCGGGCGACCTCCCAGATCTTGGTAGACGATGGCGAAACGGCCGTCATCGGGGGTCTTACGGTGCAGGATTACTCGAGCGTTCGTACCGGGGTGCCAGTGCTGAAGGACATACCGCTGCTGGGTGCGTTGTTCCGTTCCGAGCGCAAGCGCAACGAGAAGCGTGACTTGCTGATCTTCGTGACTCCGTACGTCGTGCCAGTGGAGCGCCCCGACCCGGATGTAATCAGCCAGGCGTGCTTGGAGGATCAGCCGTGGTACCGGAGCGATCGAGCGATCGTCCACAACGGCGACCGGTGGATCGAGTTTGGTGCCCCTCACCGGGTCGATCCGCGCAGTCTGATCAAGGTCGGCAATTACCGAGGGGTCTCGATCTACACCACCGTGGAAAACGCCGCGGCACATATCTACCTGCCGTTTTGTGCCTCTGGGATGTATCAGCCGTACCGCCTTTCGTCCGACTTGAGGGGAACGAATGGTTAGCGGCGACAGATCGACACGATGGTTCGCACTGTGGCTTGGCCTGGCAGCGGTGCTCGCCATGTTTGTGGCTTGTGACGAGGCGCTGTTGGACGGCGGGCGGCCGGAGGCCAACGGTGAGCCAAGAATGGTCGCCGTCGGTGGTGAGCAGCTATTAGCGCAGCTCGGCTCGTTGTTCGACACCTCGCTTCGCGTTCGCGTGCTAGACGCGGATGGTCGACCGATCAAGTCGGCGGTGGTTCGATACGCATTGCTCGTCGGCAGCGGCGCATTCTCCTCCGACAGCACATTGACCGATGACCAGGGATTCACCGAGGTGACGTTTCGTCCAGCGCTAGCTGGGATGACCATTATCGAGGCGCGCGCGGAGCGGCCCGGGGGAATCGGCCGGGTCCAGTTCACGATCCAGGTTCTGAGCGACCCGACCGAAGCGGCTACGATGGCACGCGTTAGCGGCGACAATCAAACCGGCGAGGCGGGGAGCGAGCTCCCGTTACCGCTCGTAGTGCGAGTCGATAGCCCAGACGGATTCCCGGTTGGTGGGCACCCGGTGACGTTTGCGTTGGAGCAGTCGCAGGGAGCGTCGTCCGCGGTGATGGTCGCGCCCGACGGGCCGGCGGCTGGTGAGGTGACCGTCAACACCGACGGCGGTGGCACAGCTCGCGCTTACTTAAAGTTGGGAACCGCGCCGGGAGTCCACTCGGTAACCGCTCGGACCTTGATTGGACCGGTGGGTGCGCAGACGACCACGAGCCAGACGTTCACTGCTACCGCCACAGCGGTTGGTCCGGCTCGGCTCATCATCGTGGCCGGGAACAACCAAACGGCGGTTATTGACACCCTTCACCAACCGGGAAGCCCTGATTTTCAGGGCCGGGATCCAAACCCGTTCGTGGTACAGGTGGTGGATGAGTTTGGCAACCCCGTTTCGGGCGTGGCCGTTACGTGGTTTCTATCCGACGGCGGTGGTTTTCTCTCCGCGTCGACGAGCTTTACCGATGCCAATGGGCTTGCCCAGAGCCGACTGCTGGCCGTGACCGAGGGCCGCAACGCAGCGGTAGCGATCGCCGCCGGGACGAACGCCGTTGAGTTCGTCGTCACCGGCCAAGTATTGGTGCTACCATCGGAGGGGGACGGCGGCGGCGGTTGATCCGTGCTCAAAAGGTGGCTACCAAGCGCCGGAATCGAATCCGGAAACAGTCGGGGCGTCCGAAGAGGGTGCCCCGGCGGCATTTAGGCCTTTGACCCCAGTGGGCGGCAGTTGGAACCGTATGCCATATTACGCGCGCCATGAGTGCTAAGACGAAGAAAAAGAAACCGCAAAGCAGCCCCAATGTGGTCATTGTCGAGTCGCCAGCCAAGGCGCGGGCGATCGGCGGGTACCTGGGTAAGGAGTACCAGGTCGAAGCCTCTGTGGGCCACGTCCGGGACCTGCCACCCAAGGAGCTGGGCGTCGATCCGGCAAACGGGTTCGCGCCGACCTACAAAGTCATCCGCGGCAAGCGCAAGGTCTTGAATCAAATCGGTAAGGCGGCCAAGAGCGCCGAGACCGTGTACGTCGCTACCGACCCTGATCGTGAGGGTGAGGCTATCGCCTGGCACATCGTCGACGAGTTGGGCATTCCGCCTGAGAACATTCGGCGGGCTCTGTTCTATGAAGTCACGCCCGCGGCGGTAAAGCAAGCGATCGAGAACTCGGGTCGCATTGACACTCGGAAGGTCGACGCGCAACAGGCGCGCCGAATCCTCGATCGACTGGTTGGCTACAAGATCAGTCCATTGCTGACCACACCGTTCTACCCCGGGTTATCCGCCGGCAGGGTCCAGACCGTCGCGCTCCGTTTGGTGTGCGAACGCGAGGCGACGATCGAGAGCTTCCGGAAGGTGTCGTACTGGCGGGTCAAAGCGACGCTCCAGTCGCCCGGCGATCAGGAACCAGAGAGCTTTCACGCTGACCTCCAGCGAGTGGCCGGTATAGCGGTAATCCCGCGCGGACAACCAGGCGAGAAAGAGTTTCGCGCGCCGGCGGTCGATACCGAGGAGGCCGCCGCCAGAGTCGTCGAGCGCGCTACCCAAAGCGAGTGGAAGGTCGATGCGGTTGAACGAAAGGAGCGCAGTCGATCAGCGCCTCCGCCGTTCACGACGTCGACGCTTCAGCAAGAGGCCTCGCGTCGCTTGGGGCTGAGTGCCCGTCGCACGATGTCGCTGGCCCAGCGGTTATACGAAGGCATCGAGGTCGAAGGTCAGACAGCAGGGCTCATTACGTACATGCGGACTGACTCGACTCGGGTGTCTGATACCGCGCTCACCGAGGTGCGTGAGTTTATCGGTCAGCGCTATGGCGCCGAGTTCCGCCCCAATAAACCCAAGGACTACAAGAGCGCAGCGGGAGCGCAGGGCGCGCACGAGGCGATCCGGCCGACGTCGATGCGGGCACCGGAAGCGATACAGGCAACTCTCGGAAAAATGAAGGATGGTCGTGATCTGTCCCGACTCTATGAGCTGATATGGCTGCGCTTTGTGGCATCGCAAATGGAGGTCGCTCGCTACGACAGAACGACGGTCGATTTCGTCGTGGATGGTGATCTGGAGTTCCGTGCGTCGGGCTCGGTGCTGACGTTTCCGGGTTTTATCGAGGCGTACCGGCAAGCTGGCAAGCATGGAGAGGCCGGAGACGACGTTCTGCTGCCGTCGATCGAAGAGAATGAGATTCTGACGGCGCTCGAGGTCGTCAGTGATGGTAAAGAGACCCAGCCGCCGGCGCGTTACAGCGAAGCGACTCTGGTCAAGGAGCTCGAGGCCCAGGGGATCGGACGGCCCAGCACATACGCCACCATTATTTCGCGCTTGTTCGAGCGCAACTACGCTGAACGACACGATCGCAGGATTCGTCCAACCGTGCTCGGGCGATTTGTGCTCAAGTATCTGGTTCACCACTTCGATGACATTTTCGAGGTCGGCTTCACTCGCGGTTTAGAGGAAGAACTCGACAAGATCGAGGAAGGCACTCTTGCCTGGCGGGACGTTGTCGAGGATCTGTGGCGTCCTCTCAGGGAAGACATCGATCGCGTAACAACAGTTACCGAGAACGGCGGAAACGGGGATGAGAGTTGGAACGACCTCGAGCCACCGAATTGTCCCAAGGATGAGGCTCACGGCGCGATGGGGCTCAAATGGAATCGCTTCGGGCCCTTCTGGGGGTGTCGCAAGTACCCTGATTGCCGTGGTACGCAGCCGATCCCCGAGCTGGGTCCCGAGCCCCCTGACGACCCGTGTCCGGTCGATGGCGGTGAGTTGGTGATCAAGCGGGGTCGGCGTGGTCCGTTTGTGGGGTGTGCGAACTATCCGGATTGCGATTTCACGATGAACATCGGGGACAATCCGGAAGCGGCGTTGGCCACCCGACAGCGCGCAAAGGCGGCTGGCGAGAAGCTCGACCGTGAGTGCCCTCGGTGTGGTGAAGGCGAGTTGGCCATCAAAACCGGGCGCTTCGGTGCTTTTATCGGGTGCTCGAAATACCCCAAGTGCCGACACACGGAGTCTCTGCCAACGGGCGTGAAATGCCCTCAATGCAATGAAGGCGAGTTGGCGGAGCGTAGGAGCGGCCGGGGCCGTGGGGCACGACGCTTCTATGGTTGCAATCGATACCCGGATTGCGACTACACCCAGAACGGAGCACCTCGCGCGGTCGATTGCCCGGAATGTGGTCACCGAGTGGCCGAGGCGTGGCGCGACAGCGATGGTGTCTCCGGGCTCAGGTGTCCCAAGTGCAAGGCGGAGGTGCCAGAACCGGCGCCGACCACGGAGCCGGTCGGGTCGACCCGCGGTTGAACCAAGTCCTCATTATCGGCGGCGGTCTAGCAGGCACCGAAGCCGCACTGCAGTGTGCTCGTTTTGGTGTTTCCGTTACCCTCTATGAGATGCGGCCGGTGGTGGCGACACCGGCACACCAGACGGATCTTTTGGCCGAGCTCGTTTGCTCGAACTCGTTTAAGTCGCTCGATGTCGAGACCGCGCACGGTGTTCTCAAGACTGAGCTCGAGCGCCTCGGCAGCCAGCTGCTGGCCGCAGCTGTAGAAGCTCAGATACCTGCTGGCTCGGCGCTGGGGGTCGATCGCACCCAGTTTTCTGATCGGGTCACGCAGCTGATCGAGGCCGAGCCGCTCGTCACCGTGATACGGGATGAACGGACCAGCCTCGATCCCGATCAGTTGACGATCGTCGCCACCGGGCCGCTGACGTCAGACGGCTTAGTGCGCGAGATCGAAGTCACACTTGGCGCCGACAATCTGGCGTTCTTTGATGCCATCAGCCCGATCGTGTCCCAGGATTCGCTCGTGCCAGAGCGTTTCTGGGCTGCGTCGCGCTACGGCAAGGGTGGCGACGATTATCTCAACTGTCCGTTGACAGAGGCCGAGTACGTGGCTTTCATCGATGCATTGTTGAGCGCCGAATTGTATCCACTGAAGGAGTATGAGCGCGATGTCATGTTCTTCGAGGGGTGTTTGCCGATCGAGGAGATGGCTCGGCGCGGGCTGGACACACTCCGCTTTGGACCTATGAAACCAGTTGGCTTGACCGATCCAGCGACCGGTCGCCGGCCGCACGCGGTGTTGCAGCTGAGGCGTGAGAACCGCGAGGGTACGATGTACAATTTGGTCGGCTGCCAGACGCGGATGAGGTACGGGGAGCAGAAGCGTGTGTTTGGTATTGTGCCGGCGCTCTCGCAAGCCGAGTTCCTACGCCACGGTCAGGTTCACCGTAATACGTTCTTGCAGCACCCGGTGGCGCTGGATGAGTACGGACGGCCCGTCAACGAGGCTTGGCCGAGGCTCTTCTTCGCTGGACAACTGACCGGTGTTGAGGGGTATGTGGAGTCCATCCTGAGCGGGCTCCTGGCGGGCTGGAACGCCGTCCGGGTCCTGGCCGGAGCCGCACCAAACCTGCCACCCCGGGAGACGATGGCCGGTTCGCTTTGCCACTACCTTCGAACCGCCGATCCAACCAACTTCCAGCCCATGAACGCCAATTTCGGACTGTTGCCTCAGCTGGAGCACCCTGTACGGGACAAACGAGCGCGGCGTCGAGCGCAGGCTGCCCGGGCGATCGGTCGGATGGAGGAGTGGAGCATCACCGCCGTACCGACGCTGGTTGAGGCGGCTTGAAGCCCGCAAGCGGGCCGCTCGGCGCGCACATTGCCGACCACCTCGACTACCTCAAGGCGGTTCGCCGCTACAGCCCCAACACCATCGCCGCGTACCGCCGAGATCTCGAGGACTGGGCCGCTTTTTCGGCCGATCACCTGGGGACCTCGAGTATCGACTTGAATACGGTGAGACCGGACGACGTGCGGGCCTTCCTGGGACACTGTGCCGATCGCGGCTTGGTACGACGCACGATTGCGAGGCGATTGGCAGCTGTGCGAAGTTTCTTTCGTCACGCTTGTCGTGAGGGTTGGGCAGATAAGAATCCCGCTCAGCAGGTCGGTGTTCCGCGGCAGAGCCGCAAGCTCCCGGAGGTGTTGAGTGCAGCCACGCTGGACCGCGCGCTGGAGAACTACGCCAAGGTGGAGGGATTCTTCGGGCGCCGACTGGCGGCGCTATTGGAGGTTGCCTACGGCGCTGGCCTTAGGGTCAGTGAGTTGGCTGGATTGACCTGGGCGGACGTTGACGCCGGGACCAAGACGGTTCGAGTAATCGGTAAGGGCGACAAGGAGCGTCGGGTTCCGATCACCGGTCGAGCGTTGGAAGCGCTCAAGCAATACCGCGGCGAGCTGGATGAAGACGCACTCGTTGATACGGCGGCCCCAGTGTTTGTCGGCCGGACCGGCCGTACGCTCTCGGTGCGTCAGATTCAACGCGTCGTGAAGCGGGCTCTGGACACGATCGCCGAACGAGAAGGCGTGTCTACCCATACGCTTCGGCATTCGTTTGCCACCCATCTCCTCGACCGCGGAGCTGACATCATGGCGGTCAAGGAGCTCCTTGGCCATGCTTCTCTTTCGACTACCCAGCTGTACACGCATCTGTCCCGTGAACGGATCAAGACCGCCTACGATTTGGCTCACCCTCGCGCATGAGAGGCTCGCGCATGCAAGCAACGACAATCCTCGGTGTTCGAAAGAACGGCGCCGTCGCGCTCGGGGGTGACGGCCAGATCACGTTCGGAGACACGATCGTGAAGAGCCGGTCGTCGAAGGTCCGGCACCTAAAGAGCGGATCGATCGTGGCTGGGTTCGCAGGGGCCGCCGCTGACGCGCTGACGTTATTTGAAAAGTTCGAAGAGAAGATCGAGCGTTACCCAACAAACCTGCCGCGGGCCGCGGTCGAGCTGGCAAAAGAGTGGCGTTCAGACAAGATCCTGAGGCGACTGGAGGCGATGTTGGCGGTCTGTGATAAGGAGCATAGTCTGCTCGTATCGGGCAACGGGGATGTTATCGAGCCCGACGATGGGATTCTGGCCATCGGCGCGGGTGGTCCATACGCGTTGGCTGCCGCCCGTGCTCTGACGCGCGACTCTGATCTCGACGCTAGGGCGATTGTCGAGCGCGGGCTTCAGATCGCCGCCGAGATTTGCATCTACACCAATGCCGAGTTGACGATCCTGGAGCTGGAAAACAATGAGTGATGATGGTCGCAGCCAAACGGGGATCGTGACCGCCGAGCAACAGGAGTCTTCGATAGCCGGCGACACAGATCCGTACTCCACGCTGACACCTCGGGAGATCGTTGCCGAGCTCGACAAGTACATCGTTGGCCAGGACGACGCCAAGCGTGCGGTCGCGATCGCACTTCGAAATCGCTGGCGGCGCTTGCGCGTCGAAGACGACCTGCGCGACGAAATCTTGCCCAACAACATCATCATGATCGGTCCCACCGGTGTAGGTAAGACCGAAATCTCACGCCGGCTGGCGCGTCTCGCCGATGCGCCGTTCATCAAGGTCGAGGCCTCGAAGTTCACCGAAGTCGGGTATGTGGGTCGGGATGTCGAATCGATGATCCGTGATCTCGCAGAAACCTCGGTGAACATGGTGCGCCAAGACTGGGAAGACGAAGTCTACGAGCAGGCGGAATCAAGCGTTGAGGAGCGGCTGCTGGACTTGCTGCTACCGCCATTGAGGGGCGCTGAAGAAGCCGACGGTGGGCATCGCTACTTGGTAGACCCAGCTGGGGTCGCGCGTGAGTCGGAAGGTACGCATACCGAAGATCCACGCGTCCAGCGAGAACGGTCCCGCGATAAGTTGCGCCGGTTGTTGACCGACGGAAAGCTCGAAGAGCGACAGGTAGAGATCGAGACGACCTCGAGTCGGCTCCCATTCATTGAGGTCCTCTCTCCCATGGGTTTCGAGGAGATGGACGTGAGCGTGAGCGAGATGCTCGAAGAGATGATCCCCAAGCGAACGAAACGTCGAAAGGTGACCGTGGCCGAGGCGCGGCGGATTCTACTCCAGGAGGAGCTCAATAAGCTGGTCGACATGGATGAGGTCGTGAACGAGGCGATCTACCGCACCGAAAACTCGGGGATCGTATTCCTCGACGAGATCGATAAGATCGCGGGCGAGAAGATCACCGGTGCACCGGATGTCTCGCGCGAAGGGGTGCAGCGAGACTTGCTGCCGATCGTCGAGGGGTCGAACGTGCAGACCAAGTACGGGCTCATTCGAACGGATCACATTCTGTTTATCGCAGCGGGTGCGTTTCATGTGTCGAAACCCAGCGACTTGATCCCCGAGATCCAGGGGCGCTTCCCGATACGGGTCGAGCTGAGTAGCCTGACCGCCCGGGACTTCGAGCGGATCCTCACCGAACCCAAGAACGCTTTGACCCTTCAGTACGAGGCGCTGCTCAAGACAGAAGGCGTTCATCTGTCTTTCCGTGGGGAGGCAATCCGAGAGATCGCCCGCATCGCGGCCGAGGTCAACGATCAGATGGAGAACATCGGTGCCCGCCGGCTCCACACGGTTATGACCAGACTGCTCGACGATATCCTGTTTGACGTTCCCGATATCATGACAGAACGGGTTACGATCGACGCGGAAGCGGTACAGGAGAGGTTGGGGGAGATTGTGGAAGACAGAGACCTTCGCAAGTACATCCTCTAGCGTGCCACCAGATCTCAAGCGAACCGGGTTCACCAGCATCCACGAACAGCTAGGCGCGCGGATGGTGCCTTTTGCGGGTTTCGTGATGCCGGTCCAGTATACGTCGATCACCGAGGAGCATCGGGCGGTGAGGGAACGCGCCGGGGTCTTCGACGTGAGTCATATGGGAGAGTTCGTTTTTGGCGGGCCGAATGCGCTGGAAGCGGTGCAACGGGTGACCGTCAACGATGTATCGACGTTATCCGTAGACCAGGCACAATACTCAGCGATGATCAACGAAAACGGTGGGATCATCGACGATTGTGTCGTTTATCGGCTTGACCAGAATCGGTACATGATGGTCGTCAACGCTTCGAACATCGCCAAAGATTGGACACATGTAAACCGTCATCTTCCGGCCGATGTGACGCTCGCTGACGAGTCGGAAAGCACGTCGCTGCTTGCCGTTCAGGGCCCTCGGGCGAGTCAGGTCATGGCTGCGGTGACCGATGTTCCTCTTGACGAGCTTCGATTCTACTGGAAACGGGAGGGGATGGTCGCCTCCGTGTCGACGATCGTGAGTCGTACCGGGTATACCGGAGAGCTGGGCTACGAGCTCTATTTCGACCGCGAGGGCTCGGCAGCGGTGTGGCAAGCGGTGATGGAGGCTGGCGAGGGGGTTGGCCTGCAGCCTTGTGGGTTGGCAGCCCGCGATACGCTGCGGCTCGAAATGCGCTACGCCCTGTACGGCAACGACATCGACGAAACCGTCAATCCGTATGAAGCCGCACTTGGGTGGATCGTAAAGCTCGATAAAGGCGATTTCGTAGGTCGTGATCGGCTAAGGGAAATCGCTGACTCTGGACCAGAACGCCGGCTGGTCGGTTTTCGGCTTCTCGACCGAGGTATTCCACGCACCGGCTATCCCGTAGCCGTGGATGGAACCGAGATCTCGGAGGTGCGCAGTGGTGCGATGAGCCCTTCACTCGGTTATGGAATCGGAACCTGCTACTTGCCGGTCGATCACGCCAAACCAGGCCGCACCCTGGCGGTTTTGATTCGCGGGAAAGAAGTAGCTGCGGAGATCGCCAAGCCCCCCTTCTACGACGGCGGTTCGCTCAACCGGTGAACGGTAGCTGTTTGTCCCCCGGTGAGTGAGCGAGTCGTTGTTATTGGCGCGGGTCCTGCCGGACTCACGGCTGCACACGAGCTGACAGACCTCGGACATCAATCGATCGTGTTCGAGAAGGATGATCAAGTGGGCGGTATCGCCCGCACGGTCAGTTACCGTGGTTATCGGTTCGACATTGGCGGCCACCGGTTCTTCACCAAGGTCGACATCATACAGACGCTGTGGGAGGAGTTGATGGGGGACGATTTTCTCGTCCGACCTCGCCTCTCGCGGATCTATTACCGTGACCGGTTCTTCGACTATCCGTTGAGACCGGGGAACGCTCTCCGCGGGCTGGGGCCGGTTGAATCGATCCGCATCGTCGCCAGCTATCTAAAAGCGCGAGGGTTTCCGAACAGTGATGAACGAACATTCGAAGATTGGGTCGTAAATCGATTCGGACGCCGGCTGTACGAGATCTTCTTTGAGACCTATACCGAGAAAGTGTGGGGCATCCCGTGCAGTGAGATCGGCGCTGACTGGGCTGCCCAGCGTATCAAGAACCTGAACCTGACGCAGGCGATCAAACACGCTTTTCTTGGCGGACGGACGGGCGGCTCGGTCATCACTACGCTGATTGACGAGTTCCAATACCCGCGTCTCGGTCCGGGCATGATGTGGGAACGATGGTGCGAGCGACTCGAGGCTCGTGGCGTGAGGACACATCTCGAGGC
The DNA here is from genome assembly GCA_039590215.1 of Gemmatimonadota bacterium. Classification (GTDB taxonomy): domain Bacteria; phylum Gemmatimonadota; class Gemmatimonadetes; order JACCXV01; family JAHWKZ01; genus CAMYLR01. Next base: position 9,163 of record JBDHFX010000020.1, on the reverse strand, counting down.
GGAAGTCGTTGATCTTCACCATCAAGGCGGTCGGGTCGAAGCGGTGACGGTTCGGTTTGGGAACGGCAGGACCGAGCGTGTGTCAGCCGATCACTTCGTGTCCACCATGCCGGCTCGTCGGCTCGTCTACTCGCTCGACCCACCCGCGCCAGAATCGGTGGTTGCGGCGGCCGGCAAGCTCAAGTATCGCGATTTCCTGACCGTCGTCCTGATCGTCCGCGACGCGGAGGTCTTCCCCGACAACTGGATATACATCCACTCGCCGAACGTGAAGGTAGGACGAGTTCAGAACTTCAAGAACTGGAGCCCCGAGATGGTTCCAGACCCGAGCACCACCTCGCTGGGACTAGAGTACTTTGTCAATGAAGGGGATGAATTATGGTCCGCGCCAGACAAAGCGCTTGTCGAGTTGGGAGAGGCCGAGATGATACGGTTGGGGTTGATCCGCCCGGACACCCTCATCGACGGGACGGTGGTCCGGATGCCCAAGGCGTATCCAGTGTACGACTCGTACTACGAAGAAGCGTTGGCGACCGTGCGAGGCTACACCAGTAGCTTGACCAACCTTCAGCTCATCGGACGCAACGGTCAGCATCGCTACAACAATCAGGATCACTCGATGCTGACTGGGATTTACGCGGCCCGCAATGTCGACGGAGCCGACTACGATGTGTGGTCAGTCAACGTCGAAAGTGAATACCACGAGGAAAAGCGTGGGCTGGACACTGAGAAGAGAGTGCCGGTCGCGGATCGCCTGACGCCGTCGGTCGCTGCTGATGAGACTCTCGAGGACGTCTTGGCGGCGGCCTTCGCCCGCTACGACTCGCTCGCGCTGGGTTTGGCGGTCGCCATCGTGAGTGGCGTTGGGTTGTTCCTGACTACGACGTGGGTTCTGCTGCGTGCCGAACGCGACTCGGATGAAGTGCTCGCGCTCGTTGGTCAGTATTTGCTGGGCTACGAGGTCAGTTGGGGTGGGGCCGTGTTGGGATTCATCGGCGCCGGGTTGTTTGGTTTCGGTGTTGGTTTCGGTGTCGCCTGGCTTATCAATTTGATCATCGGGTGGGAGGAGACGATCCTGGAGCGCGAGCTCGAGGTCGCCGGCACAATCGATCCGCTGAACCTGGAGTAGGAATGACCCGAGGTGTTACCGACAAAGAACGAGCACTGGTTCGGGCCGCAGTGGCCCGCATGCGCGCTGGTGCCATGGCGATAGTATTTGGTGTGCTGGGTGGCCTGGGGCTCTTTCTTGCCACCGCGTGGCTGCTCATTCGTGGTGGACCCCAGATCGGACCGACACTTGGCCTGCTGGGCAACTACTTTCCCGGCTACTCGGTGACCTGGCCCGGCTCGGTGATCGGCTTTGGCTACGGTGTTCTGGTGGGATCGGCCGTTGGGTGGTCGCTCGCCCGGCTGTATAACTACTTCGCCGAGCGAGGGTAGCCGGGGAATCGCGATCGAGCGCGCTATTGCGCCTCGAAGGTGGAGCCTGGACCGTCTTCCCAAGGTCGCAGAAGCACCGCGCGCAAGAGTCTTCTTTCCCGCGCGTCGAACTCCCCACTGACCCACAAGACAACCGGAATCGCGATCGAGATCACGGTCAGCTTAATAACGATCAGCCAACCGGTGGTCACCCACCAACGGGCGGCAACGTAAGTCGCCAGGGCGACTGCGATACCGCGGAGGATCGACGACGGCGGCGGCCAGACGTGCCACAGCTTGCCGACCGCGAAGACACCTAACACCGCTGCTACAACCGACACCGAGGCGGTTACCGAGGCTGCGCCGATGGCGCCCCACCGTGGTACCGCCACCAGGTGCCCTGCGACGGCGATTGGGGCCAGAGGGCCGATCAGTGCGAACGTCCAGTGGGGCTTGCCAGCAGCGGTGAGGATCGAGGAGCAGATCCCGAACAGCGTCATCGCGACACCCGCGATGACGAGCTGCTCGAGTAGCGGTGCAGCAGCTTCGAATTCGACCCCCAGAGCGAACACAGTGATCTCGATTGATGCGCCGACTGCGATCCCAATCAACGGTAGCAAAAGAAACGGGAAGCGAAGCGCGTCACGACCCATATCGCGCGCGTGCTCGAGATCACCCACGCCGACCAGTCGGCTCAGAGTAGACAGCAACAGCGGCGAGAAGGCCATCGAGAAGAGCGCCGCCATGAGCGCGAGGCTCCGCGCGCCAGCGAAAACACCGGCCATCGCTGTCGTTCCGCCGAGCGCTTTGAACGCGATCAGGTCCACCTGCGCAATGAAGCGCAAACCGAGACTCAAGAGAAATAGCGGAAGAGCATAAACGTAGAGCGCGCGTACCGGCGCTTGAACACGACGGAACAGTGCCGGCCGGTCATAGCGCATGGCAACGATGAGCTCAACCAGTGATGCGCCGATCGTGCCTAGAATTGCGCCGTTGATCGAGAGGCCCAGGCTGACGAAAAGAACGATCAGCGCCACTCGCGCGACCCAGCGGGCCGAGATCGCCAATGCGCGTTGCCCAAATTGCCCGCGTCCAGTCAGGATCACCTGGTGGCCGAAACCCATCACCAAGAGGGGGACGTCGATCGTGAGCAGCCTCAGAGGAGCGATCAACCGCGGTTCATCGAGAAAACCAGCCAGCGCTGGTGCCGAGAACCAAATCCCAATCGCCACCGCCAGGCTGACAACGAGGTAGATCTGCAACACCCGTGTTGCAACGGGCTTCCAATCCGTGCTGCTGCCGACTAGGCGGATGGTGGCGCGGGACAACGCGTGAGCGATCGTCCACTCGATCGTCATGACCAACGTCACGGCGAGCCCGTAAACCCCGTAGCCGTCTGGTCCCAGGGCCCGAGTTAGAAAAGCAACGGTGGCCAGTCCGGTCGGAACCATGAGCCCCTGGGCGAGGAACATCTTGACCGCGCCGGACACGGTCTGCCGCCCGACGTTCGAACGGGCCGGGATAGTGTCGTCCGGTCTAGGTATCGTCACGCGCTAATGCCTGCGCCCCAACACCGGTCTCAGTAGTTTCCGGAATCCAATGAACACGCCGCACTTCTCTGTGATCATCCCAGTTCACAACGGTGGCTCCGATTTCGAGCGCTGTCTCGATGCGCTCGACCGATCTCGTTTTTCTGACCGAGAGCTGATCGTGGTTGACGATGGGTCGACCGATCGTTCGGCACAGCTGGCTCGGCTGCGCGGGGCAGAAGTGATCTCTACTGATCGCCCGCGTGGTCCTGGCGCGGCGAGGAATCTGGGTGCGGAAAGGGCATCGGGGGAGTTTCTGTTCTTTGTCGATGCCGATTGCGAGGTGCATCCGGACTCTCTCGATCGTGCGGCCGCGGTGCTTGAAGCCGAGCCCGACCTCGACGCGCTGTTCGGATGCTACGACGACGCCCCCGCGGCGCAGAGGAGTCGTTCGGCGAACGGTGTTCGCAGGGATCGGTGGCTTCGATGAGGAACAATTCCCGCGGCCAAGCATAGAAGATATCGAGCTGGGATACAGACTGCGAGATGGCGGCTTCAAGATTCGGTTGTGCAAGGAGGTCAGGGTCAAGCATCTGAAAGCGTGGACCTTCGAGCAGCTCATGCGTTCGGACATCTTCGATCGTGGCGCACCGTGGACCCGACTAATGCTCGATCGCGGCCGAATCGATGACACATTGAATCTTCGTTGGTCACAGCGGGTGAGCGCGGGGTTGGCGTGGCTCTTGGTGGCCAGCCTGCTGGGCGCTGTATGGAGATTGGGATCGCTGTGGTTGTCGGGGTTATCGGCGTTTGGATTGCTGGTTCTCAATCGGGATCTGTACGTGTATTTCGCTCGCCAGCGCGGGGTCGTGTTCGCGATGAAAGCGATACCGTTACACTGGTTCTATTACCTGTATGCTTGCTTGGCCTTTACGGTTGGGGCGGGGGGATACGCCCTTTCACGGGGGCGGGCACGTCGCTCCCCAGCTAAGACACGATGACGAGATCGGTATTGCGCCACGCGCTCGTGTTCGGTCTGATCGTACCGTTGGTGCTGCTCGGGGGTTGGATCGATTCAGTCCGGGCCCAATCTGCAACTTGCACCGTGGCTTTCGTGCTCGACGGTGATACGCTCAACTGTCGGAATGGGGACCGCATCCGCTTGTTGCTGGTGGACTCACCCGAGCGGGGCCCGTTTGGCACGCTGGCCAGGAACGCCCTTGCGGCCTTGTTGCCGAGCGGTTCCGAGATCCGGTTGGAGTTGGATGAGCAACCGCGAGACGGGAGGGGGCGGCTGCTGGCGTACGTCTTCCTCGCCGATGGCCGTATGGTCAACGAGATGCTCATTCGTCAGGGATACGCGTTTCTCAAGCCGAGCGTTGAGAACCGACGCCACGGCGCCCGACTGCGCGCGGCCGAATCGATCGCCCGCGAGCAACGTCTCGGGGTCTGGACCCGCTAGGCCGCACGCGCCGCGGCCAAACCGCCTCGTTTGGCGGCCCCCCCAGGCTGACGTATCTTGCCACCAATGTCTGCCGAAATGGCACATCACAGGGGGGCGGCGGTCCTCGTGGTCAGCGATCGGGTGGCAGCCGGCGTCCAGGACGACGCCAGTGGACCAGCGCTCATCGGACGGCTCGAAGAAGCGGGCTGGGGGATCGAAGCGTGCGAGGTTAGCGCCGATGACATCGATGCGATCGCCGAGACACTGGCTCGGCTGGCTGACGACGATCGGATCCAGCTGATACTGACCTCGGGGGGAACCGGCTTGGCGCTGCGCGATGTCACCCCCGATGCCACCCGTCGAATCGCCGATCGTGAGGTCCCCGGCATTGCGGAAGCGCTGCGCGCAAGATCGCTCGAACAGACCCCTCACGCGATGCTGTCGCGGGCTACGAGCGCCATTCGCCGCCAGACCTTGATCGTCAACCTCCCCGGAAGTCCCCGCGGCGCTTGCGCCACCTTTGAGACTCTGACGCCGGTTCTCGATCACGCCATCGCGCTCTTGAGGGAACTGCCCGTCGGTCAGGCGGAACATAGGGCGGCTGATCGGTCATGAGCGCAGGCACCGCAATTCCAGGCCTCGTCTTGGTCAGCCGTTACGACCCCGAGCATGCGATTCGAGCAAAACACACGCTCGCGATGGGTGGATTCGACGTCGAGGTCGTGGATTCGATCAAGGAGATCCAAGAGCGAGTGCTTAGTGGCAGTCGGGTGACGCTTATCGTGCTAACCGGCGGGATCACCGAGCGTGCCACGCGAGAGTTCCTGCGGCATGTCGACGACGCCGCTCGGCCGGTCGGCGTGCTCGCGCTTGCCAACGACGCCGAGTTCGAGCGCATGGAGCGTCGTCGTCAGCAGGGCATCGACGAGGTCCTCAAGAAGCCATTTGATGCAGACGAGCTGACGATCGTCGCGCGACGCCTTATGGCCCGCGAGGAGCTGGTTGGGAAGACGCATATCATCGGGCGCTCGGAAGCGATCAAGCTGGTTCTTGAGCGGGTCGCCCAATACGCCCCGGTCCATTCAACGGTGCTGATCGAGGGGGAGAGCGGCACCGGCAAGGAGCTGATCGCAAGAGGGATTCACGATCTATCGCCGCGCGCCGGCAAGTCGTTCATCGCCGTCAACTGCGCTGCATTGACCGAGAGCCTTCTAGAATCAGAGCTGTTCGGGCACGAGAAGGGAGCCTTTACCGGCGCCACCAGCCTTCGGAAGGGTCACTTCGAGATCGCCGACCGGGGTACACTATTGCTCGACGAGGTCGGAGAGATGCCGTTGTCGACCCAGGTGAAGCTGCTTCGCGTGCTCGAAGAGCGTGAGTTCATGCGGGTTGGTGGATCCACACCCATCCGGGTGGATGTACGCGTTCTCGCCTCGACTAACCGCGATCTCGAGTCAGCGGTCGAGGAAGGCGAATTCCGACGCGATCTGTACTATCGAGTGAATGTCTTGAACGTGCGAATGCCCCCGCTCCGTGAGCGACGTGACGATATCCCGCTTCTCATCCATCATTTCGTACAGGAGTTCTGCAGCCAGAACGACCGCCAGTTCGTGGGTATCACCGAGGAAGCGATGTCAGTCCTCAAGAACTATGACTGGCCCGGCAACGTTCGTGAACTAAGGAACTTGGTCGAGAGCATGCTAGTGCTAACACCAGGATCGAAGATCCGCGCCCGTGACATTCCGGAGGAGATATACGCCCGGGCGAACCCCGAGCGATTGCTGCCGATGCCGCTGGGCGAAGATGTCATTGACGGGGGCGCGTCCGGGGCACGGATCGAGGCCCTGTTGGGGTACCTTTATCGCGACCTCAAGGGTGAGCTGGATGCGCTGCGGGGCGACTACCGACAGATCCGTGAGCTCCTGGAAGGAAGCGATCGCGAGGTGTCGTGGGTCCGAGCAGTCGAGGTCGAAACCGATGGTGACGACAGCGAGAACGGGGTCCGAGCGGTGCCGATTGCGGAGGTCAGCGCCGCCGATGAGGCCCCCTCCGGTACCACGGACCGGTTGCTCACGGTCGGGGCGAGCCTTGACGAAATCGAGCGATTGGCGATCGAACGGACGCTAGCGGCCGTTGACGGTAACCGTCGACGGGCGGCCGAGATCCTCGGCATTGGCGAGCGAACTCTGTACCGCAAGCTCAAGAAATACGAGCTCTCGTAACTCTGACGATCAGTACGGCAGGGGATCGCCGTGACGGTCGAGGAATCGACCGCTCTGATCGATGGAGAGGTCTCGGATCGTGGCGACCATGGCGCTCACCGAGGCCTCGGCCGTGAGCGGCGCGGCGGATCCGCCCATCCGAGTCTGCACCCACCCTGGGTGTATCGCGACCGTCACGACGCCGTACGGCGTCAAGTCATGGGCTAACGTGCGACAGGCCATGTTGACCCCAGCCTTCGAGATACGATAGGCGTACGACCCGCCGCTCTGGTTGTCGGCGATCGAGCCCATGAGCGAACTCAGATGGACAATCCGCGGTGGTCTGCCGCGACCAGAGCGAAGCAACGGAAGCAACGCGCGACTCACCCGCAGCGAACCAAGCGCGTTCGTGTTGAAAACCCGCAGGACGACATCGAGGTCGAGTGAGCTCAAATCCTCCGTGTGGCCCCGCTCACCGGCGTTGTTCACGACGATCTCGACGCCATTGACATGACCGTCGATCAGTCGTACGGCGGCCTCCACGGAGGCGTCTTCACTGACGTCGCACTCGACGACGACTAGCTGTTCATCGGATTGCTCGGCTAGATAGGCGAGACCCTCAGAAGCGCCGGGATCGCGAGCCAGGGCGATGACCTGATCGCCAGCAGCGACCCATTGACGGGCGAACTCAAGCCCCAGGCCTCGACCCGCCCCGGTAACCACGACCCGGGCTGATTGACTCACCCCTGCGATTCTGCTTCCCGGCGTGCCTTAGCCCTTTGGACTCGTTTCACGAGCGAGAGCCACGCCGTGCCGGACGTCAGGTCGGCGTACTGAAACTCAAGGTTGGCGAAGAAGTCGATGCCGGGCTCGAACAGGTACAGCCCGTAGACCGTCTCGTACAAGCCGACCAGCCGGCGATCGAAGTTCGGGCTTACCGGCAGAACGTGGAGCGGGTAGAACGTCGATCCCTCACTAAAGATGATCAACCGGCTGGGATCGAAGGTGATCTCTTTCTCGAAACCGGTGAAGGCGACCAACAGCGGAGTCATCTCTTTGATATCGTCAGGAGACAAGTCGTGGGCCGCTGGAATCCGTTGTTTGAGATCAGCGAGGTGGGCGTGGATGTCTTCGGCCGCAAGGACGATCGCATCGCCATCGAGCGTCGTGATGTCAATCTGTAACCCCTCGTTCGTCTGTCTACCGACGAGTCGAACGCTCAATTCCTCCCAGGAGAGCGTGCTCGCGCTGCGCGTGCCGCTTACAGAACGTGGTCCGCCATCTGCGGCTGCCTCGCCGTCGTCGACCGCCGCCGCATCGGCCGGAGGTTGAGCGTCGTCGGTGGGCGGGACCTCTTGCTGCGCCGTCGCGCATGAGGCTAGCCCGAGGACGGCGATTAGAACCAGAAACGGCTCGCGAGTCATCAGGCCTCCAGAGTCAACAATCGAGATACAGCGTCGAGGACGGCATCGCGCCCCTCGCCGGTACGGGCTGAGAACCATACCACTTGGTCATCGCCTAGGCCAAGCTGGTTGCATGCCTCGGTCAGAAACGGTCGTCTCTTCCCCCGAGCCACCTTGTCAGCTTTGGTGAGAACCACCAGCGTGGGCACGCCACGTCCGGCAAGCCAAGCGATCATCTCGCGGTCCAGCGGGGTCGGTGGTCGCCGACTGTCGATCAGCGAGACGACGCCCGCCAGGTGGGAGTTGTCGCTCAGATAGCTCTCGATCATCGGACCCCACTGCTGACGAACCGCGATGGGGACCGCTGCATAGCCGTAACCCGGTAGGTCTACGAAGTAGCAACGATCGACGGCGTAGTAGTTGATCGTCTGGGTCTTGCCAGGCCGCTGGCTCGTGCGGGCCAGGCGGCGCCGCTGAACGAGCGCGTTCAGCAACGATGACTTGCCGACGTTCGATCGACCCACGAATGCGACCTCGGGTCGTGGCTCTGGGGGTCTCGTGTTTGGATCGACGGCCGTCAGCGCCAGCCACGCCCCGCGAACGTCGATCAGCTACGCCTCGCGTGCCTGGGAAGCGGAATCGGCGGCACTGGGTTCGGCGGAGTGGCGCTTGAGCACGTAGATCGGCGGCTTTTTGTCGACGATTGTCTCGCGGGTGACGACGACTTCCTCGATGTCCGAGCGGGACGGGATCTCGAACATGATCTCGAGCATCGTTTCTTCGACCACCGCTCGTAAGCCACGAGCGCCAGTCTTGCGCTCCACAGACCGCTCGGCGATTGCCTGGATCGCCTCAGGTTGGAAGCTCAGCTCGACCTCCTCCATTTCAAACAGCCGTTGGTACTGCTTCAGCAGAGCATTGCGTGGCTTGAGCAGGATCTCCACCAACATCTCGACATCCAGCGGATCGAGCGTCCCGATGACCGGAAGACGACCGACGAGCTCGGGGATCAAGCCGAAGTGAATCAAGTCCTCTGGCTCGACTTGGGCCATGATGTCACGCGCCTGCTCGATGCTCGTGCCCGTTTGTCTCGACCGCGAGAAACCGATCACGGTGGCGTCGGTGCGTCGCTGGATGATCTTGTCCAATCCATCGAACGCCCCGCCG
>JBDHFX010000019.1:0-42945 GCA_039590215.1 Gemmatimonadota bacterium | reverse complement strand
GAACTTGATCGATCCGACATACCAGCTGAACAACGCCTTACGCCAAAGCGCGTCGATTTCGATCCCGCCTTCTCCACGATACGACGTATGGATATTCTGATCACCCTGCGGGTAATCGAACTCCTGCTCCCTTGTGGCCGCCAACACGTAGTTGGTCGTCAGCTCGCCGTAGTAGATCTCGGGCCGCTCGACGTGCAATACGTCGGCCAGTTCCGGCGGCGTCGTGGGTGGTATGTCGCTCAGGTAAAAGACCGGCAGCCCCTCCCGCGTCACCTCATTGACCGGGCTCATGACTAATCCGTAGCCGTGGGTGAAGATCAGGTGCTGGTTTTGCCAAGTTTGGACGTTCGGGGCGAGCTCATCGACAGCCATCTCGCGAGCCGACAACATCACCTGGCGGGGGCCGGAGCCAAGATCGTAGCGATCGACGTCGACATCCTCGAACTCGTAGTACAGCCGCAACTTCTGAAGCTGGCTGTAGGTGTCGAGCAGCGGCCGCCAGTCCCAGAGCCGGATGTTGCTCAGTGTGCCCTCCGCCTCTTGCAGCGTCGCTCCGGCAGCCGTCTCACTGACCTCGAGCGGTCGGATGTAGGTGGCTTCCTTGCCAATCTCGTTGGGCTCGACTTCAAACTGCTGGATCGCCCCGGGATACAAACCCTTGAAAACCACCATCCCGAGTATGAGCGCGGCGGCGGCGGTAAGTGTAAGCACGTAGCGGCGGCGGAAGAGGTCATAAACAGCCATGCCGAACGCAGCCAAGGCCAACACGGCCAGCACTCTGTAACCGAGCACTTGAGCGTTGGCATCGGTGTACGAAGCGCCGTAGACCACACCCCGGTCGGAGTACACCAGCTCGTACAAGTCCAGCCGGAAACCCCACGCCAACACGAGAAAGAGGAGCGCCATTATCGCTACCAAGTGGCGGAGTGGCGTGTCCTTGAGCCGGACTCGGTTGTTGTCGATCTCGAGCCCACCACTGGTGATGTACACGATCGCGAGGATTATGAGCGCGGCGACGATCAGCAGGAACGCCATGTTCTGGGCCATCCGGTAAACCGGCAGCGAGAAGATGTAGAAGCCGATGTCGCGACCGAACATCGGCTCGACTTGGCCGAACGGTTGCTGATGGAAGTATGCCAGAACGTCCAGCCACGTTGTTCCAGCCGCAGCGCTGAACAGAAACGCCAGGAATGCGGCCCCGGCCATCGCGATCAGGTTCAAGTACCGGGCGGGGACCTCTTCATGAATCTCAATGTTGGAGATCCGACGACGGATCGATCCGAAGGAAGCCGCCGCTATTCGTAGGTTGACGAAGAAGAAGGCGAACATAACCACCGCGACCACAACTCGTAGCAGCAGTCGCGTCTTGAGCCCGGTCCAAAACACGCTCTGATAGCCGAGGGCGTCAAACCACAAGAGATCCACGGAAGCGCTCACGATCGATCCCAGAAAGAACAATACGAGCACCACCGCCACTGCGATGAGCGTGAGGCTGTGGCGTCTCAGCTTTGCCATGGCACCTCCACACCGCGGCCCGAGAGGAATTCTTCTAGCTCAGCCCGGATCGCGGCCAGTTCGTCGTCGGTATCGGCCTCAGCGCGAACCACGACTACAGGTTGAGTGTTGGAAGCTCTCAACAGCGCCCAACCGTTTGGGAATCTGACGCGCACACCGTCGATGTCGACCGTCTCGTATCGCGACCCGAAGTGATCCTTGGCCGCTGAAACGATCTGCCACTTCTGCTCTTCAGTGGTATCGACCCGTATTTCGGGCGTCGATGCGTAATCGTTCAGCTCTCCAACCATCGCGCCCAGCGATGTTTCGTTCTTGGCGATGATCTCGCACAGGCGACAAGCCGCGTAGATGGCATCATCAAAACCGTAGTAATCATGATAAAAGAAGAGGTGACCGCTCATCTCCCCACCGAACGGGATCCCGTCGGCGTGCATCTTCTTCTTAGCCAAGCTGTGGCCGGTCTTCCACATGACCGGCACGCCCCCGTGCGCGATGATGTCCTCCTCCAAGGCGCGCGAAGATTTCACGTCGAACAGGATTCGTTCGCCCGGCGTCATAGCCAGCTGATCGCGGGCGAAGATCGCCGTCAGTTGGTCGCCCCTGATCGTCCCACCTCTTTCGTCGACCGCCCCAATCCGGTCGCAGTCACCGTCCAAGCCGATCCCCAGCTCGGCGTCGGTCGACGCGGTGCGGGACTTGAGATCGGCGATGAAAGCATCGACGGTGGGGTCGGGATGGTGGTTGGGGGAGGTTCCGTCGACCGTGCAGTACATGCAGTCGACTCTGGCCCCCACCCGCTCCAATAGCTCGGCCGCGAACAACGCACCGGTGGCATTCGCCGGATCGAGCACGACGTCGACTGGGCGAGCGAGCGACACCTTCGAGGCCACCATGTCGCAGTACTCATCGGTCACCGGTCGCTCTGTGACCGACCCGGCTCCCGTTTCGTAGTCGTCGGTTTCGATCAGCTGGTGGATCGATTGAATCTCGGATCCCGATAGCGGCAGCTCGCGGTAACCGAGCTTGAAGCCGTTGTACTCCGGCGGGTTATGGCTCCCGGTAATCATGACCCCACCGTCGGCCTCCAGACGATGACCGGCGAAGTACAGCACCGGTGTCGGCACGACGCCGATGTCGAGGATCTCGGCTCCGGCCGAGACCATTCCGGCCGTACATCGCGACCCAAGGCGACTACCGGTGAGGTGAGCGCTCGCTCTCGACGCAAGTGTGTCACGAACCCACGGCCGATCGCTTCGACGGTCTCGGTTACCAGGTCGTCAGCGACGACACCGCGGATGTCGTACTCGCGAAAGATGTGGGCTGGTGCCTGCACCAGGATCGGCTCCAGGGGCTAGCGGGAATGTGATCGGGCAGAACGCGGGGAAGGTACTCCGAGGCTGGGAGAGGCTACAACTGATCCGGGAGGCGGCGGAGAGGCTCCGCCGTCTCCCGGTCTCGATGTGCTCCTACCGTGGCAACGTCTCCGCGATCGGAAGCGGCCACGCTTCGACGATCGCATCTCCGGGGCGATCGAGCGGCAGCTCATCGCCGGCGTCGATGTCATCCCTCGCAGCCAGGCCACCCGAGTTGACGCGGATGAAGTTAATGTCATCCGCTGCCGGGCCGATGTTGCCAAGCCCGATGTTGGCCTCGGCCCGCAGGAGGATCAGCTCCTCGTTGCGGATGATCGGCACCGACGTCGACGGTGATGGCCACAATGGCTGGAACTGGATGTCCGACTCCAGATCCTGGAGCCGCTTGACCGCCACCTCGTTCGTCTTCTCGAGGAAGCGCCGGTCGAGCTGACCGTCCGGTTGTAGCTCGGCGTCTGTCTCGACCGCCGGATGGACGAAGAGGTTGGCGTCAACCAGACCGTTCGTCTGGTCCCCAGACCCCGTCAGGAACGTGTGAAACACACCCAGGTCGAGTGGCGCCGCAGTGCTCACGAACGACCCGTCGAGCGCAGTCAACGCGGCCGCGAAGTTCATACGGTACACCTCGACCCGCGCCAGGAGAGCGCGGTTGAACTGCAAGAACGAAGCTGGCGTGTCAAACCCGTCGAATCCTGGGCTGAGCGGGAACGGGAACGCATCACCACCTGCTTGCAGATGGCCGCGAGCCTGTTCGAGCAGATCGACGACGCGTTGAAACACCTGGTCCTTGCTCGCGATCGGGGCCGGCGGCGCATCGAGCGACTGATCGACATCGATCGGAGCGCCGTTCGTGTCGCGAGAGTTGATCGCCAGCAAGAGGTCATGCGCCTGCATCGTCTTGGCGAACCCGCGCGCAGCCTCCTTCTCCGCCGGTGTCATCCCGTCGGGTGGTACGTCTGTCAGCGCGTCAAGCGCATTCAACACGATGTTGCTCGACCGGATGTTGGCGTACCGCTCATTCCACATCGCTCCGCCCAACGCACGAGCGCCAGGGTCCAGCGTGTTGGTGAGCAGTTGCGTGACAAACCGGGCGTCGTCACCGCGGAGGTTGTAAGCCTCGCGGCCTACCACGCCGGTGTGCGACACGTAACCGTTGAACTCTGAAATCCCGTCGCGCGCTCCGATCAATAGACCGGTCGCGGCCGCCGCCACGGCGGCCCGCGTCGGTGCGCCCTCTAGCTGGTCGACACCGGGGTTGTTGAAGTCAGGCGCGGTCAGGTTGCTGCAGGCTCCCGCGATGGTGATCGAGACGACCGCCAGGAGCGCCAGAATGCGATTCGCTAGCTTCATCGTTCGCTCCTCCATCGCTAAAAGCCCAGATCGACCGAGAACCAGTAACTCCGGCTCGGCGGGTACGGCGACGTATCGACGTTCCTCGCGATCGGCTGATTCCCGAAGTTGCTGACCTCGGGGTCGAGGCCGCTGTAGTCGGTAAACGTCAGCAGGTCGCGCCCGCTGAAGCTGAGTCGCGCACGCTGCGCCCACGGCCACCAGGTCTGCACCCAATCGATCGGCACCTCATACGACACCCGCAACTCACGCAGTTTCACAAACCCCGCGTCTTCGATGTAGACGGGGCTCGTGGCCGCCAAGCGGTCCGCACCGTTCGCCTCGAAGTCGGTCGTCGTCTGACCGAGGTCCGACAAGAACGCCGTCAGGTTGAGGTTGTCCGCCCCTGGAGCCCAGTCGAACAGTGTGTAAAAGTTCCAGTTACCCCACGCTACGTCGTTGCTAAACGACATCTTGAAGTCGGGGTTGGTATCACCGACGATCTGTAGATCGCCGTCGACGAGCCCGACCCACTTCGTTGGATCCTCGCCCTCGGCGATCTGGAAATCTCCGAGACCTGCACCGAACACCGCGTTCAAGACGAAGTCCGGCACCGGCAGATCGGTGATCTCGGCAGCGTCGGTTGAGAACAGCGTTCGGGACACCCACACCATATCACTAGTCCGAATCGGTGTGACACCGAACGACAGCTCAAAACCTCGTACGCGAAGCTCACCGCCGTTGAAGAACTGCGACTCGAACCCCGAAGACGGCGCTATCTGCCGCTCGAGCAACAAGTCAGTGATGTTCTGTTGATAGAAGGTCGCATCAAGCACAGCGTTCCCGTTGAACAAGTTCATGTCGACGCCGAACTCGATCTCACGGGTCCGCTCCGGCTTGATATTCGGGTCACCAACCTGAGTGTTGACCGTCAGCCCAGGATTGCCGGCGATATTCTGGGTCGCGTTGAGGCTGACGAACTTCTGACCGAACAGCGGCTGATTGCCCGACTCGCCGTATGCGATGCGGAGCTTGATCTCGTCAAAGGCGTTGCTGACTTCCGGAAAACGAAGTGATGCCGACGCCTTTGGGTACCAGAAGATCTCCTCGTCATCACCGTTGGCGCTCGACTGCTCACCGCGTATGGCGCCTGTGAGAGTCAGCCGCTCGTCGAGCATGAGCAACTCTTCCTGGCCGTAGAACCCGAAGTCCTTCACCAGCTCGCGCCGCTCGTCGACCTGAATGTTGGTCCCCGAGCTCACGTTGGGCTGACCCGCGATCAGGTTCTGGGCCACGATCCGGGCGATGTTGAGGTCTCGCTCCTCGTACTGGAAACCACCCGAGGTCCGCGACGTGTACGAGCCCGGACTGTGAGTGTAGACGAGGTTTATGCTGCTGTTGAGGTTCAGGTTGTCGCTGTCCGAGATCAGCGACGTGCCTGGCTGTCCATCCGCCGGCTCGAAGAACAGCTCCGGCGGGAAGAGCAGATCGTTCTTCTGGCGGAACCAGTCCACGCCACCGCTGGCCAACAGCTGAAGCGCGTCCTCGTCTTGCCGCCAGATGTCCCATCCGAGATCGACCGCACCGAGAATGCGCCACACATCCTCTTCATTCTCGGCCAGCTCAAACGTCTGGAGCGGATTGGTGCCGCCGCCGAACGGAGGCTCGGGGAACGACCCGTCCGCTCGCTGCGTGAGGTCGAAGAACCGTGGAATGAACGACAGCGCAAAGTACGGTGTTACCAGAAAGTTGTCGTTGTTGAAAAAACCACGTTCCGCGAGGCTGTGGATCACCGAGGTGTTGACACCGATTGTCAACCGCTCATCGAGCTGCTGTTCGACGTTGACCCGCATCGACTGCAGCTCGTAACCGGTGTTGATCACGACCCCTTCATTGTTCTTGATGGCGCCCGACGCGTAGTACGTCGTGTTCTCGTCGCCGCCACTGACGCTGACAACCGTCTCCGAGGAGAGGTCGTGCTGACCAGCCAGCTGTTCTTCGTGATCGAACAAGCGACCCTGTAGGAACGGCTCGCGTGCGAGCTCACCGAAGACCTCGACCACCTCATCAACCGTATTGTTGCTAAACGTCCGAAAGTCGAGCTTCTCGGAGAGGTCAAACACGCCAAACCGCTGGGTGATATCGACCCGTGGTGGACCCGGCCGGCCCCGCTTGGTCGTGATGATCACCACGCCGTTCGACGCTTTCGAGCCGTAGATCGCCGACGCCGATGCGCCCTTCAGAATCTCGATCGACTCGATGTCCTCGGGCGGGATATCCGAGATGCGGTTGACTTGGTCCTGCTGCAAGACGGACGGGTTCGACCCGCCGCTGGACTGTAGCACCGCATCCTGGTTGTTTACGACCGCCGCGTTGGAGGCGATGATGCCATCAATAACGTAGAGCGGCTCAGACGCAGCGTTGATCGACGAAACGCCCCGTAGGTTTACCTGTATGCCACCGCCGGGAGCGCCGGAGTTCTTCTGGATGTCGGCGCCTGCGACCTTGCCCTGTATCTGCTTCTCGACCGACTGCGCCGGAACGCGCTCGATCTCTGCCGCACTCACCGTCGAGACCGAGTTTGCCGCATTGCGCCGCGCCAACGAAGTCGCCCGACCAGTGACGATGATCTCATCCGCCTTGAGGTAGTCGATCGTCAACGCGATCTCGATCGCGTCCTGGCTGGCCGGCACCGGGATGTCCAGGGTCCTATGGCCGAGACTCTGGAGCCGCAGCGTCACCGTACCGTCGGGGACGCCGGTCAGCACAAATCTCCCGTCGCCTTCTGCTACCGTCCCCATCGTCGTCCCAACTACCCCTATCTGAACGAACGGGACCGGGTCTCGGGTGTCGCGATCAACAACCGTACCTGATATTGTTCGCTGGGCGACCAAATCGGCGGGCGCCAATAGGGCGATGAACAATGAGTTTGGCCTTGTTAGAAGGCCCCTATGATACCATGTTTTCGACCTGAGGTGAAATCCCCCACATTCACGGCCTTGGCCTGGCTCGTATTGCTCGCCTGCGCGACTACCGAACAACCGTCCGCGCAGCAGACCAGCCAACCCGGCTCGGCGGCGGTGATCGTCAATCACGGCCGCCTGGACGTCCGGGTCTACGTCACCGGTGACGGCACCCGGGATCTGCTCGGCTTTGTGACGTCGGGCAGCATCCAGCGCTTTCCGATCGACCCCGACGTCGTCCGCGCAGCATGGCTCACGTTAACCGCCGACCCTATTGGCTCGACGGAGGTTATCGAGACCGAGGCGTTCACGTTGCGTCCCGGCGACGTCGTCGAATGGACGATCCGCCAGCGACCCGAGAACTCGAGCTTTGTCATCTACTAGCCCGACCGCTTTGCGGCGCACCCTCCTCGATTGGTACGACTGCCACCGCCGACCGCTGCCCTGGCGCGACGACGCCGATCCGTATCGAGTGCTGGTATCGGAGGTGATGCTCCAACAGACACGCGCGGAAACGGTCGAGCCCTACTTCGAGCGTTGGACGGCTCGCTTCCCGACCGTCGAAGTGCTCGCGGAGTCCGATCAGCAAGACGTGCTCGGGCTGTGGAGCGGGCTCGGGTACTACTCGCGGGCCCGCAATCTTCACCGGACGGCGATGATCGTGCGCGATCGACACGACGGCTTGATCCCCGACACCGTAGAAGAGCTGCGCGAGCTTCCCGGGGTCGGCGAGTACACGGCCGGAGCGGTGGCATCAATCGCCTTCGGACGGTGTGAGCCGGCAGTCGACGGCAACACGCGGCGCGTTCTTTCACGGCTCTTCGACCTGGAAGTGCCGAGTCCGAGCGAGTTCCGGCGACTAGCGGGCGCGCTTGTCGCTATCGATCGGCCAGGCGACTTCAATCAGGGCTTGATGGAGCTCGGGGCGCGCGTTTGTCGCCCCCGTTCCCCAGACTGCCAGGGCTGCCCCTTGCGGGCGCTGTGTCTATCCCATGCTCGGGGCACGGTCGATCTTCGACCAGCTCGACGTCGCCGGAAGCGGATTCCGACGTACGCGATCGGAACCGCGGTGATCGTCTCAGCGACCGAGCGGACGTTGCTAGCTCGCCGCCCGGAGAATGGACTGTTGGGCGGGATCTGGGAGTACCCGGGACTCGAAGCCAACCACGGCGAGGATCCGATCGATGCGTCTCATCGGGCCGTTCGAGAGTTGTTCGGTGACGTTCCGCTGAAGAGTTGGCCCAACGGCGGTGAGCCGACCCACAAGCTGGCGGAAATCGCACACGTCTTCTCCCATCGCCGACATCGCTACCACGCGTTTGGCTTTCGCATCGATGGTGAAACCGTCCCGGACTTGTCGAGTGGCAACTGGACGGATGCGTGCTGGTGCTCGGCGGAAGCTCTCGCTGAGTTGCCGTTGCCCACCGCGCAGAGGAAGCTCACGAAGATCGTGGCGGCAATCGAAGAAACGTGCGCCGAGGCTCGATGCTGACCGTCGTACCCTCGCGCCGCGCAGCCAACCAACGGATCGATCAACGTCTGGCCGAGCGTGAAGGACCCTCCAGTTTCGCGTCCCGAAACGCGTGGGCGCACGACACCACCACGTTGCGAGAACTCACCGCCCGCGCGTACCGCGACCACCCGAGCCCCGGACGGTTGCTTCAGCCCCCCGCGCCGAGATTTCTGTTGGCCGAGATCCTGGAGCAACTCGAGCCTGAGGTGCGTTCGCTCTTCGGCCCGGGTATCAGCTTGGCCGGCACCGCTCGCGCGGTCGAAGCCGCGATTGCAGAGATCCGCCAGGCGGGTTTGTCAGCGCTCGATTTGGCGCAGGCCACACGCGGTAGGCGGCGACTCAAGGCGCTGGCGTGCGTCCTCGATGTTTACGAACGGCGGTTGGCTGCCGACAATTGGTGGGACGAAGCAGACGTCCTCGTTACCGCCGCCGATCGAATCCGCTCCGGTGAGTGGGCGCCTCGGGGGCTCGACCGACTCGAGGTCAGCGGCCTGTACGACGTCACACGCCTCCAGGGGCGATTGCTTATCGAGCTTGCGCGGCGCGCGGCGCAAACGACGATCATCGTTCCGTTCGATCCGCATCACGAGCGTTTGTGCGCCTACGCATTTCCGTACATCAAGATGTGGGAGGGTGTGGTCGATCCCGGATTGGCGATCGACATCGAGTACCTCAATGGTGACCAGCACGACTCCGGTTTGCCGGTACTGTACCGTGCCGCAGATCCGGCTGACGAGGCGGCCCGGGTCGCCGAGTGGGTCCGTGAGCGTGCCGAGGGCGGATGCCCACTCGAAGAGATCGGCGTCGTTGCCGGCGGCGGCGATCGCACCTACGCCCTGCTTGCGCGTGAGCTCGATCGAGTAGGTGTTCGCCATCACGCGCGCCGCGCGGTGCGATTGGCCGAGACCCCACTGTTCGGCGCCACGCTGATGGTGTTCCGCCTGCTCGAAGAGGGGTTCAAACGCGAACACCTCAAGGCGTGGGTATCGACCGCGCTGACGTCGCTGCTCGACGCCAGTCTGCTCGGAGCGCCGCTCGGAACTGGACCACCGGCCTCCGACTCACCGGCGATCTGGAAACGCGTGCTGGCCGGCGTCCAGAGCCCGTCAGTGGCTGCGTTCAACACCGCCCTCGATCAACTCCACGCGCTGGCCACTAGAGAGCACTCACCGGCCGCGTTCTGGCGACGGTACGAGCATATCCTGGACGTCGTCGGGCTCAGCGACACGAACGTGATCTCGACGCGGGATCGGGATCGATGGGAAGAGACGATCGATCAAGTGCGGCAGTCGCTTACGATGCTCGGTCGTTGGGACGCGCCGGCCGTTGGATGGCGCGCTCATCGGCGCCACTTGCTGGAGTCGCTTTCCGGAAGGTCAGCCCCGATCGGGACAGCCAGCCGCGGGGTTGCTGTGCTGACCCCGCTCGACGCTCGGGCTCTCGTCTTTAGACACACCGCTATCATGGGTCTCGGCGAAGGCGCATACGCTAGGCAACGGCCGGCGACGGCGGTGCTCGGCGATGCCGAGCGAGAATCGTTGAACGAGCAGATCGGAGAGCGCATTTTCCGCACCGCGGCTGACGAAGCGCGCGAAGCGATGCTGCTTCTCTTGGAGCGCGTCCGTGTCACCTCCGGCGATGTGGTACTGAGCTACGCCGGCCAGGACGACGACGGAAACCCGCAGCTGCCAGCCTACGCGCTCACCGCGATCGAAGAAGAGCTCGAGCTCGCGCCGGCGACGACCAGCGAGAGCCACTCGATCCCCGCTTGGCGTCGCGTGCGATCCACCGATCTCATCGTCCGCAGTCAAGAGTTGGAGCGCCAGCGTGCGATCTACTTCTCGCGCGCCGCCGATGGAAGACGTGGCCAAGGTGATGCCTTTGACGGCCAACTCTCACCTACAACGACCGCTGAGCTAGCGGCCGAGCTGAGCGACGGGCGGCTGACGCATTGGTCAGCCAGCCGGCTCGAGAGTTGGCGCCAGTGCCCGCATCAGTTTTTCATGCGCCACGTACTGCGCTTGTACGAGCCCAACGAACAACCGCTCGAGGCCGAGCCAACAGCCATGGGCACCGTCGCGCACGAGGCCCTCCGGCGGCTGTATTGTGAAACCCCCGCATTACAGAGTCCGAGTCGCGACTCGATCGCCGCCGCAGTCGCCGCCGCCGGTGAATCGCTGCCGGCGCGAGAGCGCGGAGACCCAGCCATTTGGAACGTGCTCTCTGAACAGGTGACGGCGGTCTTGGCGCGCTACTTCGAATACCTGGAAGCGAAGGTCCCCCGTGGCGGCCGCGTTCCGGTCGCATTCGAGTTGTCGTTCGGGCGCCCGGATGACGAACTCCCGCCAGTGCTCGTCGCAACATCGACCCAGACGGTCGAGCTATCGGGACGTCTCGACCGCCTCGATCGCGATCCGGCAAGTGGAAGCCTGCACGTGGTCGATTACAAGTACAGCCTCCTCCGGGCCCATCACAGACGCGCCGTCGACCCGACGGAGTGCGGCATCAATCAGTTCCAGCTGTACGTGTACTACCTCGGGGCGCTGGCCTGGGCGGAAGCCAACCAGGTGTCGCAACCGCCAAACGTGACAGGCACGATTCACTGTCTGCGGGGACCTAAAGCACTCGATGAGGTGGCGGCCCCTAACCCGAACAAAATCCGCGAGATGATAGGCGTCACGATCGACGCCGCTGTCGACGGCAGCTACGATCCGTCGCCGGCGGATTCCACCCTGTGCAAGTGGTGCGACTTTCGGCGCGCGTGTCGTATCGCGAGCTCGACACCCACTTACGCCGGCCTGGATCCGACCGGGGGCGACGCCGAATGAGCAACCAGCTCGAGCTGTCGCTCGCTGAGCGGATCGGGATCCGCGATGTGACCGACACGGGCACGCGATCATCGGACGAGCGAGAGCTGTCCCCCGAGCAGCTCGCCGTCGTCAGGTTCGAGGACGATCTGGTCGTGACCGCCGGCGCCGGCTCGGGCAAGACCCGCACGCTGGTCGAGCTGTACGCCAACCTCGTCGAGTCACCGGAGTCGGTCGGCATCGCGAGCGATGACTTCGGTCCGGAGCGGATCCTCTGCCTCACGTTTACCGAGCGCGCCGCGCGTGAGATCAAGGAACGGATCCGCGAGGTGATCTCCGATCCGGAGCATCGCCGACAACTCGAGGCTGCTCCGATCTCGACCTTTCACGCCTTCTGCGCCGGTGTGCTGCGTCGCCATCCGCTGGAGGCCAACATCGATCCGGGGTTCTCGGTCCTGTCCGACGATGTCGCCCAGGAGCTTCTCATGAGCGTCGCCGTCGAGACCCTGCACCGCGGGGTCGCGGGCGGCGATCTCGCGGCCCGGAGTGCGGTGCAACTCCTGGGGCTCGCCAGGGCTGGCGAGCGACTGGTTCACCTCGTGCAAGCGATTCGCACAGCGGGGTGGGAGCCGCGCCAACCGATCGTGCGGTTCGAAAAGCAACTTGAACAGATCGCCGCAGCGATCGAGTACGATCTTCCGCAGTCGGTAGCCACAGCGGTGGAGACGGTGGTCGCCGCGGCACACAAGGCGAACCTCAAGTCACCCAAGGCGAAATATTATCTGAAAACCATCGAAGATACGTACGCCGCATGGAGCAGCGACCCTACGCCCGCCAACGAGGAGAGTCTCGACCAAGCGTGTAACGCCCCAGCCCATAGCTGGCGCTTCCAAGGCGCGACTGAGCTCCGTCACGCGGCGCGAGGCGCAATCACCTTGCTGCGCGGCGCACGCTCCGAGCTCGAGCATCAAGCCGAGCTGGGTTGCTGGCCCGCGCTGGCGGTTTCGATTCGCGCCGCCTACCGCGATGCGCGGATCAGCCGGCGCGTGCTCGACTACGACGACCTGCTACTGCGAACCCGGGGCCTGCTGATCCGTCACCCGGAAGTTCGGCGACACTATTCGGAGCGCTTTCGCGCCGTGCTGGTCGACGAGCACCAAGACACCGACCCGGTCCAGCAGGAGATCCTGACGTTGCTGATCGACGCCGAGCCGATGCCCGGTCAAAGTACCGAGGCCGCTCCAAGATGGTGCGTCGTGGGCGACGCCAAGCAAGCGATCTACGGCTTTCGCGGCGCCCGCGTAGAGGCCTACCGCGAGCTGGCGATCGAGGCCGAGCAGCGAGGGGCGATCAGGATTCTGCGATCCAACTACCGATCGCGACCCGAGCTGGTCGCGTTCCACAACGCGTTCTTTCCAGACGTGCTCGATCCCGATACACACGCGGGCCAGACGCCCTACGAAGAGCAGATCGCACATCGACAACCCAGCGGCAAGCCAGCGGTCGAGTTCCTGCGACCGTTCGATGCGAGCGGCGAAACTGACGGGCAGAAAGCGAGACCAGCGGTTTCGCAGCGCGAGCACGAAGCACGCGCGCTCGCCATCCGGCTAAAGGTCGCTTGCGACCCCACTTCGGCGGACGTGATCCGGATCCAAGACCCGGTGAGCGGAGAGAGTCGACCCGCCAATCCCGGCGACTTCGCGGTGTTGCTGCGCCGCATGACCGACGTCGAGCCGTATCGTCACGCGTTGCAAGCGGTCGGGTTGGAGTCGGTTGTGGTCGGCAGCGGTTCGTTCTACTTGCGCCAAGAGGTCTACGATTGCTTGAACGCAATCGATGCCGCGCTCACGCCTAAAGATCCGATCCCGTTGATCGCGTTTCTGCGCTCGCCGATGGCCGGGCTGACCGATGACGCAATCTATCGGTTGGCGCGCGGTTGGGATCGACGCTCGGGGTCACCGCTTCGCGATCACGTGTTCGCCTCGCCGGAGAGTGTCTTATCAGACGAGGAGCTGGCGGTGATCGAAGACGCTCGATCGACCCTCGACGAGCTGGCGAGCCGGGCGGACACCGAACCCCCGGGAGACACGCTGGCGTGGCTGCTCGACAGAACCGCGTACACGGCGATCGTCGATGCGTTACCCGACCGTGCCCAACGACGCGCGAACCTGCGGCGGCTGATTTCGGTCGCCGATCGCGCGCCGCGTGACGGGGTCAAGCTGTTGGCCGAGTGGGCCGCGGGGCTCAGGCGGCGCACCAACGTGCCACCGCGCGAGCGCGATGCCCCACTCCCCGACGCCGGCAACCGCGCGGTAATCATGTCGATCCATCAAGCCAAGGGCCTCGAGTTCCCGATCGTGGTGGTGGCCGATATCGGATCGAGATCGCGCTTCAGAATCGACGAGGTCGCTTTCGACTCGGAACTTGGCATCGTCGCCAATCGGTGGGATGACACATTGGGCAATTGGACGCCGACGCTGTCCCACGAACACGCCAAGGAGCGCGCAAAGGAACGCGACGCGGCCGAGGAGGCACGGCTGCTCTACGTGGCGTCGACCCGGGCCCGCGATCACTTGATCCTCTCCGCCGGGGTCAAAGGCAATGTCTGGCTCGAGCTGGTCGAAACGTTTGCTCAGCGCGACGACTCGGGTCTGGTAACCCCATCTCAATCGGAATGGGCCGCGCGCTTTGCGGCCGCGACGGCTGTCGAGCCCGACGTGCCCGGCCCAGGGCGACCGTACTCGGAGCGATTGCCGACTGCGCTGGGTGACACGACTGCTCGCGAGGTGGCCGCGCTGTTGGCTGGTTTGCCGGCCGGTACCGGTCCACGCGCTGCTGCGGCACACGATTCGATGCGCGCCGCGCGTTGGCGCGGTCTGATCGGTCACGAAGCGTTGCAGCGGATCCCGCTAGATCCGCCGAATGAGTTCGACCTGAACGATTGGTTGAGTCGCGTCGTCGGCGTGGACGCGGACGAGATCCCAATGCTGGCCGAGTTCATCGAGGACCACGTGCAGCCGATTCTCGGCACCGCCCAACAGGTCGACCGCGAGCACCCGTTTCGGCTCTCCCTACCGCACGCCGGAACCGTCGTCGGAACGATCGACTGTCTGTGGCAGGATACCGACGGCGAATGGTGGGTTTGGGACTACAAGTTCGGCGGTCCGAACCCCGACCTGGACGCCTTCCACGATGCGCAACTGGCGGTCTACGCGTTGGCCACTGCGGCGGCTCTCGATCTCGAGCGAGTCAATGGTCGGGTGTGGCACGTCGACGGAACTGAGCACCGTGACCTCGAGTGGGACCGCGATGCGTTAGCCGAGCTCGAAAGCCGTATCGTCGACGTGCTCGCTACTCGTGTGAGTACGGCGTAAGCGCGGCCGCGACCTCCACGTCTCCCGATCGCAGATCCTCAGGCCGGGTGACCCCGCGCTCGGTGATCAGCCGATCGACGGCAGTGTACGGGATCTCTTCGAAGTAGACGTTGCAGGCGTCGAGCGACGGCGGAGGCTTAAAGACGATCTCGGCCGGATCGCGATCATAGACGCGCGGCAATTGGGCCAACGGTTGTGGCAGCCGCTTGGTCGTATCGGCCGCTACGATAACCTCGATTCCCCGGTCAGCCGCCCGCGCGACGAGGGCATGTGAGCCGACCTTGTTGACCCAACGGCCTGGCAGCAGCGCGTCGGCACCCAACAACAGCGCGCCTTCATCTTCGAGCGCACCCCACAGCCAGGCGTCGATGCCGAGCTTGACCGGGACACCGCGCTCGGCCAATCCCGCCGCCATGCGTGAGCCTTCGCTCCCCGGTCGGCTCTCGGACATGACGATCTGGAACCAGTTACCGGCCGCATGGTGGGATTCGATCGCGCGCCGGACCGTGCTCGAAGCGGAGTACGTATAGATCACCTCGACGCCCTCGATCGCGCGACACAGATGCAACCGGATCGACTCGGCTGCCGCTGCCAACCGCTTGCGCCAACCAGTGGCAACTCTAGCGATGCTCTCACGGACAGCGGTTTCGTCCACCCCCTCGCGACGCTCCAGCTCGACCAGAAAATCGTTGGCGATCCTCAGCACCGGCGCCAGCGCCGCCTGCGACCGTGCGACGTCGACCAGCTGCGTAGTCGCCTCCGCCACGTGTGTGCCAGAATCGTCTACCCAGCCCTCACCCCATGTGATCAGCTTATGGGCGACCTCGGCCGCCCCACGGCGCCGATCGGCCGCGATCGTCTCGAGTTCTGGAACGAGTTTCGTCGTCAACGAATGAGTCGTCGCCGGATGAGGCGCGTGGCGAGCCAGAAGGCTCCAACGGTAAAGAGTGCCAGCACCCCGGCGTGCATCCACAGATCCGGGGTCGGGACGCCGGTCGTGAGCGTCCGTGTAAGCACTACGGCATGCGTCAGTGGCAGGAACTGAGCCGCCGCCACCGCCCACTCAGGCAGGCCGGTTAGCGGGAAGAAAACGCCGCTGAACAGGTACATGACGGTGATGACGAGAGTGAAAAAGTAGTTGAAGAAAGTGTACGATGGGCATAGCGCGGTGTACGCCATCCCGAGGGCACCGAACATGACGCCGACCACGAACGCCACCCCCAGCGCCGCGATCGCTACCGGCGAGTTGACCAGACCCAGGAACGCCATGATCACCAACACGAACGTGCCTCCGAGCGCCCCTTTCGACGCTCCCCAGAAGATGTCGCCGGCGACGATCTCCTCGACCGCGACCGGCGTCTTCACGATCGCCTCAAACGTCCGCTGCTCGGTCAATCTCGTGAACGATCCGAACGTCGTCTCGAACGCCGCCGCCGTCATCGCCGTCGACGCGATCAGACCGGGTGCCAGAAACGCCACGTACGGCTGGCCGTCGATCGGATTCACGAACCGACCCAGGCCATAGCCGATTGCGAGCAGCGTCAAGATCGGCTCGGCCAACGTGCCGACCAGCGACGCCGCCGCGAAGTCCTTCCACGACTCGAAGTTTCGTGACCACACGCGGCTGGCGCCGCGTACCCAATCCACGGGTACGGCGATGGCACTCAATCGCGGAGCTCGCGGCCGGTGAGCTTTAGAAAGACGTCTTCGAGCGTCGCCCGGCGGTGGATGAAATCGAGACTGGCCATCCTGGGCAGGATCTCGCGGGCCGCGTCGGCATTGC
This sequence comes from Gemmatimonadota bacterium, assembly GCA_039590215.1. GTDB lineage: Bacteria > Gemmatimonadota > Gemmatimonadetes > JACCXV01 > JAHWKZ01 > CAMYLR01. Next base: position 26,288 of record JBDHFX010000019.1, on the reverse strand, counting down.
GGAAGAAGCCGTACACCTCGTCGCCCGCCTGCTCGACGTGGTCAGCGGTCGAATGCAGCGCGGCGATCGCCTCTTCGTCGTCGTCACCACGCAGAAAGCACTCGATCACTTCGGCGCCAATATGCTCGGCGATAAGATCGGCTGGAGTGCCTCGCACCACGATCTCCCCGCGATCCATGATCAACAGTCGATCGCAGAGCTGCTCGGCCTCTTCCATGTAGTGGGTCGTAAGGAGCATCGTGACACCGGCCCGGTTGAGGGCCCTCAGCTTCTGCCACACGACGTGGCGGGCCTGCGGATCGAGTCCGGTCGTCGGCTCGTCGAGGATCAGTAGCTCCGGGTTCGAGATCAACGCCCTCGCCAGCGTCAGCCGGCGCTGCATGCCGCCGGAGAGCTCACGGATGTGGGCGTCGCGTTTGTCGCCGAGCTGCACGAACTCGAGCAGCTCCTCGGCGCGCAGCCTCCGCTCGCCGTACGGCAGCCCGAAGTAACGTCCAAAGACGAGCAGGTTCTTGAGCACCGTCAGGTCGGGGTCCAGGTTGTTCTCCTGCGAGACGATCCCCAAGCGGCTCTTTATCCGTCGCTGGCCGCCCTTGACCGGAAAACCAAACACCTCCAGGTCGCCTGATCCGACGCCGACGAAGCAAGCGATCATGTTGATCGTCGTTGTCTTCCCGGCTCCGTTGGGACCCAGCACGCCCAAGCACTCGCCACGTCGGACCTCGAAGTCGATACCCTTCACGACCGGCTCGTCGGCGTACGCCTTCACCAGGTCGCGGGCCACGATCAGCGGCGTGCCATCATCCTGGGGTTGGGCTGCGAACACAGCGGGTTGCTCTTCGGTCTGACTGGGCTCGGTCGAGGGAGTCTCCGCCTCAGTATCGATGCGCGAAGATTGGGACGAGATGCTCAAGTCGAGTTGATCGATCGGCTGGCTCTTCGAAGCGGTCACGAATCCGATGGGCGCGAGAACGATCGGTTGGCGATGACCGCATAGATCTTCTTTCCGGCCTTGCGCTGGTAAGCGACGCGGCCACTATCGACCAGCGCATTCAGTGCCTCCTTCGCGGACCCGGCGTTGTCGAACAGCGAGATCTCCGACCCGCACTGGCCACAGCGACCGGTAGGCGATTCCATCTGCTCGCGATGGCGACAGATCGGACAATCGATAAGAACGGGCTCGGCCGCGAGCCGATTACTCAGGCTGTCGTTGGGCATGTCATCTCTCCGTAGGAATCGCTGATGAGGTCACTCGATTCGATACCGAGCTGCTGGGTCAGTTGGTCGATCAAGCCCCCCGCCTCGCCCTGATCACCGATCGTGTCCAATCGAGCCTCGAACTCGACAAACGTCCCGAGCCCGGCCACCTGATCGAGATGGACCCGGACGTCCTTCCACCACCAAACCTCGCGCTCCTTGTCGACGATCGGGCCGGCCCCGAAGATCGCCGCCAGGGTGTCCGCCAGCTCCTCGGGCCGATCGACCGGCAGCCTGTGAAACGTTGACACACTGGCACTTACATCATTCGGCCTCAAGTACACGATGAGGTGCGCGCCATCGAGCGACGACCGTCGCAGCTTGATGCGCCCTCTCGGTACCTGATAGTACTGATCGACCTGGTGCTCGGCACCCTGCCGCTCAGCACCCAGTGCTCGAACGCGTTCACGGGCCGAGTCCAGGTCAGCGATTCTGGCCTTGAGCTCCAGGTTTGAACCCGAGCCTACGGTTTCAATAGCGCCAGGGGGCACCAAAGCAAGTTATCCGGGCAGAGCTGGTCGGGCGACTCGATGCCCAAAAAGAGAACCGGCGGCGGGTTTCCCCGCCGCCGGCCGACACCATACCGCCATAGCTGTGGCAGCTGGTGAGTGTTGACTAGTGCGTTGACACCGGCCAACTCGCCCAGATGCTGCAGTGACCACCATTGTCACTTCCAGCCAAGGATCGGAAGGGGCCCGCGTAGATCGCGTTCATCGACGCGCGGGGGCTGATCAGGAGCTTCCCCGCTGGGTTGAAGGCGATCATTCCGAAGTGGCCCTGGCTCAAGCCGTGACCCATCTCGTGTGTAGCCACAGTCTCGACGTCGAAATCTGGACCCGGATCGTTCACCGTGTCGTCATCCCAGAAGAACGCGTCGTTGTAGTAGATCTCCCGGAATGCCGTGTCCGCCTTGCCGTTGCCGTCATTATCGCACGGACCGGTACCGGGGCCGGCACAATCGATGAAGATGAACGTGAACGTCGCACCGAGGATGAAGGTGCTTCCACCCGGCACGATCGACTCCCAGAACGGCGCGGCCAACCATCCGCCATGGGTTAGATCGGCGAAGATGCCCGGCGAGCCGCCGAAACCCTGCAGGAACTGTACAAAGCCGATATCGAACGGCGCGTTCCCAAAGAAAACCAGCGGGATCGTCGAACAGCTCTGCGCCTGCCAGGTATCCATTGAGCGGCTGATCGCAGCAAAGGTAGTGGCGGCGTTCAATCCACTCGAGGTGGCACCGTCAGCCGACATATCATTGACCCAGCTGATACCAGGCGGAGCGGCGCCCCAGGGACGGTTTGGATCCCCGGGAATGAAATGGTGCCCCAGCTGCTTGTTGCCAACATTCTTGGCCAACACGGTCAGACCCATCTCTTCGCTGTCACCGGAGGTGATGTACTCGACAACCCCCAGTTGGTAGTTTTCGCCCACGAGCGCCGCATTCACGCCGTCAATGAAGACCTGGACGGCTTGCTCGTTTGCTTTGCTTGCCGCCTTTGCCGGTGTTAACCCACCCGGAGTAGCGACGTCTACGGGTGACGTGGACTGCTCCTGGCACGCTACGACAAATAGCGCGATCCACAAACTCGCAAGAACACCTGTAAACACGCGTGCTCTGTGCATCTGTCCTCCTGCTTGGTGTAGTTGGTTCTGCGGCGATTTCGCCGCAGGACTAGTGACCCAGTTACACACTCTCGATCAAACCGCCGCCTAAAGAAGACGGGGAAATACCTTCCGGTTGGCCTGCGGGGTGAGAAGGCGTTGGAGATGGAGTGTGGCGCCCAGAAATCCTACGCTCATGCCCGGATCACCGCAAGTCCTTTGATCGGGCTTGCGTCCCACCATTCAGGCAGATAGAACCTGTCGCGTGACTCCAACTGGCACGTTCACGTTCCAGGGTCAGGCTGGCGCCCTGGAGGCTATCTACCGCGAGGGGAAAGACGATTCCACTCGCGTGGCAATCGTTTGCCACCCGCACCCGCAACATGGCGGGACGATGCACAACAAAGTCGTCTACCGTGCCGCCAAGGCGTTCGAATCCGTTGGTTATCCGACTCTGAGATTCAATTACCGCGGGGTCGGCAGATCCGAGGGGTTGTTCGATGATGGTCTGTTCTCGTTTGGTGCCGTGGTCGGGCTGTCGGTCGGCGCAGCCGACGAGCGGGTGACCCACCTGGTCGGCCTCGGCACGCCTACCGACAGCTTCCCTTTTCACGCGTTGGCCGACGTCAGCAAACCCAAACTCTTCATCCAGGGCGACAACGACGAGTTCGGAGCCGTCGACTCGGTGCGCGACCAACTGCAAGCGGTCGCCCAACCGTGGGAGCTGGTGGTGATCGGAGGGGCAGATCACTTTTTCACCGGTCGCCTCGATCAGTTGCAAGAGGCCCTCGCTTCCCATCCAATTCTGGCGACGGTATGAGCGCAACCATAGACTCTCGCCACCGACGGCATGTCGATCCTACTCGAAATCCTACGCAGTCTTATCGGAACGCTCGTTCGGCAGTGGCCGGAGCTGGTCAGCACGTTCTACGGCGTGCTGCTCGGCGGTCTGGCAGCGCTGGCGGTCGTGCGGTGGCAGCTCGGCGAGGAGCGCAAGACGCGAGAGGGCCACGACAAAGAATTCCTGACGTTTCTGGTCGAGCACGTCAACCGCGAGATCACCAAGAACACGCGCACGCTCGAAGACCTGATCGAGGCGTGTCAGCAATCGATCGAGGCACGGATCGAGATCTGGGACTGGGCGGCGACGATCGTCGGGGCGTTCACTACCGAAGCCCACAACGACCTGTACCGGACGGGATTACAGCGTTACCTGCCGGCGTCGTTCGAAGAGCGGATCCGCCGCGGCAACACGATCGCGATCGACATCCGGAATCAAATCCGCCAGGCGCGCGCCCAGCACATCTTCAACGACCGTTACCGCGACGACGGACAAGCGCTCAACGACACGCTGTTCGAAGGCGTTAGGGCGAGCCTGCCAATTGCAAGAGAGGCGCTGATCGCTTGCGACGAAGTGGTTTCACCGGCCAACCTGCCGTGGACCGGCCGCGTGTTGACCCACAAACAGCTCCGACGTCGCGCACATTGGCGCCGGCGACTGACAAAGCTGCGTCCGGGGCGCAACGTGAAACGCTAGATCGGCCGCAGCCACACCTTCCGCGTCCGCGGACCGTCAAACTCGCAGAAGAAGACCGACTGCCAGGTGCCAAGCTTAAGATCGCCTCGCTCGACCGGCAGCAACACCGATGAGCCGGCGATACAGGAGAGGACGTGCGCGGGCGAATTCCCCTCGGCGTGCTGATACGACAGGTCTTCCGGGACCAACCGCTCCCACGCCATCAGGATGTCGCGTGCCACCGCGGGGTCGGCGCCCTCGTTAATCGTTATGCCAGCCGTCGTGTGTGGCACGTAGGCCAACCAAGCGTCGTCGCCGCCACGTTCTCGGATAGCTGCGCTGACGTCGCTGGTAATGTCGAGCAAAACCCTGCGTTCGTGAGTGCGGACCGAAAGCTCGACCATGAGTTACTAGTAGTGCGCTAGCTCGAGGATGGCGCGGTGGATGTCTTCGACTTGAGGTAGGATCGCGTCTTCGAGCTGCGGCGCGTAGCCGACCTGGACGTCGAGCGCGCCCACACGCCGAACTGGACCGTCGAGGTGCTCGAACAGCTCATCGGCGATGCGGGTCGCGATCTCCGCGCCAAACCCCCACGAGACCGGGTCCTCGTACACCATCAACGCCTTGTTCGTACGCCGGATCGAGGCTTCTATGGCCGACCAGTCGTAAGGTGACAACGTCCTAAGGTCTATGATGTCGGCCTCGATCCCCTCCTTCGCCGCCTCCTTTGCCGCCATCAACGATCGCTGTACGGTGGCGCCGTAGGTGACGATCGTCACGTCACCACCGCCGCGAACGGTGGTCGCCTTGCCGAACGGGATCATGTAGTCGGGTCCTGGATAACGACCCTTGTTGTACGTCTGACGGTAGAGGTGCTTGTGCTCGAGAAAGATGACCGGGTCGTCGCACCGTATCGCCGTCCGCAGGAGCCCGTTGGCGTCCTCGGCGGTAGCCGGCATAACGACGCGCAGCCCCGGGTTGGCGGTAAAGAGCACGACGCCCGACTGCGAATGGTAGATGCCGCCGCCCTTCAGATAGCCGCCACATGGCACGCGGACGACGAGCGGTGCAGAGAAATCGTCGTTCGAACGCCACCTGAGAAGTGCCAGCTCGTTCCGGATCTGATGGTATGCTGGCCAGATGTAGTCGAAGAACTGGATCTCGACGACCGGCTTGAGCCCCCTGGTCGCCAAGCCAATCGCGCGCCCCGCGATATTCGCTTCCGCGAGCGGTGAGTTGTAAACCCGCACGCCACCAAAACGGCGCTGGATGTTGGCGGTGACCTTGAATACCCCGCCCTTGCCTTTGACATCGTCTAACACTTCCTCACGGCTGGCGTCGGCGATGTCTTCCCCGAAAACGACGATCCGCGGGTCGCGTTCCATCTCGTCGCTGAGGCAATGATTCAACAAGTCGACCATCGTGGTCGGCTCGCCCTCGAACTCCGGTCGCGACGAGAACTGCTCGCCGGTCGGATCGACGTGCGGTGAGTAGACGTAGTCGAGAGCCGTCTCCGGTTCGGGTTGCTTTGCGACTAATGCGCGCTCTACCGCGGCTTCGATCTCGGTGTCGATCGCGTCGCGGATCGCGTCGAGCTCACCAGTGGTAGCGATACCGTCCCGCTCCAACATCATCGGGAACGTCCTGAGCGGGTCCCGCTGAGCTTCCTCCTCGCGCTGGCTATCCGGTTTGTACGTCCGCTCGTCGTCCGACAGCGAATGCGAATACGGTCGGATGACGTGGGCATGAACAAGCGCCGGACCACGGCCAGCACGGCAGTGGTCGATCGCCGTTTCGAGTACGCGGTACGATGCGACCGGGTCACAGCCGTCAACCTCCGTCACCTGTAGGTTCGGAAAAGACCGCACGAGGGCGGAGATCGAGCCGCCAGCGGTCTGCACTTCAACCGGCACGCTGATCGCGTACTGGTTGTCCTCGATCAAGTAGAGCACCGGCAGCTCGAGATTGCAGGCCGTGTTGAGCGACTCCCAGAACTCGCCTTGGCTGGTCGTCCCATCCCCGGCACATACCAACACGACCTCGTCGTCCCGAAAACCACCCGACGTATCACGCAGCCGCCCGGCCAGCTCGGGTATGCGCGCCATCCGGTAACCGGCCTCGGCACAGCCGACTGCCTGAAGGAATTGCGTGCCGGTCGGGCTCGAGCTCGACACGATGTTGAGCTCGATCGAGCCCCAGTGGGACGGCATCTGCCGCCCGCCTGATTGGGGATCGGCCGCGGCACCCACCGCCTGGAGCAACATCGCGTCGATCGTCATACCCAGCGCCAAGCACAGCGCCCGGTCACGGTAGTAGGTATAGAACCAGTCGTAGCCGGGCCGCAGCAGTTTTCCGGCGGCCGCCAGCACCGCCTCGTGGCCGGCACCCGAGATCTGGAAAAAGATCTTGTTCTGGCGTTTGAGCTGGATCTCCTTGTCGTCCATCCGGCGGGACGTGTACATGTGCCGGTAGAGCTCGAGCAGTAGGGCGTGGTCGAGACCTAGCTGGGCGGCGGGCGTTTCGGTAGGTGGCTCCATCGAGAAGCGATTCTAAGACCGGGTTGGGGGCCTAGCAAGCCGAGAGGGTGTATATTGCCGGTACAAGGAAAGACACGCGCAGACGCCTGGGCCCTGGTCGTCGAGCACACCGACAGCGAGAACCTCCGGTCGCACATGCTGGCCGTCGAGGCCGCCATGAGCGGCTACGCTGAACAGCTCGGCGAGGACCCAGAGCTGTGGGGGATGGTGGGCTTGCTCCACGACTTCGATTACGAGAAGAACCAGGGACCCAACGGACATCCGTTCGTGGGCGTCCAGATTCTGGACAAGCTGGGCTACCCGCGCGAGTTCCGGCGCGCCATACTGTCACATGCCGATTATACCGGGGTGCCACGCGAGTCGAAGATGGAGAAAGCGCTGTTCGCGGTAGACGATCTCTCTGGTTTCCTGATCGCGAGGAGCTGAAGAAGGGTGCCAAGGAGCTGGGTGTCCCGTTCGACAAGCACGTAACGAACGTGATCTCGTTCCTGGAACCGATCGAGCACAAGTTGGGTCTCGGTACGGCCGCGGCCAAGTCGGCCTAACTAATCGATAGCGGCACCTTCGCTCACCCAACGTACAACCAAGTCACGTTCTTCCTGGGTCATTCCGGTCAGATTGCCAAGCGGCATAATGCCATTCTCGACGGCGCGCGCGATCCGCTCGGCATGCCCCTTCGCCTGCTGATCGGTATCGAGCTCGACCCCTAGCGGCGCCGCACCGGCGACGGTGGGATGGGTCGGCCTCGCCGAGTGGCAGGCCACACACCGCTGATCCAGAATCGCTCGAATAACGGGGTAGGCGGCCCGCTCGCCGCGACCCTTGACCCTCGACGGTTCACGCATCGACACGTCGGGCGCCGTCGTGAGCGCTAGCGCGAACATCCCCGCCGCCGCCGCTGGTAGCAGCCACACCACGTGCCGCCCCCGATGTCGCAAGTTGTAGTAGTGCCGGGCGACAACGCCGATCGCGAACATCACCGCCAGAATCAACCAGCCGTGGGGATGAGCGTACGTCACCGGGTAGTGATTGCTCACCATGACGTACAAGACAGGCAGCGTGAGGTAGTTGTTGTGGAGCGACCGGAGCGCGGCTTGCTTGCCTCTCTCAGCGTCGGGATCGACACCGTCGGCCATCGCCTGTACCATCGCGCGCTGCGACGGGATAATCACGCGGAATACGTTGGCCGCCATCCACGTGCCGAGCATCGCCCCGACATGGATGTAGGCGGCGCGCGGGCTCAGAGTTTTCGACAACACATAAGCGACCAAAACGGTGAGCGCGAACAACACCGCTCCCAGCCAAGCCGACCGCTTGCCGAGCGGCGACCGACACAGCGCATCGTACACCAGCCAGCCGACAAACAGGGTCACCAAACCGACCGCGGTCGCAGCGCCAGGACCGATTACTGAAACCCTTGGGTCGACGAGGTAAGCACCGGATCCCATGTAATAGATCATGCCAAGCAACACGAAGCCGGTGATCCAGGTGAAGTACGCCTCCCACTTGAACCAGTGGAGCTTCTCCGGCAACCGCTCAGGGGCGACGCCGTACTTGGAGACCTGGTAGAAGCCACCGCCGTGGACCGACCACAACTCGCCAGACACCCCCGATCGTGCTTCGGAAGTCGGTCGAAGATTGTCGTTCAGCCAGTTGAAGTAGAACGATGTGCCGATCCAGGCGGCGCCGGCGATGACGTGCAGCCAGCGGGCGGCCAACTGAAGCCACTGCAGGAGGTGGGCTTCCACCCCGCGCTCGGTCTAGACGCCGATAGGAGAGCTGAAGCTCATTCCTTCAGCGATGGGTCGCCGAAGTTCTCGAGCTTGTCCTTCACCACGCTCATGAAGTGATCGGCCGTCGCACCGTCGACCACCCGGTGATCGTACGAGAGCGAGAAGTGAGCGCACGTCCTGACGCCGATCGAGTCGCTGGGGCCGATCACCTTGACGCGTTTTTCGATCGTTCCGACGCCGAGGATCGCGACCTGGGGCTGATTGATGATCGGCGTTCCGGCCAGCGAGCCAAAGACACCCGGGTTGGTAATCGTGATCGTGCCACCTTGGACCTCTTCAGGGTTCAACCGCTTGGAGCGAGCGCGATCGGCGAGGTCGTTCGCCGCCCGCCCCAACCCCACCAGCGACAACTCGTCGGCGTGTCGGATAACCGGAACGAGGAGCCCGAAACCACCTTCTTGTTCGAGGGCCACGGCGATCCCGACGTTGACGTCCTTCTTGAGAACGATGTTGTCTCCCCACACGGACGAGTTCACGATCGGCCACTCCTTCACGCCGGCGATGAGCGCGCGGATGATGAACGGTATGTAGGTCAGCCGCACACCGGAATCTTCGAAGAAGCGCTCCTTGTTGCGCGCCCTGAGCTCCGCGACCCGTGTCATGTCGATCTCGAAGAACGACGTGACGTGCGCCGACGTTCGCCGCGAGTCGATCATGTGCTCGGCGATCTTCTGTCGCATGATGGACATCGGCACAATCTCGACGCGGTCGGTATCGCTGAACGGCTGGCCAAGAGCGACGGCGGTGGTAACACCTCTCGGCGGGTGCGTTGGCGGCGCCATAGGAGCGGTCGGGGTCGCCGGCTCCGACGGGACGATGGGGGCGACGAGCGGCGCGGGCTCGGCGGCGGGTGCCGGCGGCGCGGCCACCGCTTGCCCGCCCTCGACGAATGCCAGGATGTCGCGCTTCGTAACGCGTCCGGAAAGTCCTGTTCCCCTCACCTGCGTCAGATCGATCCCGTGCTCGGCGGCGATGTTACGAACCAAAGGCGAGGAGCGCGTCCGGCGCAACTCCTCCTTGGACACCAGCCGGCCATCGCCCGCCGGTCGTTCGGTTGGCTGCGACGGTACGGTCACAGCCTCGGCTGCGACCGGCTCGAGTGTCGGCTCAACCGCGGCTGGTTCTGGCGTCACCTCAGGTTCGGGCTTGGCCGCGGCTTCTGGCTCAGCTTCGGCGCCTGCCACCTCGCCCGGTTGCAGGATCGTCGCCACCACCGTCCCGACCTCGACTGTCTCCCCTTCATTGACAAGGATCTTGTCCAACGTTCCCTCCGCCGGGGACGGGATCTCCGCATCGACCTTATCGGTCGAGATCTCGAACAGGTTCTCATCACGCTCGACGTGGTCGCCCTCCTTCTTATACCAAGTCGTCAGGGTTCCCTCGGCGATCGATTCCCCCATCTGGGGCATTATGACGTCTATCGGCATTCGGCTGTCTCCTCAGCGCGCTCCATGTTCGTCTGGCTAGTCTTCTACGGTAATCGACGAAATCGTCGATGGCGAGCCCTTGGGATCGACGATGCGCTCAGCCCCGTCGGGGCCGCCATAGCAACGAGCCGCGACCTGGACGTCGCTCTCGGGTGGGCGGGCGAGCCCGAGATAGGGGTGCACGTCCTCGGCAGGCAACCACTCGGGCGTCCGGTCGACGTTCGACGCCAGGAAGCCGACCGATGAGGTGTAGCGGGCCGAACCGTGAGTGCCCTGGAGCTGAACGATTCGGTCGAACAACCGACTACCGTAGTGATAGCCGTCGTCCAAGCTCACCAACACGCTGGCTGGGCGCTGGGTGTGGTTGGTGAGCGCCCGGTGCACGCGCTCGACGAGGTTCGGGTACTCTTCGCTGGGACGATCCTCTAGCTCCAAGTTTCCGGCGCTATCCACGGCGCGGACCGAAACACCATCCAGCCACACCGCGAAGTCGGCTCCTGACTGTTCAGCTACTGCCCGCGCGACGGCCTCCTCGCTGCCGCACCAGGTGTAGAGCTGAACCGAGCCGACCAAGCCGTAGGCCGGCGCCACGACATCCTTTGGGCTTTCTATTCGATCCCGCAAATTGAAACCGCCATCCTCGAGTGCCCGATCGAGATCGAATCGACGACTCGGCGCGGAGCTCATACCGTGATCCGAGAACAGCACCACCCGCCGCGCACCACCACCCGCCGTCAGGTACGCCTCCAGCAGCCGGTCGACATGCCGCAGGTACTCCTTCAAAGCGCTCCTGCCGAGCATGTGACCCAAGGGGTCGGGTGAACCCAAGTACAACACAAGCTCGGGCTCGTCACGCGAGTCGAGTTGACGTTCGAACTCCAGGAGCTCGGCCCCGGAAACGCGCTCGGGGATGAAGTACGCAGCACCCCCCCAAAGGTGGGGCTCCTCCCAATCGAACAGTGAGTGGAAGCCAGTGAATTCTTTGTACTTGTTCGTCAGTCGATCCACCATCCCTCCGCCGATCCGATTTTCGACCGAATCGTAGAAGCGGTCTTCGTAGGCGGCCGAGGGGCGAGTCTTGAGAAGTGCGGTAAAGCTGACGTTGGTAAGCGACGGAAAGGGCGCCACCATCCGGGAGGCCGGGAAAAACGGTTTGAACAACCCCTCCCGCTGGAGATCGGCGAAGATCTCGTAGGGCACCGCATCGATCGCGACGACGAGCACGCTATCGGGATTCGAGCCCGGACGCGGTGCCTCGATCAGCCGCTCCGGACCGCCACCGGCGGCCACGATTTCGAACCGGTCGGTCCGACCGTCGCCGTCGACATCCACTTGGCGGACCACCGGACCCACCGCCGAGGTCGCCCGGCACGCCAGCGACAACAGCAGTGGCACGGCAAGCCAAACGCCGCGCCGACGCCGGCTCACCCGATGAGAGACCAGATGAGCTGGCCGAGGATCAGCACAATCGCAACCGGACATACAAACCGGATCAAGAACGCCCACGTGCGGCCGAACGGGAACTTGCCGTCGTTTACGCGGACTTCTTCGCCGGCGGCACTTATCCCCCATACCCAACCGACGAACAGGCTTATGAAGAGAGCCCCGATGACCAGCGCGTACTGGCCGAAGATCATGAACAAGAAGGTCAAGAAATCGAGCCCGACACCGGGGAGCGACGACAGCCAACCAACGGCGCCGTTGGCCAGCGCGCTCGGGATCCCGATCAGGAACGCGAGCCCACCAAGCATGATCGCGGCCCGGTGGCGCGGTACCTTGCGTTCGTCGACCATCCAGGCCACCGTCACCTCGAGCAGCGAAACGCTCGACGTCAGTGCGGCAATCGCCAGCAGCAGGAAGAAACCGGTCCCAAAGATCACCCCTCCATATGGCTCCGGCGGGATCGATCCGAACAGCGAGGTGAGCACGACGAAGACCATCCCCGCTCCGCCGGCACCAGGCTCGAGCCCGGCGTGGAATAGGGTCGGGAAGATGATAAGCCCGGCCAGGATCGCGATCGTAGTGTCGAACGCCGTCACCCAGGCCGCCGACGATACCAAGTCGTCCTTCTTTGATACGTAGGAGCCGTAGGTGATCATCGCCCCCATGCCGAGGCTCAGGCTAAAGAACGCTTGGCCTATCGCACGCAAGACTACAGGTCCAGTGACCTTGCTGAAGTCGGGCTTGAAGTAAAACTCGAGTCCGGGGCCCGCTCCTGACAGCGTGACCGCTCGGATCGCCAACAAGACGAGCAGCACGGCAAGCAACGGCATGAGCACCTTCGTCCAGCGCTCGATGCCGTCACGAACGCCCCCGAAGACGACCCCGATCGTGAGCACCATGAACGCAAGGTGCCAGCCGATGGCGGCCACCGGATTCCCCGCCACGTCGGCGAAGATCGCAACCGTGTCGGCGCCCGGACCGAACGTTCCGGTGACCGTTTTCAAGATGTACGCCAGCGTCCAACCCGCGATCACGGTGTAAAAGCTCAGAATCATGATGCCGGTCAGAACGCCCAATCCGCCAACCATCACCCACGCCGAACGCGGTGCCAACGCCTTGAAGGCTCCAACCGGGTTGCGCAGTGTCCGGCGTCCAACGATCAGCTCGGCCAGCATCACCGGCGCACCGATGAGCGCCACCGCACCCAGGTAGACGAGCAGGAACGCCGCCCCACCGTTCTGTCCGGCAACCGTTGGGAACCCCCAGATGTTGCCGAGCCCGACCGCGCTGCCGGCAGCCGCCAGGATAAACGCGATTTTGGAACCCCACACGGCGCGTCCGGTTTGTATCGTTGGGCCGCCGACGTCAGTAGTCAAGAAGCCTCCTTGTGATCTCGAGCAAGTCGTTCTTTCCGGGCAGATAGTAGTCCTCCAACGGCGGACTGTACGGCACCGGAGTGTCGGGAGCGGTCACTCGGACGATTGGCGCCTCCAGGTATTCAAAAGCTTTTTCCGCGATCGTGGCTGAGATCTCGGCACCAAACCCGCCGGTCCTCGGTGCCTCGTGCAGCACGACCGCCTTGCCGGTACGCGCCACGCTCGTCAGGACCGTCTCCTCGTCAAGCGGCACCAGGCTCCGCAGATCCACCACTTCGATCTCCACTCCATCCTCGGCCAGCTCTTCGGCCGCTTCAAGCGCGACGTGAACCATCGCCGCGTACGTCACGACGCTGAGATCGCGTCCCGAACGGGCGACCCGCGCACTGCCAAGTGGCACGACGTAATCCTCGTCTGGCAGATCTTCCTTGATCCTTCGATAGAGATACTTGTGCTCTTGATAGATGACCGGATCGTCATCCCGGACCGCTGCCTTTATCAACCCCTTGGCGTCGTACGCGGTGGCCGGGCAGACGACCTTGAGCCCAGCAGTGTGCGCGTAGTAAGACTCCGCCTGGAGCGAGTGAAAGGGCCCACCGCGAACACCGCCTCCTGCCGGGCCTCGAACAACGATCGGCACCGCGGCTCCCCAGCGATAACGGTTCTTGGCGGCGACGTTGGTCAGCATGTCGAACCCGCAGCTCATGAAGTCTATGAACTGCATCTCGGCCACCGGCCGCATCCCCATCAATGCTGCGCCAACCGCGGCGCCGACAATGGCGCCCTCCGAGACCGGCGTATCGATGATTCGCTGCCCCCCGAACCGGTCGAGAAACCCGTCGGTAACCTTGAACGCTCCGCCGTAGGCACCGATATCCTCGCCGAGCATAAAGACCGACTCGTCAGCCTCCATCTCTTCCCACAGACCCTGGCGAATCGCCTCCAGGTACGTCGTTTCGCCCCCTCGCTGCGGCGCGCTCATGGACGCCACTCTCCCCACTCGCGGCGAACTTCAATGACGACCCCGCCATCAGGTTGCATCGAGATAAGCCTCACCCTGTAGGGTCTGACCTCGGCGACGGCGCCCGACCCTAGCCGGTGCTCGCCGGCCTCGTCGCGTGACGTGAGTGATAGCGTGGCCTCATCCGCGTCGACTTCGATCAGCGTCACTTCGAGTCCCCCACCGTCGACGTGAGCCATCTCGCCGACCTGTAGCTCGACCTCGGTCTTCCATATCTCCTCGCCAGGGAGGTTCGATACTCCACTCTCCCCGACGGTCACCGTGCACGCCGCGGTAGCCAGACCCGCCAGGCCGGCCAGGCCGGCCAGGTTGGCGATTCGGCTCAGCGCCCGATCTCCAGTGAGAAATCGTGAAAGTTGGGGTGTGGATGCAGCCAGCGCGGTGTCGTCCAAACGCCTTCCAGCATACTCTTCGGATCGGGCATTGGGGCGGCTTCCGCCTCAGCCACCGCTTCATCCAATCGGGCCTTGAGCTTGGCCTCGATCATTTCGGTCTGCCCGGTCGTCAGGATGCCGGCCGACAATAAATAGCGGCGGTACCGATCGATCGGATCGCGTGCCTCCCACTGCTCGATTTCGCCCTCGGGCACGTACCGCTGATCGTCGTGCTCGGCGTGGCCCTTCCGGCGGTAAGTCTTTACCTCGATCAGCGTCGGTCCGTCACCGCGCCGAGCTCGATCAACCGCGCGACGCGCAGCTGCATATGATTGCAGTACGTCGTTGCCGTCCACTTGTTCTCCGGCACAACCGTACCCCGGCGCTCTATCGACCATGTCACGGTTGCCCATCTGCATCGGCGTCGGGGTCGAGTAGGCGTAGCAATTGTCCTCAGCAACCAGAATCACCGGAAGCTGTTGTGCGCACACCAGGTTCCACCCTTCGTGCGCGGCCCCGGTTGAGAAGCCCCCGTCACCGATGTATGCCATGCACACACGGTCCTCGTCTCGGATGCGAGCAGCCAGCGCGACCCCAGCGATTACCGAGATCATGTCGCCGAGCATCGAAACTGGACCGACGAAGCCGTGCTCGAGGTCGCCAAAGTGAACGTTCAGATCCTTGCCACCTGAGGGACCGGTTCCCTTCGCCATGTACTGTTTCAGGATGTCTACCGGTCGAACACCCATGACGAGGATCGATCCCAGATTGCGAATCAGCGGCGTCAGGTAGTCACCATCCCTGAGCGCGTAGGCGGTGCCCACCGACTCCGCCTCCTGGCCTAATGAGCGATAGACGCCACCCACCACCCGACCTTGTCGATACAAGTTGACGAGCCGCTCCTCGAGCTCGCGGTTGAGCAGCATATGCCAGTAGAGGTCGAGGTGTTGTGTTCGATCGATGGTGAGATCGTCGGGGACGACAATCTCCAGGGTCTCGCTGGCAACGGTAATCGAGTCAGGCATAGTGGCGGCTGAACATAAACCGCAAGCTGCAACGGGTCTACCGATCGATCACCTATCTGATTCTCTTACTCGACTGTATCCAGTAGCGAGCGCGCCGCACCAGCCGGGACACCGATATTCGATCCTCCAAACTCAGCCAGGATGGCAGTGTTCACCGCTACCACACGACCGTCGAGACCGAGCACCGGGCCACCACTCCCTCCCCGAGTGGTCTCGGCGTCGTACACAACCGTACTCGACGAGACCTGCCCCACGATGCCGCGGGTCGACAAAGGTGCCACGTACCCGTCGTCGGACAATCGTTGAGCAACCTCCCAGAAGTCACGGATCTCATTTGCGGCGAGATCCTCCAAGAACTGACGATCGGCACGAGCCATGAGAGCTCGTATACCAGTCGGGTACCCCATTACGATCACTTCCTCGCCCGGGTTGGCTGGTTCTTCTCGCAGCAAGAGTGGTGGCGCCCCGATTGGACCTCGCTCCAATCGAATCACGGCCAAGTCTGCCGTATCGCTAGCGCTCAGTAACCCGACCTCCAACGGTTCCGACACTCCCGGTGCATACGCAATGAATCGCAGCATCACCGGGAGCAAGCCGGCCGCATCGACCAGTCCTGACGCTGCATTGGATTCCCACGGCACAGCTACGTGCCGATTGGTCAACAGTAGCCCGTCGCGAGACACGACAAATGCCGTGCCGGTAAACGGGATCTCTGCCACCGGTCCCCGGCCATCTACGCTCACGCCGACGCGACCATTGGCAAGTGTCAACGGTGCACCGTTCGGTCCCAAACCCAGGTACCGTAGCGGCTGGCGGGACTCCGGATCCAAGAACCCATATGCCCCGACGATCAGGACAACGGATTGGGCAGCGGATTGAATGACGCGCGCGCTCGCTTCGGATCGAACTTCGAGCGCCCCCAAGCGCTCATCAGCTGCCCGCAGTCGACTTTCCAGCCCCACACGCGCTGCATCGAGGTCGTCGGCGGTGACAAACCGCTGCTCGGCCTGGTCGAGCAGCTCTCCCAAGCCAATCGCTCGTGACTCCTCGACCGCCAGTTGATCCTGAAGCCCCCGGTTCTGGAAAACCATCATTCCCAGCCCGACCAAACCAACCGCTAACGCCGTTCCAACGGTCACCACCGTCGCTCGCATCCACAAGGGGGTCTGGGTAAGCACCTCGCGCACCGCCCCGATTGCTACTACGAAGGCGCGATCGAAGTCGTTGTTATCAGTGAGCCGCGCGCAATCCAGGCAATCCGAGAACGCCTCACGTATTGACTTGTAGGCCCTGGACCCTGGAGGGTAGAGACGGAACCGCAGTACTGGACCGCCCGAAACGAGCTCGATTACATCGCCGGAGTGAAGGGTGAGGGTGCTCACCGGCTCGCTATTCACCCAGACCTGGTGCCCGGGGGCCGTTTTCAGCTCGTACGATTGGCCTCGGCGGCGGAGGGTGACATGATGAGGAGCGACCCCCTGCTCAGCGGCAAGCCGCACATCGTTGTCATCGGCGGTCCCGATTCGAATCTCGTCAGCCGCCAACCGCTGAGTCGTCCCGCGCCGGATCCCCGAGAGGTGGACCAGGACCGGGACCTGACTTCCAGAGCGGCTAATGGGATCGGTTCCCGTAGCCATTCTACCTCCGATCACGAGATGCGATCGCGACTACACTATGACCAATCCCAATACTGTAGCGAGCGGAAAAAAATTCCGCTGACTATTCCCGGTATATCAGGAACCGAGCCGAGTCAGCGCCCGGGTACTCGATCACTCGAACGGCGTAGGGTGCCAGCCGAACCGCGCTCGACAGATCCGTCTGACGAACCACCTTGACTCGCTCTCGGACTTCTTCCCCGCTCGCATTCTTCAGCTCGATCGTGACGAACGCGACCCGATTGCCGGGTTCGTAGATCGGCATCCCCACGAGCAGGCCGCCGCCATCGACCTCGGCACTGTCCCCGACTCGGAGAAAGATCTCCTCCTGCCAGACGTCGGCTCCGGGACGACGATCTTCTTGCGACCGTGGGCAGGCGGCCCCAAGGATCAACACCGCGAGACAACTGGCCGCGAGGCCTCTTAATATCATCGCTTCGCCTTTTTCTCTTCGCGTAGACGTTTGTGCACCTCGTAGTTCTCGCGCCACGGCTCGCGCTCGAAATAGCTGCGCGTCGCTTCACGAACCCGGGGTGACAGCAAGAAAATCCCGAGCAGATTCGGGAGAATAACGATCCCCAAGAAAACGTCGCCCATCGCCCAGATAGCGGCAAGCGGGGCGACCGCACCTACAAAGTGCATCGTCACGAATGCCATCTTGTAGGGCAGCACCGCCCTGGAGCCAAAAAGGTAGAAGACACAGCGATCGCCATAGTAGCTCCAGCTTATCGCCGTCGAGATCGCGAAGAGCAGAACGCTGACGAGCACGATCAGCCCACCCCAGGATCCGGGCAGCCCACGCTCGAAGCCAAGTTGAGTGAGCGGCGCCGCGCTCTCCACCGCCGGCCCGTAGAGCGAGGAGTACGTCGAGCCATCCGCGGCGGTAGCGGTCGCCAACCCAGGATCGACGCGACCAGTAAACGGGCTGGTCATTTCTGGATCGGTGAAGAGCTCCAACACCGCCACTTCGTGCCACGCGATCATCGCCTGACCCGTCGTC
This sequence comes from Gemmatimonadota bacterium, assembly GCA_039590215.1. Lineage (GTDB taxonomy): Bacteria > Gemmatimonadota > Gemmatimonadetes > JACCXV01 > JAHWKZ01 > CAMYLR01. The sequence goes on along the minus strand of JBDHFX010000019.1, from coordinate 8,259 downwards.
GCGATCGGCTCACCGTTCTCGACCTGAATTTCAGCCGGAGCGCCGACGCTCTCGAAGCTACCAGCCTCGCTCTGGGCTACGTACGACAGATCTCCTCCCGAGAGCGTAATCTCGGTAGGCACGGCCTCGTTCCACACTCCGGTTGTGATGATGACCAGCGCGGTCATCGTGCAGATGACGATTGTATCGATGAACGGCTCGAGCAGTGCCACGACACCCTCTGATATCGGTTCATCAGTTTTGGCGGCAGCGTGAGCGATCGGGGCCGACCCTTGACCGGCTTCGTTGCTGAACAGTCCCCGGCGGACGCCCCACATCATCGTCACCAAGAATGCGCCCACCCCGGTCCCGGCGACCCCGGCTGTCGGATTGAACGCCTCGGTCAAAATGAGCTTGAGGCTCGGCAACACGGCACCCGCGTTGGTGAGTAGGATAAACAAAGCCCCGGTCACATAGATCGCGGCCATCACCGGAGCCATGACGCCGGTCACTTTTCCGATCCGGGTGATCCCGCCGAGGATCACCAACGCCACAACTCCTGCCGTCACGAAGCCGGTGATCCATACGGGGATGCCGTACGTCGTGGACATCGTGTCGGCAACGGTGTTGGCCTGAATCGCGTTGCCGGTGAAGAACGCCGTTATCGCCAGAATCGCCGCAAACAACACTGCCAGCGGCTTCCACTTCGAGCCCAGTCCGCGCTCGATGTAGTACATCGGACCGCCGGCGACCGTGCCCTCCCACTTATGAGCGTCCAGATCTGGTGCTGTGATCGACCGGAACTGCTGAGCCAGGGTTACTTCGGTGTATTTGGTCGCCATGCCCAGGAACGCCGTGACCCACATCCAGAAGACCGCTCCCGGCCCACCGAAGTGAATCGCGATCGCTACGCCGGCGATGTTGCCTATCCCGACAGTGGCGGATAGCGCGGTGGTAAGTGCCTGGAAGTGGGAGACGTCACCGGGCTCGTTCGGATCGTCATACCGACCGCTGGTCACCGCGAATCCGTGACCGAGTCGGCGAAGTTGTATGAATCCCAGATAGATCGTCAGGTAGATCCCAACGCCGAGGAGCGCCATGACGACAAACGGTATCTTCTCGCCCTGAACCGGGATCCCCGACTCCCAAACGATGCCCCCCAGCGCGTCGACCAAACGTTGAAAGAATTCCATCTACACTCCTGGTCAGTTGAGTTCAGCCAGCATGCAGCGGGCGCTCCCGCCGCCGTGCTTTTCGATCGTATCCAACGAAACGGAAACGAAATCGGCGTGTTTCTGGATCGTCAACCGCTGCGCATCGGTGAACGCCCGATCCGCACGGCTAGAGCCGACCACCAATCGATCACCACGAGAGTTCTCCAGCTCCAGCATATTCCCGCAGAATTCGTGCATTTGATCGAGTGTGATTTCGATCAACTCACGACCCGATTGCCCGAGTCGCGCGTGCAGGTCATCGCGACTCGGTGGGTCCACAGCTTCGAGGCAGATGACAGCGAAATCCGAACCGAGACACAGCAACACATTGGTGTGGTACACCGCTCTTCCCTCGCGATCATGACTCTGAAACAGAACCGGCTTGAAATCGAACAGCCGGCACCATTCGTGCACTAGGTCGCTATGGGTTCGCGACGATTCGCTGGCGTAGACGAGTCGCTCACGATCATCGATCACGAGGCTCCCCGTTCCTTCCAGGAACCGGTCCTCTTCTTCCGCCGCTGACAAATCGATGATCTCATCGTAACGAGCGTTCAAATAAGCCACGATCTCCGGTCTTCTCTCCCGACGACGATTCTCGGCCTTGAGCGGGTAGAGTACGACTCGTCCCTCCCGATGAGTACTGAACCAGTTATTGGGAAAAGTTGCGTCCGGGGAGCCGTCACGTTCCGCCGCGAAACTGACGACTTCGACATTTCGTTCGATCAGGACGTCGCGGAGCTCGCGAAATTCGGCTCTGGCTCTGGTCTCGACGCTCTCGCGCCAGCCTTCTGCCGCGGCCAGTTGAAAGGCGTTATCGCGTTTCGTTTCGGGATTTGATGCGAACCCGATCGGCTCCACCATGAGAACGCCACGCGCCGCCATGCGGGTCTCCGTCAGTCAGGGGGCTCACCTTCGTCAGCCGGCGGGCGCGAAGATAACGTATCCCGGCGTCTGAAACAGGGGCAGAAACGGGTGGCACGCGCCCGACACCGTAGGATATCATAAGGTTCTGACCAAACATGTCATCCGACAAACCGTTGATTGAAGGGGAGGGTTCGATGCGAAGAACGCTTTGGTGGCTGGCAGTCGCGGCGCCGATCGCTGTCCTGGGCTGCTCTGACACCGGTGACGGAATGCGTGAAGCGCCTCCGTCGACGACGGATTCGACCGCCGTGGCATCGACGAACAGCACCACCGCTTTTGGCGACGATGTCGGTCTGCGCGTGCTGGTCAGCGCCAACTCGTTTGAGAAAACGCTGGCCCGGGCGGAAGCTGCCGTCAACGACGAAGGGTTGGCGATTATCGCACGAGTGGACCATTCTGCAGCCGCCCGGAAGGCCGGCCTCGACCTAGCGCCAAGCACGGTCCTGATCTTCGGACGCCCAGAGGCTGGTACCCCCTTGATCGCGGCGGCGCCAACCACGGCCATCGATCTACCAGCCAAGCTGCTTGTCTGGCAGGAACCGAGCGGCAACGCCGAGGGCATCGTGCGAGTCGCGTTCAACGAACCGGAGTACTTGGCATGGCGACACGAGATCCCAGCCGACACTGAGCCACTGGATGACGTCGGCGCGGCGGTAGCCCGAATCGCGAGTCAGGCGGTCAAGCCTCGGTAGGATTCAATATTCGAGCGCTGTGGATGTAATCGAGTTTGGGGAACTCCCGCTCCAGATAGGCGTTGCCCTCGGTGTGGATTCGATCTTGCCGGGGGCCGTTCCCCTTCGGCGCTCCCTCTCCATAACCGGCGTGTAGCCGATCAACGACATCCATCCCGGAGACAACCTCACCGAGCGGTGCGAAGCCGAGCCCGTCGAGCTGCGAGTTGTCACGATAATTGATGAACATCTGCGTGGTGCGCGTACCCGGTCCTGCTGTGGCGAACGTAAGCGCGCCTCGAGTGTTGCTCGCCACGACTGGATCGTCGGCGATCCTCGCTCTTCGCCACTTGTCGTCGACTGTCGGGTTCGCCGCGATCCCGAACTGGGCCATGAAACCGTCGATGACACGAAAGAATCGCACACCGTCAAAGAACCGCTCAACGACTAACTCGTACAGCCGATCAGCCCCTAGCGGAGCGAGCTCGCGGCGAACCTCGACCATGAACGAACCCTTCGTAGTCTCGAATTGAATCGAGTATGTCTCTGGTGATGAGGGAGTCAGTAGTGGATCGCCTTTCCGTACACCGCGTGAGCGGCCTCGTGAACGCTCTCCGAGAGCGTCGGATGAGCGTGAATCGTGTGGATGAGCTCGGCGACTGTGCCCTCCAAACGAAGGATTGCAGTCCCTTCCGCGATCAGCTCCGTCGCCTTGTGACCGATGATGTGGATACCAAGGACTTCGTCGTAGCGGGCGTCAGCGACAATCTTGACGAAGCCGTCGGTGTACCCGGCGATCTGAGCCCGCCCGCTGGCTAGAAATGGGAAGCTGCCAACACGAACGTCGAAGCCCTGGTCGACCGCATCGTTCTCCGTGAGCCCAACACTCGCCACTTCGGGCTCGCAGTAGGTGCAGTTAGGGGTCTCCCCGTAGGGCACTGGTTGCACGTCGTGTCCGGCGATCCGCTCGACGACCATGACTCCCTCCATTGACGCGACATGAGCCAGCCAAGGTGTGGGGTTGACGTCGCCGATCGCATAGACGCCCGATTCCCCAGTCTCGCAGTACTCATCGACGACGATGTACCCGTCGCTCGTTTCGACCTGGAGATTCTCGAGCCCGACGCCATCGGTCACTGGGGCTCTCCCGATCGCGATCAGGACGAGACTCGCAGTCAGCGACTCGTTCCCCAGCGTGACCTCTACGCCCCCGTCCACGGGCTTGGCGCCAGTCAGCGGCATATTTGTCCGAACGTCTATCCCCTGCCGGTCAAACGCGCCCTCCAGCTCGACGGATACGTCGTGATCCTCGATCGGCAACAATCGAGGCAGCGCCTCGACCAGCGTAACCCGGGTTCCAAACCGGTGGAAGATCGAGGCGAACTCGACACCCACCGCCCCAGCCCCAACGATCACCATCGACTCAGGAAGCGTCTCGAGCTCGAGGACATGGTCGGAACTGATGATCCGCCGACCGTCGAACGGCACCGATCCGATCTCCCGCGGAACTGATCCCGTCGCCAGCACGATATGATCTGCAGAGATCGTTCGGACGGGTCCTCTGTCCAAACCGATTCGCCCGTACTCGGTCTTCTCGTAGATCCCAACCGTGCCCGGGTTCATGACCCGCGCCCAGCCCGTGATCACCTCCACGTTCTGTTTCTTGAGCAAGCCCGCCACGCCACGGGACAGCTGTCGGACGACACCATCCTTCCGGGCTTGAATCCGGGTCCAATCGATCTCGATTTCGCCAACTGACAAACCGAACTCGGAAGCCTCGAGTAGATCCCGGTAGCGACTCGCGTTCTCCAGCAGCGCCTTGGTCGGGATACAACCCCGATGCAGACACGTTCCGCCCTGGAATGGGTCCTTCTCTATCAGCGCGGTCTTTAGACCGAGCTGTCCAGCCCGGATGGCAGCTACATACCCGCCGGGCCCGCTTCCAATGATTACGATATCGAAGCGATCAGTAGACACTAGTCGTCTTCGTCCGCCCGTGGCTTAAAGTCGAGGGCTGCCGAGTTGATGCAGTAGCGCTGTCCGGTCGGCTGTGGGCCATCATCGAACACGTGCCCCAAGTGAGCGTCACAGTTGGCGCACAGAACCTCGGTCCGACGCATCAGAAGGCTGTCATCAGGCGCCGTCGAGACATTCTCCTCGTTGGGCCGCGTGAAGCTTGGCCACCCGCTACCGGAGTCATACTTGTCGTGGGAGTCGAACAACGACTCCCCGCAACAGATACAGGCGTAGGTACCCTCCCCTTTATGCTCGTTGTACTGGCCCGTGAACGCGCGCTCGGTCCCCTTCTCGCGCGTGACGCGGTACTGCGCGGGGGTCAGCTGCTCGCGCCACTCTTTCTCTGATCTCTCGTCCTTGCCCATTCTCACGCCCCCTGTAAGTGTTTGTCTGACAAGCCAGTACGCTACACGAGATCAAGCAGTTTCTCGGGCGGCCGTCCGACGACAGCCAGCTCTCCCACGATCCCGATCGGCCGCTCGAGAAGGGTCGGGTTGGCGACCATAAGCCCAATGAGCTCGGCGTCCGACTCCTCGCCGGTCAGCCCCAACCGGCGGTACGCCGAATCTCGCTTTCGCAACACGTCGACCGGCGTTGCATTCAGCTTCCGAAGTACATCACGGATCTCGGTCTCACTGAGCGTTTCCGTAGTGTACTCGCGATACCGGTAGTCGATTCCGTGTTCGTCCAGCAAGGCGACCGCCTTGCGACACGTCGATCAGGTCTTGCGGCAGATGAGCTCAATCATTGGACAGCTCGACGACGGTAATCCTCAACTCGTCGTCGACCGCGCCTTCGATGCTGTCGATGAAGATCTCGGCGACCGACTGCCTCTCTCATGGATGTGAATATACCCCGGTGCGGAACCCGGCGACCTCGGGTTACTGCACCTCCGGAGGCCGACGGAAGAGCGAGCGCTGAAGCGACCGGATGTACCCCGTGCGGCTTCCAGCGGCAACATCGAGATGCGTACGAGCCGAGGTGACCTTGGAATCGAGGTTGTCTAGATGATGGAGCACAATCGCCTCCAGCGTCTGTGGCTTGACCGGGCTGCCCCACTCGAGCTCGCCCTGGTGGCTCAGCACCAAATGCAGGACGTCCGTCGCCACATCCGCCGGGAACCCATCGATCCTCGCTATCCGCTCGCGGACAAACGCGTATCCCATCGCGACGTGACCGAGCAAAGAACCGGCCTCCGTGTAAGGGAACCCGGGCTCGACGGCCAGCTCGTCGATCTTGCCGAGATCGTGTAAAAACGCGCCAGCCAACAACAAATCGCGGTCGAGATCAGCGTAGTATCCGGCTGCCAGCGCGCACAGATCCATAACCGACCGGGTGTGCTCCGCCAAACCACCGACGTAGGCGTGATGGTTGACCTTGGCGGCTGGCGCGGCCGAAAAGCGCTCGACAAAGTGCGGGTCGTCGAGCAGCCCCATGATGAGCCGCTTGAGAAAAGGTCCGGTGATCGACTCGGCCAGCCGTCGGATGGCGACCACCGATTCGCTCCCAGACACCGGTGCACGCGGCAGGTACTCGGCGGGATCCACTTGTGGCGCGGGCTCGGCGGCCTCTACCTGAATCTGGGGTTGCCCACGATAGTCGGTCACCACGCCGCGGACGCGGACGAAGGCACCCTCGACCAGCGTCACAGCCAGCGCATCGGCGTTTTCCCAGGCGACACCCGGTATCCGGCCCGATCGATCGACGAACTCGAGCGACAGAAACGGACCGTTGCGACCCACCTTGCGGTTGGCCTGGGTGACACAAAAGACCTCGTCGACCTGCTCGCCAGAACCGAGATCGGCGCAGTACACTCGCTTTCGATACGGCTCGAACAAGTCAGCGACCATCGAACACGATTTCACCGGCAACGATCGTCAATCTCGGTTGACCCCGAAGCCTGGCCCCCGCCCATGGTGTGTTGCGCGCCTTGGATCGAAACTCTTCTGGCTCAACCTTCCACTCCTGATTCAGGTCGAAGACCGCCACATCGGCGGGTGCACCGACTGCGATCAACCCACGCTTGAGACCAAAGACTCGCGCCGGTCCCACCGTCATCCGATCGAGCAGCATTCTCAGCCCGACAGGGCCTCTCTTCACAAGTTCCGTGTAGACGACACCAAACGCGGTTTCGAGACCGATCACACCGAACGGCGCTTCGCCCAACTCACGTGCCTTCTCCGCCTCGGTATGTGGCGCGTGATCGGTGGCAATGCAATCGATCGTTCCATCGGCCAACGCCTCCACGAGTGCTTCTCGATCCCCAGTCTCGGCCAGCGGTGGGTTCATCTTCGCGATCGACCCATGTGTCTTGGCGCAATCGACGGTCAGCGTCAGGTGGTGCGGACACGCTTCGGCGGTAACAGGAAGTCCAGCCTGCTTGGCCTCGCGAACCAGCCGCACCGACTCGGCGGTCGACAGGTGACATAGGTGGAGCCGCCCCCCAACGCGCGTCAGGACCTCGAGGTCGCGCTCGACCCCCGCGCTCTCCGCCTCGGGCGGGATACCGCGAACGCCGAGCCGATCGGCCACCTCGCCGGCGCGAACGACACCGCCAAGAGACAAGCGCAGATCTTCGCAGTGGTCGGCGACTGCCAGTCCGACCCGAGCAGCACCGCTCAGTACGCGACCCAACATCTCAGCGGTGGCGATCGGTTGACCATCATCCGACAGGGCGACAGCGCCCGCAGCCATGAGTGACCGAGCGTCCGTCGGTGTCTCGCCGGCCGAGGCTCGAGTCGCGGCACCGATCGGCAAAACCCGTGCCATGCGCGCCGATCGCCCGCGCTCGATCACGTGGCGTACGCGCTCCGGCGTGTCGATTACGGGATCGGTGTTGGGCATCGCGCAAATCGTCGTGAAGCCTCCGGCTGCGCCAGCCGCTGCGCCTGTGGCGATCGTCTCTTTCGCCTCCCCACCGGGCTCACGCAGGTGAACGTGCGGATCGACTAGGCCCGGCGTCACCAACATGCCATCGAGCTCGATCACGAGATCGCGACTCTCGGGCTCGATGTGTTTCTCGATCGCGGTCACGGTGTCACCCGTTATCCGACTTCGGCCAACCGCGCCAGCAGTCCCATTCGGATCGCGACGCCTGCCGTCACCTGGGGCCATATCAGAGCCCGATCCGAGTCGGCCACACCACCGTCGATCTCGACATCACGATTAAAGGGCCCTGGATGAAGCACCGGCACATCACTACCCAAGCGCGTCACTCGATCGGCGGTCATGCCATACTTTTCTCTGAAGGTCGCAACGTCTGGACTGACTTCGCTCTCGGCCAATCGCTCGCGCTGAATCCGAAGCGCCATAACCGCGTCGCAGTGCTCGAGCGCAGCGTCCAGGTCCGAACTCAGCGTTGCTTCGGGAAACTCTTCGGGTGACGGCAAAAACGATTCCGGTCCGCAAAAAACGACCGACCCATCCAGCGCGATCAAGCCATGATAGTTCGA
>JBDHFX010000018.1:0-26301 GCA_039590215.1 Gemmatimonadota bacterium | reverse complement strand
CGAGGGATACGAAGAAACAATCAGCGAACACATCGTCGACGATGTGATGGAGAGTGGCCTGTACGTCCCGTTTGCCAAATTCCCCTCGAAGATATCGGATGAGCAGCAGGCGGACTTCACTGCTCGCGGCGTGGAGCTCATCGAGACAGACGTAATCCCCGGGTACCAGGAACTGCTGGACTTCTATCTCTCCGAGTACGTGCCGGCATGTCGTCAGGCAGTCGGGATTACGAGTCTCGACGGCGGGCGCGATTACTACGAGTACGTGATCCGTTATTACACGACGACAGATATGTCGCCGGATGACATCCACCAGTTGGGTCTCGCCGAAGTGGAGCGCATACGCGGCGAGATGGATGAGATCATCCGTCAGGTCGGTTTCGAAGGCGACTTCCGGGCGTTCCTCGACTACCTGAGGAGCGAGCCCAGATTCTACGCGAAGAGTGAGTCGGAGCTGTTGGGCAGAGCGGCATTTATCAGCAAGACAGCAGAGGGACTGTTGCCGGCATACTTCGGCCTGCTGCCGAGAGGTACGTACAGCGTCAAGGCCAACCCGACTCGTGGCACCTTTTATCAGCCCTCGTCCGGTGATGGAACGACCTCGGGCACTTATTTCCTCGGCGTCACGAACCTCGACAGCCGGCCGCTGTACACACTGGATGCGCTCAGCCTGCATGAGGCGGTCCCCGGCCATCACCTGCAAACTGCCCTAGCGATGGAGCTCGAGGTGCCGGAATTCAGGCGCCAGCTGTACCACTCAGCCTACGGTGAGGGTTGGGGCCTGTACTCCGAGTTCCTGGGCAAGGAGATGGGGTTGTACCAGGACCCCTACAGCGACTTTGGCCGCTTGACCTATGAGGCCTGGCGAGCCTGTCGCCTCGTCGTTGATACCGGCATGCATGCTTTCGGCTGGTCACGGCAGGAAGCGATCGACTACATGCTCGCGAATACGGCTTTGAGTGAACGCGGGGTCACCGGCGAGATCGATCGCTACATCACTTGGCCGGCGCAGGCGCTCAGCTACAAGATCGGCGAGCTCAAGATCAAGGAGCTTCGCAACAAGGCGGAACAGGCGCTCGGAGAGGACTTCGATATTCGGGACTTTCACGATACGATCGTGGGCAACGGTTCACTGCCCATCGCTGTGCTCGAAGATATCGTCAACGCGTGGATTGACAGTCGTCAATGATGGGGTGCGACTTCTACCTCATCTTCAGGCACTTGCAGAGCCAAATCTTCTTAGAGTTGGGCGCAGATGCCTGAACGCAGTGGGCTTGTGTGCAGCCACCGTTGGTGCACAAGTCTAGTGATTCTGGCAAGCTCTCAAGCCCTCCACACAACCGCGCCTTCGACGGGGCTTTCTTAGCCTGGCGCCAGCTTTCACCCGCAAGCTCGTACAGGCGCCCTCTTTCCCACAGCGCCTCATCCGCGGCGAACACTGACTTCCAGGGACAATCGGCCTGACCCACGATACAGGGCGCAACCTCTTCTGTCTCGAGCTCAGGTTGGGCTTGCTGCTGCGCCAGTAGGACGTCGCTCGTGCTTGCAACGCCCGCCAGGAGAAGCACGATCAGGCCGGAGAAGCGGAATGGCCACGCCAATGCTGTTCTCATAACACACTCCTTGGCCTGATCAGTCTGGGATACCGGTGTTTTAACCGATTGGAACGTATTCCGCGGCTGCGACAGCCGCAAAGACACCAGGCCGCAAAATCCAGAGGTGCAGTAGGCTAGGCCAGTCCTGAGACGAGACTGGGATAGTCGATCTTGCTGTTCAGAAAATCCGCCTTGACGCTGACATTGGATGTGTCGCGGTCTCGGTACGGACAATTCGAACAGAAGCTCAGGCTGGCGGGGTTGTCACGAATGATTTTGCGGACGCGTGCCGCGACTACACGGTGGAATTTGACGAGTTTGACTGGTCACTCAACGCCCAGTAGGCCAGCCATCGCTGATTCAGCAGCGGCGTGTTGTGCCGGCCTGTACGAGTTGGACGTTACGCGCTTCTTGCTGGGTGACAGCTTCCACCCCGGTGGGGCCGAGCTGACACGGAAGCTGGGCGGCTTGGTCCTCCTTCATCGCGGGGCACAGGTGTAGACGTCGCCTCGGGGTGCGGGACCACGGCAGCGGAGCTGACGCGTCACTTCGGGTGCCGAGTCGTGAGCTTCGACTATTCGCCGGTTGGCACCGACGTGCGAGGCGACGCCGGCGCGTTGCCCTTTGCGGCCGGGATGTTTGATGCGCTCGTCTGTGAATGCTCGCTTTGCACGTTTGGTGACATGGAGTTGTCGGTGCGTGAAATGGTGCGTGTCCTTCGGCCGGCCGGCTCGGCATCTCCGACATGGTCCTCAACGACGCCGTCCCCGAACCCCTTCAGGGGCTCTTCGGGCGCGTTCTGTGCATCGCCGGCGCCCGCAGCTGTGACAGGTATATGGAGCTTCTCGCCAGCGCCGGCTTTGAGAACGTCCGGCACTACGACGTCAGCCACACACTCTTGGAGATGATCACCACCATCGAGAAGCGCCTGCGCGGCGCCGAATCGCTTTTTGAGCTTCCCGAGGAGCTAGAGGATCCAGGACCAGTGTTGAAGACGGCAAAGGAGTTTGTGGAGTCGGGCGGCGTTGGCTACGGGCTCTTCGTAGGGCGCAAGGCTCGGTAGTTAGGGTTCAGGTGGTAGCAGGTTCAAATCCTGTCGCCGCGACCACTCCAGCGCTATGATCTCCTGATGCTAAAGGGCTCCCGCGAGGCTGTTTTCCGCCAGGTCCGGTCGATCAGCATCCACGGCCAAGTGTCTTGGGAAGTTTATTTCAACGACGCCGAAGATCCGGACGGTTCGGTCGAGATGGCGCGTGTCAGTCCCGAATCCGTAGCCACTGGATTGGAGCCCGGTGACCGAATTCGCCTCGAGTACCTGGTCGGCAACGTAATCAGCGTGATGCGGGTGGACACGTGAGCACCCGACAGCACTCCTTCACCACTAACAAGCCCGACCCCAATCCGGCGCCGGAGACGAGCTACGCGGAGAGGTCGCGTACGTTGTTGCATGTCACCAAAGTCGGGGTGTTGTCGACACACTCTCATCGACAAGAGGGGTTCCCCTTCGGTTCGGTCATGCCCTACGCGCTCGATGCGGCGGGGAGCCCGCTGTTCCTGATCAGCAGCATGGCGATGCACACCCAGAACCTGGTGCGCGATCCGCACGCCAGCTTGTTGGTAACCGCGCCCGAGGCTGCGCATGATCCCCTGGGGGCGGAACGCGTAACCGTGATCGGCAACGTGACGGAAGTGCCGACAGCAGAGATCGACAATGTGCGGGAATCGTATCTGAGCCGGCACGAGAATGCGCGCTATTGGGTCGATTTCGACGACTTCGCGCTTTACCTGATGAAAGTCGTGGAACTGTATTTTGTGGGCGGCTTTGCAGTCATGGGTTGGGTGGATAAAGATGAGTTTAACCAGGCCGAGCCGGATCCACTGGCCGAGACCGCGGCAGGCATACTGGCGCACATGAACGCGGACCACGGCGACGCGCTCGTTCTCATCGCACGCAGCGTCAAAGGCATCGAAGCCGAGGAGACCAAGATGACCGCCGTCGATCGTCTCGGTTTTCACGTGCGCCTCAAAACGCCTGAACGCGTGCGCAGCGTTCGGATCGGGTTCCCGTCTGAGGTCCGCTCACCTGACGATTGCCGCAAAGCGCTGGTCGACATGGTCCGGGAAGCCCGGGAGAGCGTCGGCTAGAAAGCACTCGGCGTGAAGGGAAGCTCCCTACACTAGATGTCGGCTACTCCCGACAGACACACTTGTCTGTAGGGGCCTATGGTATGGAATACGAGAAAACCCTCCTAACACCACGCGTGACTACAATTCGGGGACGAGGAACGATGAAGAAGCTGATCACCATGCTGACGATCTCGATCGGATGGGTGGGGGTGCTACCGGCCCAAGAGGTCGAGCTCGTCAGCACAGATCTCTTTGCTGCCCACCGCCAGGTGTTCATGGACCAGATGGACGGCGGCATCGCGCTCTTTACCGGCCAGCCAGAGATCCCGCGCAACGACGATGCAGGCTATCCATATCGTCAAGACTCGGACTTTTACTATCTGACGGGATTCGAGGAGCCGGGCACAGCTGCCATCCTCGTTCCACAGGCCACAGACGGAGTGAAGTTCGTGCTGTTTGTACGGCCGCGTGATCCACTACGGGAGACGTGGGACGGTCACCGGGCGGGTGTCGACGGCGCTCGCCAGCGATACGGAGCCGACGCGGCGTACCCGATCGACTCTCTGCCGGCAGTGCTGTCGAAGTACCTGTCCGATGCGACGGGAGTCTTCTTCGACTTCTCGAACGATCATCCGTGGGCGCAGACGGAAACGGTTGCGACGCTCCGTGAGTGGGCCGACGCCAACGGCAACGAGATCGTGCCGACCGCCGGCATCCTGGACGAAATGCGACTCATCAAGTCGCCGGCCGAGGTCGAACTGTTGGAACGCGCGATCGACATCACGGCCGACGCACATCGAGCGGCGATGGCCGCGATCCAGCCAGGGATGTACGAGTACGAGGTCAAGGCGTTGATCGAGTACGTCTTCAAGGTCTCGGGAAGTCCTCGCTTAGGGTTTGGCTCGATCGTAGGCGCTGGTCCCAACTCGACGATTCTCCATTACGAAGGCGGTGACCGGAAGCTCGAAGCCGATGACATGATGGTGATCGACATCGGGGCTGAGTGGCGCTACTACACTGCAGATGTCACGCGTACTGTCCCAGTGGATGGCCACTTCGATGTCGAGCAGGCGACCGTCTACCAGATCGTACTCGACGCGCAGAACGCAGCTATGGAGGTCATCCGGCCGGGCACCAGCGTCGTCGAGATCAATCGCCGCGCGGTGGAGGTGGTAACGGAGGGACTCGTGGATGCCGGATTGTTGCAGGGCACGGTGGAGGAGAACATCGAGTCGCACGCCTACCGGCGGTTCTTTATGCACGGACCCGGTCACTGGCTGGGGCTCGACGTCCACGACGTGGGCGCATACATCGTGTCGACAGAGGCGGACTCGGCACAGCCGAGGACGTTCGAGCCGGGCATGGTGCTGACGATCGAACCGGGTGTCTACATCGCCGAGGGTAGCGAAGGCGTTGACCCCAAGTGGTGGAACATCGGGGTTCGGATCGAGGACGACGTCGTGGTTACCGAGAACGGGTACGAGATTCTCTCGGACGGGGCGCCACGCGAGATCGCCGACATCGAGGCGCTTATGACCGGTCGTGGGATCCCGAGCGTGGTACCGGAGGCAGCCGCCGGAGGCAGTCACTAGGCGGACCGTCACGACGGCTTGAAGCGAGGTGATTAGAGAGTAAGATTCTAAACGGGTACCGACGGTGAGTTTGACGCGCCCCGGGCCATTCGGCTACGGGGCGCGCTTTCTTGTTGAGGATCGAATCAATTGGCGGACGCTACGGTTTCATTCTCGGTGGTCGTCGCGACACGTAACCGGCCAGCCTCGCTGGAGCAGTGCTTGCGCGCCCTGGCGCAGCTCGACTATCCGCGCGAGGCGCTGGAGGTGATCGTCGTTGACGACGGGAGCGACGCGCCGCTCGATTCGATCGTCGAGGGTGTGGCGGCCTCCATGGACGTGCAGCTTGTCACGCAAGCTCCGTCGGGACCGGCGACCGCACGCAATACGGGGGTCACCCATTCACGCGGCACATACGTTGCCTTTACCGACGACGATTGTACCCCCGCCACGGATTGGCTAGCCAAACTGGCGGCGCGTCTCGCCGACACGGCGGATCTTCTCGTCGGTGGGTTGACGATCAACTCTCTGACGCGAAACCCATACGCGACTGCGAGCCAGACATTGATCGGGTACCTCTACTCCTACTACAACACGCCACCCGATCAAGCGAGCTTTATCACTTCGAACAACATGGCGTTCTCGCGTCAACGGTTTGATGACGTTGGCGGCTTCGATACCAGCATTCCCCGTCCAGCGGCCGAGGATCGGGAGCTGTGTGATCGGTGGCTGCATAACGGGCTACCGATGCTCTATGCGCCCGAGGCGATCGTCTATCACCATCATGACCTGACTGCCCGGAGATTCTGGCGCCAGCAGTTCGGCTACGGACGCGGCGCGCACTATTTTCATGTGACCCGCGCAATGCGGGGTGAGACCTCCTTGGAGATCGAGCCGCCAGCGTTCTACGTGAATCTGTTTCGGTATCCCTTTTCGCAGCTGCCCGTCCGTTCGGCTCTCAAGATCGCTCCACTGTTGGGGGTTGCTCAGTTGGCGAACGCGGCCGGGTTTTTCTGGGAGCGCAGGGCGCGTCGCAAGACCGCGGCACGGAGTTCGTCATGACGACGGCTTTGACTCCCGCACTGTCGGTTGTGTTGGCCACTCCCGGTGATTATGAGATGATTCGTCGTACGATCGGTTTTCTACGCGTGCAGACCGTCGTCGACATGGTGGAGCTCGTGATCGTGGCTCCGTCGGAGATCAGCCTCCCACGAGACGAGCTGGAAGGGTTCTTCAAGGCGAGGATCGCGCACCTAAACTTCGCGCAGCTCGGAGCTTTCAGAGACGTCCACTTCTATGGTGGCAGAATGTTCGCGACGACTCGCGCCCGTCACCGGCACTGGTCCGCGCTCGGCCAGTGGTCTTTTGCGGCGGGCACGCCGTTGGTCCCGCTTGTCCGGCTGTGGCGAATCGTGCGAAGCCATCCGCAAGCGTCTCTTTCGGTCTTACCGATCCTCGCTTACGGACTCACGATGGATGGGTTTGGACAGTTCTGTGGATGTCTTTTTGGGGCAGGCGATGCGCGCGCCAAGCTTGTCCGGTATGAGTTTGATCGTGTGCGTTACATCGAGTCGGATTGGGATGCGGCGAGTGTGTCCTCAAACGACACCCAGGTTTCAGCAGAGACCCGATGACCCAGTCAGGGACGCCAGCGCTCTCCGCCATCGTGATCACGCTGGGCGGGTTCGACGTGATCCGTCGCACCGTTCAACACCTGCACGATCAAAACGCGCGTGATCAAATCGAGTTACTCATCGTGACACCGTCCGCCGATGGTCTGGAGTACGATCCGGAGCAAGTGGCCGGCTTTCACAGCGTGCGGGTCATCGAGATGGGATCGATCAACTACACCGGTGAGGCGCACGCTGCCGGGGTCCTCGAGGCGCGGGCGCCGGTGGTGGCCTACGTCGAGGAGCACTCCTATCCCGAGCCGGGTTGGGCGGCGGCGCTGATCGAGGCTCATGACGGGCCGTGGGACGCCGTTGGTGGCGTCGTGCTGAACGCCAATCCGGGCAGCATGGTGAGCTGGGCCAGCATGCTGACCGATTTTGGTCCGTGGATAGCCCCGGCACAGGGCGGGGAGGTCGATCGTTTGCCGCCGCATCACACTTCGTACAAGAAGGCGGTCCTGGAGGAGTACGGATCGCGCCTGGCTCCGTTGCTCGAGACGGAGACGGTGTTGCTCTCCAACCTGAATAAGCAGGGCAGCGGGCTCTATCTCGAACCCGAAGCCGTGTCCCGCCACGTCAACGTGTCCGCAGCAAAGTCGTACATGCAGGGGGAGTTCCTCGGCGGTCGTTTGTTCGGCGCGGCGCGGGCTCACTCGCATGGGTGGGGCGCGCGTAGCGTGGCGTACTCTTTCGGGGCACCGGCAATCTTGTTGGTCCGATTGCAGCGAGTGGTGGAGCAGGTTCGGCGCTGCGGCCGGGTGCGTGAGCTCATGCCCAGGGTTCTCCCCCCGCTCATGCTCGGCCTGGTCTCGCACACCGTCGGCGAAGTGGCTGGCTACTTGTTTGGTGAGGGACGAGCCGCCGAACGTCGGCGCAGCATCGAGCTCGACCGGTTCCAGCACGTCGCCGAACCGGATAAACCGACAGCCAGTTCGGTGGACCCCGATGGCTAGCATGGCCGAGCCGATTCGACTTGGCATTGTGGGCTGTGGACACGCCACCACCGGACTGCACCTTCGGGCCATTAAAGCGCACACCGATATCGACGTTGTCGCGCTGGCCGATGTCGATACCACGCGGCTGGAGCACGCGGCGGAAGAGTTCTCGGTTCCTGGACGCTACACAGAGCCCGAGGCGTTGATCGCGGATCGAAACGTCGATGCGGTAGCGATCTGTGTTCCACCCGGGAGTCACGTGCCGCTGGCGATGATGGCTTTGGACGCCAACAAGCATTTGTTCGTCGAGAAGCCGCTGACCCTAGATCTCAGCGATGCCCAGCGTCTGATCGCTCACGCGGATCGATCCGACCGCACGGTGCTGGTCGGACACAACCTGCGCCATCACCACCACGCAGTAGAGGCACGGAAGATGATTCAGCAGGGTGTTCTCGGATCGATCGAGTTTGTGCACGCCGTGTGGAGTAGCCGCTACCGGATCGATCGGGGTTTTCCCGATTGGCGCCGTCGCCGCGCGACGGGAGGTAGCGCATTGCTCGAGTTGGCGGTTCACTACCTGGATTTGTGGCGGTACCTGCTCGACAGCGAGATCGAAGCAGTCGTTGCTTCGAGTCGATCGGCTGAAGCGGATGATTTGACCGCGACCGTGATCGCGCGCATGGCCAATGGGGCGCTCACTTCATCTGCTTTTTCGCAGTATGCCGCCACCGGTCATGACATCGAGGTGTTTGGGCAGGACGGCCGGCTTCTGCTTTCGCTCTGTCGGTTCGACGGGTTGGAGTTCGCGCCGAGCACCCGATTCCCGGGATCGCCAGGTGATCGGCTGCGGAGCATGGTGCATACGATCAAGGAGTTGCCGCGCGGGGTCGCCAGTGCGGCCCGGGGCGGCGGGTTCGCCGATTCGTATCGCGATCAATGGCGTCACTTTGCCAATTGTGTGCGGAGTGGTGAGCCGGTAGCGTGCACACTCGACGACGGCATGCGCGCGGTGCAGGCGGGACTGGCCTGCATCGCATCCGCGGAAGCCGGTCGCTTTGTTCGGGTGGTTGACGCGCCGTCCAACTCGGCGGTCGTTTGACACCGAGCGAGCGTTCTCGCGTGGCACTGGAGACAGCGTTCCTTACGAGCGGCTTGCCGGCCGACGTTCGGCTCGATGTCGCCGAAGAGATGGCGACAACAGTTCGAGAAGAGGGCGCCAACCCGGCGTTCATCGGCGTTCTCGACGGCGACGCGATCGACGGGCTCGAGTACAAGGATCTCGTCCGGCTGGCCGGCTCGGGCACAAAGCTCAGCACCAGAGACCTCCCGATCGCGATTGCTGCCGGTGGAAGCGGCGGCACGACCGTAGCGGCAACGCTGTTCCTCGCGCACCGCGCCGGGATCATTGTCATGGCGACAGGGGGAATCGGTGGAGTCCACCAGGGCACAGGATCACCCGACGTTTCGGCTGATCTACTCGAGCTGTCACGAACACCGGCGGTGCTGGTGTGTTCTGGCGCCAAGGCGATTCTCGACCTGCCGGCAACGGTCGAGAAGCTCGAGACCTTGGGTGTCACCTGCATTGGTCTCGGAACCGATGAGTGGCCGGGGTTCTGGACGGTGTCCAGTGGTCTGGAGCTTGGACAATCGGTCGAAAACGCCGAGCAAGTGGCGGCTGTCTGGCGCGAGTCGCGTCGCTTGGCGCTGCAGGGAGCGCTATTGGTCTGCGTCCCGCCACCGGCTGACCAGGCGCTGACCGAAGCCGAGTCAGCGGGTGCTGTCGAGCGAGCGCTCGCCGATGCACAGACTGAAGGCGTAGAGGGTCAGAGGTTGACGCCGTTTTTGCTGGACCGGATCGTGGCCTACACCGACGGTCGATCGCTAGCTGCCAATCGAGCGCTGCTCGTCAACAACGCGCGCGTGGCGGCGTCAATCGCGCGGGCGGTCGAGAACGGAGATCGATGACGCGGGTCAAGGTGTGCTGCATCGCCAGCGTGGCCGAAGCCCGACTCGCCGTTCAGGAAGGTGCTGCCGCGCTCGGGCTGGTTTCGGCGATGCCCAGCGGGCCCGGGCCGATCGACGAGGCAGAGATCGCCGCGATCGCACCGCTCGTGCCGCCCGGGGTGACGACCCTGCTACTGACGTCGCGTACCGATCCGGAAGCGATCATCGACCAACACCGACGGTGCGGGGTCAGCGGGATCCAGCTCTGTGATTGGCTCGAGTCGGGTGCCCACGGCGAGCTCCGTCGGGCGATGCCCGGCATTCGGTTGGTGCAGGTAGTTCACGTGACCGGTCAGAGGTCGATCGACGAGGCGCTATCCGTAGCGCCCGAGGTCGATGCGCTGTTGCTCGATTCGGGTCGCCTCGACGCGCCGGTCAAGGAGCTGGGTGGGACCGGCCGGGTCCACGATTGGACGGTCAGTCGAGCGATCCGCGATGCCGCACCGGTGCCGGTGTTTTTGGCTGGCGGCTTGAACTCCCAAAACGTTGGCGAGGCGATCGCCGCTGTCCGACCGTACGCGGTTGATCTATGCACCGGAATCCGCATTGACGGTCAACTCGACAAAGCCAAGCTAGTCGCCTTCATGAGGGCCGTGCGGCGAGCGTCGGCGTAGTCGCTCCAGCTCTCGTCGCTCCTTCTTGGTCGGTCGCCCCTTGCCTTTGTAGCCCTGCACGAGCGATTGCTTCATCTGCGCGCGTCGCTTCTCGCGCTCGGCGATGCTGTCGGGTGTTTCTCGGTACAGTTTGATCGCCTCGCTCGCCGGACCGCGCTGCTCGGAGAGCGTTTCTACGATGAGTCGAAACTCGTACGCACCTTTGCGGACCGTCACTCGGTCGCCGACGTGCACCGCGACACCGGGCTTTGTTCGGCGGTCGTTCAGCCGGACTTTACCCCCGCCGACGGCCCTGGAGGCCACCGACCGCGTCTTGTATTGCCGGGCCGCCCAGAGCCACCGATCGAGTCGCACTCGCTGGTCGGTCGAATCTTCCTGTTTTGGTGCGTGCAAGATCGATCCTCGATCTAGATTGGCGACGTGAACCATGCCCCGAAAAAACTAGCGACGTGACCGAGCCTCGGCTTGTCGTGCGTGGCCGGCGCGTCGTCCTTCCGGACGGGATACGGCCGGCGAGTGTGAGCGTCGACAACGGCGTGATTGTGTCGATTGGCGGTCATGACGTGGATTCAGGAGATGCGAATGTCGTCGATGCGGGGGATCACGTTGTCATGCCAGGAGTGGTCGATACCCACGTCCACGTAAACGAGCCCGGTCGGACCGATTGGGAGGGGTTCGAGACAGCGACCCGCGCCGCAGCCGCGGGTGGTGTGACGACGATCGTGGACATGCCACTGAACTCGATTCCGGCGACGACTACTGTTGATGCACTGCACGAGAAGGTCACGGCAGCGCGTGGAAAATGTGCGGTCGACGTCGGGTTTTGGGGTGGGGTCGTGCCGGAGAACGGAGCTGAGCTCGAGCCGTTGCTGGACGCCGGCGTGCTGGGGTTCAAAGCATTTCTGGTGCCGTCTGGTGTGCCCGAGTTCGAAGCGATAGGCGACGAGGAGTTGGGTCGCGCGATGGAAACATTGGCACCGCGCGATGCGGTGCTGCTCGTTCACGCCGAAGATGGGCCATCGTTGGCCACAATCCAAGGGCGGCCGCGGCAACCGTACAGCGAGTACTTGGCATCTCGGCCTCCGAAGTGTGAAGAACGAGCGATCGCACGGGTGATCGGTCTGAGCCAAACGACCGGGTGCCGGGTGCACGTCGTCCACCTGGCGAGTGGAACCGCGCTCGACGGAATCCGGGACGCCAAGCGACGCGGGACCCCGCTCACCGTCGAGACTTGTCCCCACTACCTGCTGTTCGCTGCCGAAGAGATTGACGACGGTGACACGACGTGCAAGTGTGCGCCACCTATCCGGGGAACCGATCATCGAGACGCGCTCTGGAATGGTTTGGCGGACGGGACGATCGACCTTGTGGCTTCCGATCACTCGCCGTGTCCACCCGACCTCAAGCAGATCGAGAGCGGTAACTTCGTGACCGCTTGGGGTGGGATCGCATCGCTCCAGCTGAGCCTGGCAGGGGTTTGGACGACGGCCAGGGGTCGGGGTTTCGATGTCGAGGATATCGCGAGGTGGATGTGTGATCGACCGGCGCAATTGGCCGGCCTCGAGTCCAGAAAGGGAGCCATCGCGGTCGGCCGCGACGGCGACCTGGTGATTTGGGATCCCGATCAAGTGTTTGAAGTTGACGCCGAGAAGCTTCACCACCGTCACCCGTTGACGCCGTACCAGGGCCGCACGTTGTACGGCAGGGTCGAGCAAACGTTTCTACGAGGCCAATCGGTCTACGACCACGGCGCCTTCGCTGCTTCATCGGGACAGTGGCTCAAGCTGGAGGGATGATGGATCACGAACCGGAAGAGTTTGGCTTCGAGCGCTACTGCGATCTCGTGGCCGAGCGGTTGGGAGGTGAGGTGGTGGCGTTTAACGACGAGTTCTTCGCGCCCGCCGAGAACCTGCTAAAGCCCGGCCCGCCGATGTTTGACCCCGACCGCTACACCGATCGCGGTAAGTGGATGGATGGGTGGGAAACGCGCCGGCGTCGCGAACCGGGTCACGATTGGTGTGTCGTACGTCTGGGCGCCGCCGGCGAGCCTCGCGGGGTGGTAATCGACACGACCCACTTCCGTGGCAACCACCCCGCCAGAGCGTCGCTCGAAGCGTGCGCGGTTGAACAAGGCTCGACCGACCAACCGGGGTGGATCGAACACGCCGACTGGAAGACGATACTGCGCGAGGTCGATCTCGAGCCCAACACGCCCAACCCATTCGAGTTCGGCGAGACCGAGCGGTACACCCACGTTCGGCTCAACATCTACCCCGATGGCGGTGTGGCGAGGCTGCGCGTGCACGGTCTCGTTCGACCGGATTGGAAGCGCATCACCGGCGAGATCGACTTGGCTGCCGCGCTGTGCGGTGGTCGCGTGCTCGATTGCTCGGACGCGTTCTTCAGTCAGCCCGGAAACCTGTTGTTGTCCGGAAAGTCGACCGGCATGTTCGACGGTTGGGAGACTCGCCGTCGCCGCGGTCCGGGACGCGACTGGGTCGTCATTCGTTTGGGCCGGCGCGGGGTGATCTCCACCGTCCAGATCGATACGCACTACTTCAAAGGGAATTACCCCGCGGCTTGCTCGGTCGAGGCGTTGGACGTCGAAACCGATGCCGATGAGTTGGACGTTCCGGACGGCGAGTGGGCTGAGCTGTTGCCGCGAACCGAGCTGGAGGCCGACCGCGAGCACCGGTTCGAGCCGCCCACGACCGTGCCCCACACGGCGACCCATCTGCGGCTCAACATCTATCCGGATGGTGGTGTGGCCCGCTTCCGAGTCTACGGGGAACTGGCTGAAGCCGGGGTTCCGTGAGCGGCCTCGAGCGCGTCAACGGGCTTTCGACGGAAGAGGTGCAAGCCGAGCTCCTTCGCTGTTGCGCGGTCGAGCGATGGGCAAAGAGGGTCGCCGACGGTCGACCGTACGACAGCGTCGAGGAGTTGCGCAAGGAAGCCGACGAGGCGTGGCGTGAGCTAGACGAAGAAGATTGGCGCCGGGCAGTCGATCACCATCCGTGCATCGGGGAGCGTCCGGATGGGGACCGGTTCCGCGGCACCCGAGATTGGTCGCGCGAGGAGCAATCGGGATTGGCCAAGGTCAGCGACGAAACACGCGACCGGCTGGCGGTAGGACAGCAAGCGTACGAAGAGAAGTTCGGCTATATCTTTCTGATCTGTGCCACCGGCAAGAGCGGGGACGAGATGGCGACCGCGCTCGAGGCGCGATTAGGGAACAGTCCGGACACAGAGCTGGCGGTGGCGGCCGAAGAACTCCGAAAGATCACGATCCTGCGATTGGAGAAGCTGCTCGTTGACGAGCCCGATCACGACCCACGTACTTGACACCGCGGCTGGGCGTCCGGCAGCGGGAATCGACGTTCAACTCTCGAACCGCGACGCGAACGGAGCTTGGCGTGAGATCGGGAGTGGCACAACCGATGGTGACGGACGGGTGGGCGACTTGCTCGCCGACAGACTGGAGTCGGGAGAGTACCGACTCCGGTTCGAAACCGGCGCTTACTTCGATCGGCTCGGTGTGGCTGCTTTCTATCCGCACGTCGAGATAGCATTCTTGGTCGCCGACCCGACCCAACACTACCACGTACCGATCCTGCTCAATCCGTTCGGCTACTCGACCTATCGAGGAAGTTGACTCGTCAGCTCGGTTGACGGGCGGCGAGGATGTGAGCAAACGAGCGAGTTTCGATTTCGGCTAGCGTGAGGCCGGTGCGCTCAATGTCCTTGTCATCGAACGCACAACAGTTGGCACCCCGCAAAAAGAAGTTGAGCAACGCTTGACCGGTGGCGGCGTCGTCAAACACGTCGCCGGTCAAAGTGACCCGCGCAGCTTGCCCCACAAACTGACTCAACCGCTCGATCGCGGCGTCGCGCTCTTGAAGAAAGAACGTGTACAGCGCAGCATAACGCGTCGGGAGTTGGGCCGGATGCAGGTCCCACCCTTGGAAGTAGGCATGCCTCAAGCTGTGCAGCACGTGGCGGAAATGGAGCGCCCATGCGCGGTGAACCGCCAGCCGGTTTTCCTGCTCCTGTTGGAGGGTCAGCGTGGAGCCCGGCACGGGTCGGTGAATCCGCGCCGGTAGGACGTTTGTGGCACCGTCTGAAAGCCATACCCCAGTATCACTTAGTGCCACCTGCATCATGTGGCGCGCGAAGTCGCACGCGGGATGATCGAGGTCCTGCTGATGGGCGGTGATCTCGACACTGGCGGTGTAGTCGTAGACCCCGAAGTGAGCTGCGATGCAGCGACCGCGACCAGCGACGACCAGGCCTGGCAGCGAGCACCGGCCATCGGGGCCGATGATCGACTGGGGTGTCTCGACCATGATCTCCATCTTGAGCGTCCCAGAAGGGAGGGAGAGGCCAGCTTCGAGCTGGTCGAAGAGGTCGGCCAGCACGGCCACCTGCTCGGGTAGCACGACCTTCGGGTTGGTGACCACGAAACCGGGCGGCAGCTCTCCGCCGGTAGCGTCCAACAGCGCGGTGACGAAGATGTCGAGCGTGCTGATTGCGCGATTGGCCAGCGCGTCGGTAAACGGCTTTATCCGAATGCCGATGAAAGGGGGAAGCGATCCCCGATCGAGACCGGTGGCGACCTCGCGGGCCGCACTCGCCGCACAAGCGTCTTCTTCTTCGTCGGGACGATGGCCATAGCCATCCTCGAAATCGATACGGAAGTCCTCGACCGGTTCCTTCTCGAGCTTGTCGGCGACACGCAGGTAGACGCGTTCGGCCAATTCGGCCGGCTCGTCGGGGATACCGATCACCTTGGCGAACAACTCGTATTCCGGCGCATACCGGTTCAATGTCTGACGCGCGACGGCCCCGAGCTTGGCCGCCGAGTCGGCGCGAAAGAGGTCCGCTCCGCCGTAGACGGTGTGAACGGGCTGCCGTCCGGGACGCTGACCCGGATACGCGGCGACGAAGTTTCGGTTGGCGGACGCGAGTCCGTTGAGAGCGGCGGCGACGGCCGCGTCTTTGAGAGTTCGTGGCGCTTCGTTCATTGGTGATTCATTTCCTCGATCGCATAATAAAGGACTCGGCTCATCACCTGCTCTCGATACGCCGCCGTCGACCGCAGGTCATCGATCGGCGAGACATCCGTGCGTATCGCCGGCAGCAGATCATCCGGTGACCCGAGCGGCTGACCGCTCGAGATCCGCGCTTCGAGTGTTGGACACCGGCGGATCGTCGGTGCGACGCTGCTCGCGACCACACGCCACCCCGAGCCGTTCGACACGATCGCCGCACCGACCTTGGCGATCGCCTGCGCGCGACGCGACCCGACTTTGATAAACCGTTGGTGCCGATAGATTCGCCTCGGAATCCGGATCGCGACGATAAGCTCGTCCGCCGCAAGGTCCATCTCCTTGTAGCCGGAGTAGAACCGTTCGAGCGGCACTTCGCGGCGCCCCTCGGACGAGGCGATCACCACCATCGCGCCATACGCCATCAAGACCGGAACCCCGTCGGCTGCGGGGGAGCCATTGGCGATGTTACCGGCCCACGTCCCGCGCGATTGGATCTGGACGGCGCCGACCTGGCGCGCGGCGTCGACCAGCAACGGGAAGGCGGCGCCGACCCTGGCGTCCGTGATGACGTCCCAGTACGTCGTGAGCGCGCCGAGCTCGAGCGTGTCGTCCGACCATTCGATGCTTCGCAGTTCGTCCAAGCCCCACAGATCCAAGTAATCGTGATCGTGGCGCTCGAGCTGTTCAGGCCAGTGAACGAGCAAGTCGGTCCCACCGGCCATCGGTGTGGCGTCTTCGGCGCGTCGAATCTGGAGCGCCTCGGTCAGCGTGGTCGGCATGAAGACGGTCATCGACCGTCTTCCTCCAGCGTTTGACCCACGCCATCGATGATTCCGTCGTAACCGGTGCACCGGCACAAGTTGCCGGCCATGAGCTCGCGTAGCGTGTGGCTCTCGAGCAACTCGGGATGCTCCCGGACCCATACCGCGGTCATGACGACGCCCGGCGTACAGGCACCGCACTGGGTCGCGCCGGACCCGAGTAGAGCACTCACGTCGGCCGGATCGATCGATTCGACCGTGCGCACGCGGGCGCCACGCATCTGGTACGTGGGGATCAAGCACGAGTTCATCGGTATATCGTCCACGTGCACGGTGCACGCGCCGCACTCTCCCTCGCCGCATCCTTCTTTCGTGCCGGTCATGCCGAATCGATACCGCAGCGTGTCGAGCAAACGTTCGGCGGGATCGATGGCGATCGCGACCTCCAGCCCGTTCAACGTAAACGCGACATCGATCGGCGATCGGCTCGCTGGCATTGGGTTAGCGTCCATTGGATAGCAGATCCATCAGGCGTTCGGGTGTCAACGGGATTTCGCGCGGGTCGACGTCGATCGCGCGGGCGACCGCATTGGCGATCGCCGGGGCCGGTCCATCCATGGGCAGCTCGCCGAGGCCCTTTGCGCCGTGTGGGCCATGCGCGAACGGGTTCTCGACGAAGCTCACCCGGATCGGCGGCACGTCGTCGCTGGTCGGGATGATGTAGTTGGTCAGTTGGTTGTTCTGCATTACGCCGTTGCTCCAGGCGCACTCTTCCATCAACGCCCATCCGATGCCTTGGACGACTCCACCCTGTATCTGTCCCCGGGCCAGTGTCTCGTGAAGCACGGTGCCGACGTCCTGCACGGCGACGAAATCGATCACCCGGGTGGTGTAGGTCCGCAGGTCGACCTCGACCTCGGCCACGTAGGTCGCCCATCCGTAGGTCGCGTAGGCGTCGCCCCGGTAGGTTTCCTCGTCCCACTCGATTCCCGGCGGCTGCTCATACTTGGAGCGGCCGAGTGGCGGCTCGCCGTGCTCCGCATGCCAATCGATGATCGCACGTATCACGCGCTCGCCGCGATCGGAATCGTCCAGCCCAAGTCGATGGCGAAGATCGTCGCAGGCGCGCTCGACCAAATGACCGACGACCATCGTGGTTCGCGAAGCGACCGTTGGGCCGCTATCGGGGACTCGACCAGTGTCGGCGTCCGCGATGACTACCTGCTCGGGGGTCACTCCCAAACGGTCGCAGACCAGTTTGGTGAACACGGTCAACGTGCCTTGGCCCATCTCGATGTTGGCGCTCAAGACCTCGACCCGGCCGTCGGCTAGCCCGGCCAGCTCGAGCTCGGATGCGAGCATCACCTCACCGCTGCCAGTGAACCCGGCGCCGTGGTGAAACGTGCTCATGCCGATCCCACGTCGCAGATAGGGATGGGACGCGTTGAGTGTGCGGTGCTCGTTCTGCCGCTGTGGATAGCTCGATAGCTCGAGTGCACGATCGAGTAGCGCCCGGCGGTCGGTACCGTCGGTGATTCGCTGACCGGTGGCCGTGGTCTGGCCATCTACGATCAAGTTGCGGCGTCTGAGCTCGGCGGGATCGATACCGACGGTCGCCGCGACCACGTCCATGTGGCGCTCGTTGGCGAAATGAGTCTGCGGCGCGCCAAAGCCGCGAAACGCTCCGTGCGGGGGGGAGTTGGTCAACATGGCGCGACCGCAAATGCGGACGTTGTCGCACGCATACGGCCCGGCGGCGTGGATCACGCCGCGGCTGAGAACCACCGGGGACAACGTGACGTACGCACCACCGTCGAGCACGACCTCGATGTCCTGGGCCAGTAGCCGTCCGTCCGCGTCGACGCCCGTCCGGTGTCGGATCAGCGATGGGTGACGCTTGGTCGTCGCGCGCATGTCCTCGCCGCGGTCATAGATGATCTTGACCGGCCGCTCGGCCTTTAGGGCGAGCAGTGCCGCGTGGAGGGCGATCATCGATGGGTACTCTTCCTTGCCGCCGAAGCCGCCGCCGGTCGGTGCATGAACGATCCGCACGTGATCCTGATCCCGATCCAACGCTCGGATGGCGGCCTTGAGCACGTAGTACGGACACTGGAGGCTGCCCTTGATAAACAGCACGCCGTCCTCTTCCCAGGCGATCATGCCCTGGTTCTCCAAGTAGACGTGCTCTTGCGCCCCGGTTCGGTACTCGCCTTCGACGACGTGCGTCGCCCTAGCCAGGGCCACTTCGACGTCGCCCTTCACGATGTCGATCCGTTTGAGGGCGTTGTCGGAGCCGTGTTGGATCTGGTCGTCGGTTGGCTCGGTCGTGAAATCGAAGATCGGAGGATCGGGGTCGATCGTGACTTCGATCTCGCGGATCGCCCGGCGCACCATCTCTCGTGATCGATGCGCGATTAGCGCGACGGGCTCTTCGGCATGCCGGACGTACTCGCCGGCGAGCAGCGGCTGGTCGGTTTCGATCAGCAACACCGTATTGTCACCCGGGATGTCGTGGTGATCGACGACAACAAACTCGTCCCAATCGACGCCCGGTCCGAAACGGACAGCGGTCACCCGCCCACGTGGCGCCGGAGTGCGAACGGTCATCCCCCAGAGAGCGCCATCGAGCGGCAGGTCGTCCACGTACCGCTCGGCACCGGTCAGTTTGGCGAGTCCCTCGATGCGATCCACCGGCCCCCCAAGGCAAAACGACATGCCGCAGAATGCGAGAGCAAGCACCGGGTATCCCCGGCGCCGCTCGGGTGACCAAGTTGCCGTTTGGTGGGGACGGGGAGCAACCTGGCAGCCCCGACTCGGACAAAGGGGCGGCCCGCATCGTGCGACCGGTGAAGACCCATGAGCCGCACCGCCGTTATCCTGACGTTTCTGCAGGCCCTCAGCTGGGCCCCGTTTTAGACCGCCACGCACCTCGGCGAGGATTCTTCTAAAACCATGTAAGTAGTTGTAGTAATGGAGTTAACTGGCGCTCACGTCAACTGCTGGTTGAGCGTGATCTACGCCCGGGTAGGATCGATCTTTATTGCCGCTGGCGAGCTGCCAGCCGTGCCTTCCGAGCCTGCTGCTCGCTAGGCTTGAGCCCCGCCAGGATCGACGTGCCGACCAGGATCGCGATAATCTCCCACATCTTCTTCCATCCTCTCATTCGGGGGTGATCTATACCCAATGGAAGAGCCATGCCACCCGCCCGCCGGATGGGGGCCCAACGAGGAGCGATTCGATGCTGAACGAGGAAATTCAGAAGGCGCTGAACGATCAGATCAACAACGAGCTTTATGCGGCGTATCTCTATCTATCGATGTCGGCCTACTTCAAGGCCGCCAATCTCGAGGGTTTCGCCCACTGGATGAGGATGCAGCGCGAGGAGGAGATCGCTCACGCGATGAAGATCTTCGACTTCGTGCAAGACCGAGATGGCCGTATCGAGTTGCAGGCGCTCGACAAGCCGCAGGCCGATTTCGAATCCCCGCTGGTGGTCATGGAGCAAGCGCTTGGTCACGAGCAAAAGGTGACCCAACGCATCAACGAGCTGTACGAATTGGCGGTGAAACACAAGGACTACCCGACCCAAACTCTGCTGCAGTGGTTTGTAACCGAACAGGTCGAGGAAGAGGCGACCGCTAAGCAGCTCGCTGATCAGCTCAAGTTGGTTGGCGACAACACGGCCGCACTGTTGATGCTCGATCGTGAGTTGGGAGCGCGCACGACCGCCGAGTAGCTGAACCAAAAACGGCTAGGAAGCCAGGCGGGCCGAGCCTCGAATTACCCAGCCGACGATGCGTGGTGCTTTGGGAAGCCAGTAGCGATCAATATCGGTGACCTCGAAACCGGCTTCGGCGATCTTCGACTCCGTGTCGCGGGTTAGGTGGCATCCGCAGCCGATGTGCTTCCAGACCGGCTCCAACCGTTGCTGCCAACGCCTCAGACCGGGCTCCGGGGCCGAAACGTGTTCCATGAAGAGCAAGGTGCCGCCAGGCTTTAGCACCCGTCTGGCTTCGCTGAGTGTCCGATCGGGATCGGGGATCGTGCATAGGACGAACAGCGCCAGCACGGTGTCGAACGATCCGCTCGCGAAAGGGAGCGACTGGCCGTCGCCGGCTACTAGCTGGATCGGGACGGTGGCACGATCGCTCGCCCGTCGGGCGCGGGCGGTCATACCATTCGACGGCTCGACCGCGATGACCGTTGTCACGGCCTCCGGGTAGTGCTCGAAGTTGGCCCCGGTGCCGACGCCGATCTCGAGCACCTCGCCGGCAGCTTCGGTCACCGCGACGTTGCGCTCAGCCTTGAGGCAGTCGCTGTCAGAGCGCTCCATGATCCAAGGAAAGATGTATTCGGCGTACAGACCCACGAAGCTGTACTAGGGCCGGCGTGTCACGGCAGATGCTCGTCGAAATCGTCGGGCTCGCCATCGAGCAGTTCGTCGACCGGGTGGTCTCCCGGGTTGCGCTCGATCATCAGGATGGCGCCTTGCGGGACGATCAGATAGGTCTGGCCCTCGAACTTGACCTCGACCGACGCCTTGCGCAGAAAGATCGCATAGTCACCGACTTGGGCTTGCATCGGAACGTGTCGGATCGAACCCTCGTTCATCTTCCACGGTTCGTCCTCGACGTCGCCAGGATCGGGTAGCGGAATCCCTGGCCCACAGGCAACGATCCGACCTGCCTGAACCGATTCTTTCTCGACCGCCCACCGAGGTAGGTAAAGGCCGACCTCCGTCCGGTGCTCGCCTTCATCGGGCTCAATGAGGACGCGATCGCCAACGACGATGAGGCGCCGGTCGATCGGCTCCCGGGAATCGCTCATGATGCCAAGTTCGTGGCGTGGCCGGCTGGGAGCAAGTGGCGTAGCGGTGTCGTTTCGGATGCGACGCCCTGATCCTGCCGGTAGATTGGATTTCATGGCACCGTTTGGCACGCGTCAATGGCGAGCCCTACGCGGTAGCGGTGCCCGTCCACAAGACGCTGCTCGAAGTGCTCCGCGAAGACATCGGATTGACCGGCACCAAGCACGGCTGCGAGCTCGGCGAGTGCGGCACCTGCACGGTGCTCGTCGACGGGCAACCGGTACTGTCGTGCCTCGCCCTGCCAGCCGCCTTGGAGGGTTGCGACGTGACGACGGTCGAGGGGCTCGAGTCGGCCGACGGCCTGCACCCGCTTCAGCAAGCGTTCGTTGAGTTGGGCGCCGCCCAGTGTGGGTACTGCACGCCGGGGTTTGTCCTGGCGGCAAGGGCGCTGCTGGATGGTAAACCGCAGCCCTCGCGGGCTGAGATCGAGACTGCTCTAGGCGGCAACCTCTGTCGCTGCACCGGCTATCTCAAGATCTACGAGGCGGTCGAGCTGGCTGCCGCACGCATGCGCGGTGAGCCCGCCGAGCCGACCAGGGAGATGCTCTATGGCGCCGGTTGAAGATCAGCTGCGCGTCGTAGGCACCTCGCTTCCCAAGGTCGATGCGGTAGCCAAGGTTACCGGTCGCACCAAGTTCGCCGACGATCTCTTCCTCCCGCGGATGCTCCACTGTCGGATGTTGCGGTCGACGACGCCGCACGCCGAGATCGTTTCGATCGACACACAGCGAGCGGAAGGGCACCCCGGTGTCGTGGCCGTCCTGGTCGGGCGCGACCTGCCGAACGCATATGGGATCCTGCCCGTCAGCCAGGACGAGCATGCGCTGTGCCTCGACAAAGTGCGGTTTGTCGGTGACCCCGTTGCGGCGGTGGCGGCGATCGACGAGGAAACGGCGTTCGAGGCGTGCGAGCTGATCGATGTCGAGTATGCGCCGCTCGACTCCGTGGCTGACATCGACGACGCGCTCGGTGGCGACGATCCGGCGATCCATCTCTACGGCGATGCGCACAACGTCCACAAGGCGATCGCGCTCGAGTTCGGTGACGTCGAGGCTGCGCTAACCGATGCCGATCTCGTCCACGAGGACCTCTTCTTCTACGAAGGCAGCACGCATCTGCCGATGGAGCAACACGCGGCGCTGGCCGACTACCGGCCGGATGACCGACTGACACTGTGGTCGTCGAGCCAGACACCGCACTACGTCCACCGCGCGCTGGCCACCGTGCTCGAGATGCCGGCCAGCCGGATTCGCGTTATCGCCACGCCCAACGGCGGCGGGTTCGGTGGCAAGTCCGATCCTTTCAACCACGAGATCGTGGTTGCTGAGCTTTCGCGCCGCACCGGTCGGCCGGTCAAGATCTGTCTCAATCGAGAAGAGGTCTTCTACTGTCACCGCGGACGCCATCCAACGCTCATGTGGATCAAGACGGGATTCAAGCGGGATGGCTCGATCACCGGCATGCACTTCCGATCGTTTTTGGATGGCGGAGCATACGGCTCGTATGGAGTCGCGTCGACGTACTACACCGGTGCGCTGCAGACCGTCACCTATCCGGTGCCGGCTTACAAGTTCGAGGGGTTACGGGTGTTCACCAACAAACCGCCCTGTGGTCCCAAGCGCGGACACGGGACACCGCAGCCACGATTCGCACTCGAGGTTCACATCGACAAGGTGGCGGAGAAGCTGGGCCTCGATCCGGCCCGCATGCGACTCGATCACCTGGTTGAGCCCGATTCGGTAACCGCTAACTACTTGAAGATCGGAGCCCGAAGGGAAGGGGCTGGGGCTCGCCTGTGGGTCGTACATCTCGGGTGCGGGGTTGCCCATCTACTGGAACAACATGCCGCACTCGGGCGTGCAGCTAAAGCTCGATCGCGGAGGCGGCGTGACGGTCTTCTGCGGCTCGACCGAGATCGGTCAGGGGTCGGATTCGGTGCTCGCTTACGTGGTGGCCGAGGTGCTCGGTGTCGATCCTTTCGAGATCGACGTCGTGACCGCCGACACTTCGCTGACGCCGGTCGACCTCGGCTCGTATTCGAGTCGGGTCACGCTGATGACCGGCAACGCCGCGCTACAGGCCGCGGAACGGGCGCGTGAGCTGCTCGTTCGATCGGTGGCCGAAAAGTGGGACGTGCCCGGGGCCCGGGTCGCGATGGCCGAGGGCCAGGTGTTCGACGTTCAGGATCCCGAGTGCACGATGACGTTCGCTGAAGCGGTCGTGCTGGCCGAGTCGAAGTTCGGTACGATCGGCACGGTTGGTTCCTACACGCCACCGCGCTCGCCGGGCCGTTATCGCGGCGCCGGTGTCGGGCCGAGCCCAGCCTACTCATACGCGGCGGCGGTGGCTGAGGTATCAGTCGATGTCGATACCGGCGAGACCCACGTCGACGATGTCTGGATCGCGCACGACATAGGACGTGCGATCAATCCCGTGGTCGCGATCGGCCAGGTCGAGGGCTCGGTCTACATGGGGCTCGGCGAGGCGCTGATGGAGGAGATGACGTATCGCGGGAATCGCAACGTCGTCCACCATCATCCCTCGATGTTGGAGTACAAGAGCCCGACCACCCACGAGATGTGTCGGGTGCACACGTACTTGATCGAGGACCCCGATCCAAACGGACCGTTTGGCGCCAAGGAGGTTGGCCAGGGGCCGTTGCTGCCGATCCCACCAGCGATCGTCAATGGCGTGTATGACGCAGTTGGTGCCCGGGTCGACGAAGTCCCGGTGACGCCGCAGAAGGTGCTGGCGGCGCTGAAACGAAAGGCGAAGCAGGAGGAGCCACGCGAGGGCCCTAAGAAAGTCCCGACATTCGACTGGCCGCACGCGATTCAGGTGCCACCTCCGTGGGCCGGCGGCGATGGCCGCGCTCTCGAGGAGGGCCGCGAGATCGGTGGGGGAGGGGTGCGCGTATGATGCGGTTACCGCACTTCCGGTTCCAGGTACCGGAGACGGTCGACGAGGCGATCACCCAAAAGGGCGACGCGCCGCCTGACGCGGCGTACGTGGCTGGTGGAACGGATCTCTACCCGAACATGAAGCGCCGCCACCAGGAGCCATCGGTCCTGATCGCGCTCCACGCGATCGACGAGTTGCGGACGGTCGTGACCGAAGCGGATGGTGCGGTGTCGATCGGCGCGACCGCGACGCTGACCGAGGTCGCCAGCCATCCCGCGGTACAGGCGGCGTGTCCGGCGTTGGTCGAGACGATGCACCTCATCTCGACGCCGATCCTCCAGAACATGGGGACGATCGGCGGTAATGTGCTGCTCGACACTCGATGCAACTACTACGACCAGAACCATGAGTGGCGAAAGTCGATCGATTTCTGCATGAAGAAAGACGGCGAAGTGTGTTGGGTGGCGCCGCAGTCGCCCCGGTGCTGGGCTGTGCAGTCGGCCGACTCGGTGCCGCTGTTGGTGGCGATGGGGGCGACCGTCGATCTCGTTGGGCTGGATGGCGCGCGCTCGATCCCGATCGAAGGTCTCTACCGGGACGATGGGATCCTTTACCTGTCGAAGCAACAGGACGAGTTGCTGACGCGGATACATTTGCCGAGCCCGAACGGTTGGCGATCGAGCTATCGAAAGGTGCGCCGGCGCGGCGCGTTCGACTTCCCGGTTCTGGGGGTCGGCGCCTGGGCCGAGCTGGACTCGGACGGCATCGTCCAAGACGCGCGAATCGTTCTGGGTGGCGTCGCGTCGTCGCCGGTGATCGTCGAGGCCGCGGCGGAAGCGCTGATCGGCTCGTCCCTATCGGCGGAACCGATCGAGGAGGCCGCCCAATTGGCGTGGAAGAACGGGCGACCGCTCGACAATACCGATTTCACACTGTACTGGAGGAAAGAGATGATCCGTCCGACCGTCCGGCGCGCGCTCGAGGATCTCGCGAGTCACCGATGACACGCCGATCGCGGGCGGTGGTGGGGATCGTGCTGGCTGCCGGGCGTTCGGAGCGGATGGGTGAGCCCAAGGCGCTGCTCGAGATCGATGGCCAGACGTTTCTCGAGCGTGCGATCAGGACGTTGCTGAACGGTGGCTGCGCATCGGTTGTCGCGGTCCTCCCGCCGTCCAAATCGGCGCCGCGAATGTGGGAAACCGCTGAGTCAGCCGGCGCTCGCGCGGTCGAGAACCCGAACTCACAGTCCGAGCCAATCGACTCACTGCGGATCGGTTTGAAAGCCGCACCGTTGGATCTTGGGGCCGCAGCGATGCTGCCGGTCGATCACCCAGTGGTGCGAGAGTCGACGGTCGCCGCGTTGCTCGACGCCTTCGAGTCTCGCGGGGCGGTGATCGTCCGACCGGTGTTCGAGGACCGGCCGGGCCATCCGATCCTCCTGGAGCGCTCGATCTGGGACGAGTTGGCCGAGCCCGATCTGCTGGAAGGAACACGCACGGTGGTGCGCCGGCATCACGCCGAGATCGATCATGTTGTGGTCGACGACCCCGGCGTGCTGACGAATATCGACACACCGGATGATTACAAACGCGAGGTGGGGAAGTGAAACGATTTGGATTGGCCCAGGCCGTGCGCTTGGCGGGGCAAGCGTTCGACGACGGTCGGGCGACGGTGCACGGCGTAGTAGTCGAGGCGCCGGGACGAACGGAGCTCGTGGGTCAGCGGGTCATTTGGGATGGCCAGCAACTCCACGGTGACCTCGGAGATGCGGCGCTG
Organism: Gemmatimonadota bacterium; assembly: GCA_039590215.1. GTDB lineage: Bacteria > Gemmatimonadota > Gemmatimonadetes > JACCXV01 > JAHWKZ01 > CAMYLR01. The sequence continues at coordinate 432 of JBDHFX010000018.1, read as the reverse complement.
ACGTCGGCCGCGCAGGCGTTGCTGGCAGGGGCTGCGGAGGACGCCGTTTGTGTCACGATCCCGGGTTCGGACGTTGAGCTGTACGTCGAGACGATCGCGCCCGAGCCAGAGCTGGTAATCGTAGGCGCCGGTCATATCGCGGTTCCGCTTTCGAACCTCGGCGCGTTGCTCGGGTTCAGTGTGACCGTGCTCGACGACCGACCGAATTTCGCTGTGACGGAGCGTTTTCCTGACGCCGATCGGGTGATCGTCGCCGACTTCAGTGATCCTTTCGCGGGGATACAGATTACGGCGCAAACCCACATTGTCATGGTGACTCGCGGTCATCGTTACGATTACGATTGCATGTTGGTGTTGGCAAAAGCCGCCGTTCAGCCGGCTTACGTGGGCATGATCGGCAGCCGGCGGCGGGTCAAAGCGACCTACGAGCAG
>JBDHFX010000017.1:0-20208 GCA_039590215.1 Gemmatimonadota bacterium | reverse complement strand
ATCGGCCCGGAGGTCCACATCGCGGATTTCGAGTTCGCGTGCAAGGCGGGAACGGAGGCGATGTTTGTCGCGCTGGGTTTGGTGGAGGCGGGTCGGGTCGAGTACGCGATGGCGGTCGGCGCGGACACCTCCCAGGGCGCGCCCGATGACGCGCTCGAGTTCTCGGCCTCCGCGGGTGGAGCCGCGTACGTCTTCGGGGTGGATCATCTGGTAGCGGAGGTGGTGGAGACGTACAGCTACACGTCGGATACGGCGGACTTCTGGCGGCGAGAAGGCGAGTTCTATCCGCGGCACGGGGGTCGATTCACCGGCGAGCCCGCCTACTTCAAGCACGTGCTCGGGGCGAGCCGGGCGATCATGGAGAAGACTGGCCTTACGGCCGACGACTTCGCCCACGCGGTCTTCACTCGGCTTCCGCAGGGAGCAGCTGGAAACGGGGTGGGTGGTTCCGACGATGGGCAACACGTACTCGGGCTCGTCGCCGACGGGGCTGGCCGCGATCCTCGACATCGCCGAACCAGGCGAGCTGATTCTGATCACTTCCTTCGGCTCGGGTGCGGGCAGCGACTCGTTCGTGCTGAGGGCGACGGAGAGGCTCCCCGAGGTGCAGGGCCTGGCATCGACCGTTCGCTCGATGCTCGAAGGCCCGCGGCAGTACGTGACCTACGGCGAGTACGCGAAGTTCCGCGAGAAGATCATCGCCAATGACTGATGGCGACTAGGAGACACCCACATGCGTGACGTCGCGATCGTTGGAGCTGGGATGACGCGGTTCGGCGAGCTCTGGGATCAGGGGCTGCGCGACATGTTCGTCGAGGCGGCGTCGGGCGCGCTGAGTGACGCCGGCGCGGATCGCATCGACTCGTTGCACGTGGGGTGCATGTCGGGCGGCCAGTTCGTGGGCCAGGAACACCTCGGGCCGTTGATGGCCGACCACTTGGGAATGGCCGGGGTGGCCGCGGTGCACGTCGAGTCGGCGTGCGCCTCGGGTGGGGTCGCCCTGCGACAGGCGTTCATCGAGGTGGGCTCGGGGATGAGCGATCTGGTGCTGGCCGCCGGGGTCGAGAAGATGAACGACGGCGCAGACGTCACCAACGTGCTGGCGACGGCCGCCGACCAGGAGCTGGAAGTCTACTACGGAGTAACGTTTCCGGGACTGTACGCGATGATCGCCCGCGCGCACATGAAGCGACACGGCACGACCGAGGAGGACCTGGCGTGGGTCGCCGTCAAGAACCATCGCCACGGCGCGATGAACGAGAAGGCCCAGTTTCGTCGCGAGGTGACCCCTGAGCAGGTGATGGCATCGTCGCTGGTATCCGAGCCACTCCGCCTCCTCCACTGCTCACCGGTGACCGACGGTGCCGCTGCCGTCCTCCTCTGTCCCCTCGGCATGGCGAGGGAGTTCACCGACCGGCCGGTGAAGATCGTCGCCAGCGGGTTGGCGAGTGGCTCGATGGCGCTGGCTGACCGCGACGATCCCGCCTTCCTGGATGCCGTTCAGAAGTCGGGCCAGCGGGCGTTCCAGATGGCCGACATCGGTCCGCGGGACGTCGACATCGCCGAGGTCCATGACTGCTTTACGATCGCGGAGATCTGCTGCATCGAGGCGTTGGGGTTCCTCGAGGAGGGCAAGGGGGGTCCGGCCGCGCGCGATGGCATCACGGCGATCGGCGGCCGGATCCCGGTGAACACCAGCGGCGGCCTCAAGTCGAAAGGGCACCCGGTCGGCGCGACGGGGATCGCCCAGGCGATAGAGATCTTCAGGCAGCTGCAGGGTGAAGCGGGTCAACGGCAGGTGGAGAACGCCCGCGTCGGTCTAGCGCAGAACATGGGGGGATCAGGGGCGAGCTCCGTGGTCCACATCTTCGAGAGGGTATGATCATGCCTAGTCCGAGATACACCAGAGAAATCCCCGCCCGCTACCGTCTGGAGGCCGGTCGCTGTAGCGGTTGCGGCAAGGTCGTTTTTCCGATCCGGCGGTTCTGCCCCTCGTGCCGGTGCGAGGAGTTCGAGAAGCTGACGCTGTCGCGCAAGGGCACAGTGGTAACGTCGACGGTCGTACACGTTCCTCCCAACGATTTTCTGATGGAGGCACCGTACGCCATGGCGGTGGTAGAGACGCCGGAAGGCGCCCGCCTTATGACCCAGGTCGTTGACTGCGATCCGTCTACGGTACTTCCGGGGATGGAGGTAGCGCTCGAATTCCGCTTGATCCGCAGGGAGGGCCACAGCGGGATCCTCTGCTACGGGCACAAGGGAGTGCCAGCTTAACAGGAGAGTCTAGATGCACAAGGTCAAGGTCCTGGCAGAGCTCACCGACGAGCACTACCGGGCGTACGAGGATGAAGCGAAGCGTCGCGGGGTCACGATCGAAGAACTCGTGCAGCAAACGGTAAACTGTCTGCTCCGGGAGCTTGAGCAGGAGGAGGAGGAGAACGCGGGTCCCGACCAGTTTATCAGCGTTTCCTGACCGCTACTCTCCCCTCGCAAGTGAGTGTCTCCTCAGAATGACGTCGCTGTTTCAGTAACAGCGGCCCCTTCGAGGGTGGCATCTCGGTTCAGGTATGCACGCACCGCCACGAGAGCCGCCGCCCAAGACTCCGCCCAGAATCCCGCCCGTTCGTCCGCCGGTAGCGCCTCCGATCGCACCGCCCAAGCCGCCTGCCAGGGCGCCACGCCTGCCGCCGAGGATCGCTCCGATCCCGGCACCGATCGCCGCGCCCACGATCGCGTCCTCGGTTCGGCTCGATCCACCGGTTGGAACCGTCGTCGGGTCGGATGTCGGGGGTGCCGTCGCGACCGGATCAGGAACGTCGACCGGCTGGGGCTCGGGGACCACCGGGGTAGTCGCCGGCTCGACGATGGTCTCCGGAACGGTCTCAGGGGCCGGCTCTTCGGACTCCTCCGAGACAGATGGCTGCTCTTTGATGTACACAGTACGGTAGATCACTTGCGGCCCGGGCTCCGGCTTGCGAACGGTTCGCCGGGTAGCGGTCTCCTGCGGCGCATCGTTGAGGACCACGATCTCGGGAGCCTCATCCCCAGGTCCTACAGCTACGCCGCCTGAGAGGTTTCCTGTCGAAGATTCATGAGAGGACTTGACGACGACGCGTGGAGTCGAGTTCTGTGTGGTCGTCGGTTCAGCCCTACAAGTCAGGACACCGGCTAGCAGGGTTACTGCGGGGAGTACAGCACGCGAACGGGTCATGAGGGTACCTCCGTTCGGAACGTCGGCTGGCTATCTCTGTCATTTCTTGTACGCCACGACCCGAGCCAGGTTCCAGTCGCTACAATCGAGCAGCCACGGCATGTCGTTCGAGTCAGAAGTACAAAGGTTCCCATGTAGTATTTGAAGCCTTGGCTCGATACTTTCTCCGGAGATCAACTCAGCCGAGTACGAATACGGCCCCACGGTGTCAGCTGATGGAGAGTACCTGTACTTCACGAGTCACCGCAGCGTCTCCGCTGACGTGTACCAAGTGCCTCTGTCCACCGTGGTTAATGTCAGGGAACCGTTCTAGAGAGGTAAGATGAAAAGGATCGGGTTGTGGCTGGGACTAATCACGCTCGCGCCGGCCACGGCGTGGGGTCAGGCTCCCCCGTGCGGGGAAGAGCCGGCGTTGGAGCGGCTGGACTTCTGGCTGGGCGACTGGGTGGTGACGGTGGGCGAGGAGCAGGTCGGGATGAACCGGATCGAGAAGATCCTGGATGGCTGCGCGGTCATGGAGCACTGGATGTCCGCAACGGGCGGGGAGGGGAAGGGCCTGTTCTACTACCAGCCGGTCACCCAAACCTGGAAGCAGGTATGGGTCACGCAGTTCGCCCTGGGGCAGGGCGGCCTAAAGGAGAAGAAGCTCGTGGAGATGCACGGTGATGAAGGTGTACGATTCCGGGGCGAGATCCCGCTTGCTGAGGGGGGCCTCTACCTGGATCAAACGACCCTGACCCCTCAGCCGGACGGCACCGTGCGGCAGGTCATCCAGATCTCGCGCGATGGCGGCGAGAGTTGGGAGACAACATTCGACGCGGTATATCACCGGCAGGAATAGCGCCCCTTCGTTTTCCACGGTCGCCCCCGTATGGCGCCGACTTGCTGCTGGGCCCCTCGAAGGTTCAGTTTTTCGCCAGTGTTCATAGTCCGCCCTGGCGATGCCACGGGTGGGAAGCAAGCGTAGGCCGTTCGATCGCCTGCTCGAAAGGAGCCCAGATGGCGGAAGGCGTTCCGATCAAAGTCACTCTAAAGAGGATCCAAGTCCTCGATACGCTGGATCCCGGCCACAGGGAACACGGGCAATTCGTGTTCTCGAGCAAGGTGTCCAGTCAGAACCAGGGAGGGATCGTTCACGAGAGCCGCTTTCCAGAAGAGGGCTCATGGAAGATCTCGGACCATCCGAGGAAGAACCGGGTGAAGGTCGATGCCGAGATCTTCAACGGGAACGTTGAAGACCACCTGGTCGTCGAGCTTGTTGGCGAAGAACTGGACAAAGTAACTGCAAGCGACTTCCTCGATCACTACAGCCGAGAGTTCTCGGGATCACCGCAGTCGTGGGTCGGCCTTTACGGACCTGGCCCAGAAGTCGAAGGCGTGGGCCCACCTGAGGACATGAGCAACTGGCGCGTCTGGTACGAAATCTCGACGGCCTAACCGCCTGCTTCGCCCTCGTGATCATGCCACTCGCGGCTGTGGCCACGGCATGTGACGGTTCTTCTCCCATCGGCCCAAGCAGCGAGCTCATCAGCGTGATCCTCGTGGACAAGTGCTCCGCGCTGGTGGTTGAGGAGTCGTTCACGGCCACAGCTAGGGCGTTTGGCTCGGACGGGGAATTGTCCAGCCCGCCTCTCTTTTGGCGTTCCAGCGATTCGAGGATCTTCTCGGTCACGGGGTCGAGTACGGAAGCCACCGTGACCGGACGAACACCGGGTTCGGGAACGATGAGCGTCGGCAACCGGAGTGGGAGCGTCTCGGCGGAAACGTTGGTTCGGGTCATCCCGAAGCGCTTAAACACCTGATCAGCGTACGCAAGTCCGAAGATCGAGGGCGTGTCAACCTCGGCTGGTTGGAATCCCGTCACACATTTTCCTTCGGCGAGTACCGCGACCCGCATCACATGGGGTTCCGGACACTCCGGGTCATCAACGAAGATCGGGTTCAGCCGGGTCAGGGTTTCGGGCTCCACGGTCATCGGAACATGGAGATCATCTCCTACATCGTCGAGGGCTCGCTCGCTCACAGAGACAGTATGGGCAACGGCTCTGTGCTCACCGCCGGTGACGTGCAACGCATGACCGCCGGCACCGGCGTACAGCACAGCGAGATGAACGCGTCCGTGGAAGAGCCGGTCCATTTCCTCCAAATCTGGATCCTACCCGAGGCGAGGGGGCTCCAACCCGGCTACGAGGAACGCCACTTCGCCGCGGAGGAGAAGCGAGGCGCGCTTCGGCTGATCTGCTCCCGAGATGCTGGGCAAGATGCGCTCAGCATCTACCAGGATGTCGCGCTCTACGCGACCGTTCTTGAACCCGGGGAGACGCTGGATCACTCGCTGGATCCGAGTCGGCACGCCTGGGTTCAGGTCGTCGTCGGTAACGCGGCTGTCAACGGCCAGGCCCTGTATCAGGGGGATGGGGTGGCCGTTAGCGAGGAGACAGGCTTGTCGCTCCGCGCCACGGAGCCGGCCGAAGTCATTGTGTTCGATCTAGCCTGACGCAGTTGTCACCACCCTCGATCCCGGGATTGACCTTGCTACCGCTCCCATTGTAGGCTGGACGGCAGGGGGCAGTTGCCGTTCACCGAGCAACACAGTCAGAAGGGAGCAAGAGGATGACGCAAGTCAGTGTATGGCGGATCGCCGAGATTTTTATCGGCACTTTTGCCGCGGTTTTTGCCGCGCTCGTTGTTTTCTCAGCGTTCTTCTCGTCTTTTCTAGCACCGCTGATTCGATAGAGAAAGCGTCGAGAACCCACCATCTCTGACCCGGCGGCGACCGGGAGCGGGATGCGTTTCGCCAGTCGTGAGTGCCGGTGGTTTTTCGACGGCGAACTCGATGACGATGTTGTCGAGTGGTTCCGGGTGAGGAAGCCATGGAAGCAGAGTGGCGAGCTTGGAACCCTCGATTGGCCCAAGCGGGCTCGCGTGGATCGATACGTGGTGATCCCAAACAGCCGCGGCATCGGCCTCAAATGGCGGGGTGAGCCGGGACAAGGAGAAGGGCGGGCACAACTCGAGTTCAAGGGAAAGGTCGCGTCCCTGGGCGTTCTGACGCTGGCACCGGGAGTAACGGGTGTCGTCGAGCGGTGGGTCAAATGGGCATGTGATGGCGAGACGCTGCAAGCCTCGAGCTCGGTGGACGTGCAAAAGAGGAGGATCCTCCGCGAGGTTCGACTGGACCGCTTGGGCACCGACCTCGAAGTGCCTCCAGTCGGCCGCGGATCTCTTGTCGATCGCGCTCTTCAGATCGAGTTGACCACGCTCTCTCTCGCTGCAACACCCTACTGGACGTTAGGTTTCGAAGCGTTTCCCGATGACTCTGATCTGCACGAGGACTTCAGCCGGAACGTGGCGCTCTTTCTGCAGGAGCTTCCGAGTTCTCTGAGGCTCTCTGCAGACACATCCTTTTCGTATCCCGAGTGGCTTGCTCGGCACGCGAACCATGCGGAGACTCAGTAGTAGTCAACGATTGCGATTCCAACAGGAGGCGAAAGTGGCTGATGTCACCCTGAAACACTTTGATGAATTGGACAACCACGGTGGGATGTTCCTCTACGCCCGAAAAGGGCTCGGTGTCACGGCGTGGGGCATGAACGTTGAGCGATTGCCGGCCAACTGGGCCGAGTACCCGGAGCACGACCACGACAAAGACGGTCAGGAAGAGGTGTACGTCCCGCTGGAGGGCAGCGCGACACTGGAGTGTGAAGGCGAGACCTGGAAGCTCGAGCCTGGCACGCTGGCTCGGGTCGGACCTGGGGAGAAACGAAAGGTCGTTCCCGGCGACCAGGGTGTGACGATGCTCGTCATCGGCGGCACGCCGGGGAAACCGTACACGCCGGAGTCATAGCCGGCGGAGTCAAAGGACGCATCCGCCGTCCCGACGATCAAAAGTTGAAGGTCTCGATCTCCTCGCGCTCTCGTGTGATCAGCTGATCTCGACGATAGAGCTCGAAGGGCGCATAGTGGTCCACTGCGTTTCCGACCCCGAGGGCGTATCCGATCGCCTCTCCGAGCGCATGCAGCGATAGAACGAAAGCGAAGACCGGTAAACGGCGGGGCACGAATCGGGCGTACTGATCGGGCGACTCGCGGAGATCGGCCATGATGCGACGCAACCGAATGAAGGGCACCAACGGTGCTCCTAGGGCGTATAGCGCCCGGCGACCGAATCGCCAATCACGAGACCGCTGACCACCAAAGAGTCGTCCTCCGTGGAACGCGTGCACGATCGTCGATCTCCAACGGCTGAAGTTGAAGTGAGCGATCCGTGGGTGCGCTAACAGAATCATCTTTCGCTTTCGCGCTTCGATCTCGAACTGCAGTACGCGCTCGGACTTGTACCATTCCGCGAGTTCATCCCCGAACGACATCAAGAAGTTGCGCCGATAGCTGGCGTTGTGGCCGCCTAGGCTCCGCGCCTCCCTCGTGCTGCGCGCGTAGGCGACAGCCGAGAACGCGAGGACAAAGGCTGTCTCACTAGCCAGAGTCTTTGGGTTGCCGTTGAACATTACGGGCCCGGCGGCGACGACGTCGGGATCATCGTAGGCACCGAGAATGGCCTCTGCGAGACCGGGCTCGGGAAACGCGTGGTCTTCGGCCAGCATTACGACGGGTGCTCGTGCCTGTCGGACCCCAGCGGCGAAGCCTGTGCCGACAGAGTCCATCTCCGGGACGTCCACGATCTGAAGGCTATGAAACGGCTTGAAGTCGTCGGCGATGATCGTCTCCCGGGACAGTGCTTCGGGCCTAACGATCACAGCCTCGGTTCGACTGTGGATCTTCTGTTTCGCCCACAAGTCAATCGTTCGCCGCAACCAAGCGTAGTGGCGAGACATGAGCAGAACGATGGTAAGATCTGGTGGCGAGGCGCCGGTCGTGTCGGTCAGGAGCCAACCGCCGCGAGGAGCGCAGCCAGAAACGCCGGACGAACCTGACTCTGCGGCCGATCGAACACGTTCCAACTGTTGATGACGCCGACCATATTGTGAGCCGGTACGACGAGTAAGAGCTGTCCACCGAAGCCCAAGCCTGCCCACACGTCGACTTCGTCGGTGTCAACGCGCCACCACTGATAGCCGTACGCTCGGTCGCCTCCGGGCAACTCGACCCGCCGCGCCGTGGCGGCGGCTACCCAGCCCTCAGGCAGAAGCCGCTCCCCGTTCCAAACACCGTCGTTCAGGTACAAGTATCCGATCTTGGCCAGTTGCTCCGCCTCGAGGTACAACCCGCCCTCGGTGTCAGGGAGACCACGCGGGGTTTTTTTCCAGTGGTGCTCCTCGATTCCGAGTGGACCGAACAAGTGCTCCGCGGCGTACTCATCGATGAAGTGGCCGGTGGCATCGCGGATGATGCCCGACATGAGGTGGCTGCCGCCACTGTTGTAAACCCACTGTTCACCCGGTTCCGCATCGGTCGGTTGATTAAGCGTGAACTGGATCCAGTCATCGCTCTGCTCCAGCTGCAATGTCGTATTGGTTTCGTCGAGCGGTCGATCGTTCTCGTGCCACTCGATCCCGGACCGCATCGTGAGCAGGTCCTCGAGCGTCGCGTGATGGAGCCGCTCGTCGGCTCGCGATAGGTCGTAGTCGCCAAAGAACGAAAGCAGCTTGGCGTCGAGCCCGCCGATCTCGCCTCGCTCGATTGCTACGCCGATCATCGTTGCCGCCACCGATTTTGTGACCGATTGCAGCGAGTGGACGTCTCGGCCATGATAATACGGATGCGTGGTTGGGTGGTAGTAGTTGTACTCGTGGGACGCGTCGGGATCGTCGCACGATTCGTGGCCGCATCCAAGTGCGCCCGTGAAGCCACGGCTGATCCCGCGGTAATCGTTGTCGTAGCGCTCGTTCATCACGAGATGGCCGCTGCGTACGACAACCATCCGGTCGATGTACCCGTATGTGCCTTCACGGATCGACCGGTCCAGCTCGACCAGCGGCCCGGCGTCGAGGCCCTGCTTTTCGGGAGTCGAGATTGTCCAGCCGTTGGTCGGCCATGGAACGTCCTGCGCACGAGCAGCGCCGTTGCCGAGCAGTGTCAGCGTCGTAAACAGAAGATGCAGACAGATGGGTGCAGGGCGGGTGGTCATTCGCTCGACGTGAGTGACGGTACCGCCTGCCGCGCCTTGGTCTCCGTCGCTCCGGTGATCTCCCGCTCGATCATTTTGGCGACGTCGCGCATCAGCGCGAGCCGGGTTTCGTCAAAGACTCGCGGCTGGTGATCGATGAGGCACAACGTGCCGAGCCGGGTCCCGTCGGCCAACACGAGCGGACAGCCGGCGTAGAAACGGACGCGCGGCTCACCGGTCACCAGTGGATTCTCAGCGAAGCGATCGTCGCGCAGTGCATCGGGTACCACCATAATGTCATCGCGGAGGATCGCGTACGCGCAAAAAGCCTGCTCGCGCGGAGTCTCAGAGACGTCGAGACCGTGGCGTGACTTGAACCACTGCCGATTGGTGTCGACTAGCGAAACGAGTGCGATCGGTACGTCGAATAGCGCGGCTGCGATACGCGTGCAGCGGTCGAATCGCTCCTCGGCCGCGGTGTCCAGGATCCCCAATTCGTGAAGTGCCTGAATGCGTCTTTCTTCGTCTTCGGGGAATGGCGCGCATTGCCAGCGACAAGCCGCGCGGAGCAACCAGGCTCGGATGCGCGTCCGTGCGTAAGATCTCGAGAAGGGCTCAACGAGCCAGTCCGTGACGCCAGCTTTGGTTCCGGCCTCGGCATCGACGTCGTCCTCTTCTTTCGCGATGACGACGAACGGTACGTCTGCGCCCCAGTCACGCCCGTGGCCCCGGATCTGGCGGCAAATGTCGAGCGCGTCACCACCCGGAAGACCGCGATCTACCAGCAAGAGCGAGGGCTGCTCGGCGTTGGCGATCTCGGACACCGCCGCGGCGTCGTTTGCGACCAACAACGATAGACCGTCTGCACGCACCGCTTCGGAAAGCACGACCGCTGCCGCCGGATCGGTCACTGCCACGAGGACCTCTTGCTCGACGAGGGCGGGTGAGGTCTTCGCCGAGACCCTTGGCGCCGGACGGCTTGCGGTCGACGGGGGAACCGGCTCGACCTCGAATGATTCACCCTCAGTGGCCGCGAACACATCCAGTGACCCGTCTGCGTCTGCGACGCGCGCCCGGGCACGCTCGACCAAGAGATCCAGCGAATCATCGTCGCGCATCGGGTCGTGGTGGAACAGCGCCAAGTGCTGCACTTCCGCGGCCAGCGCCACATCGACGACGTATTCGAGCGTGCTGTGACCCCAGCCGCGCTTCGCTGGGTACTCCTCGGCTGTGAACTGGGCGTCGTGGATCAGGAGGTCGGCTCCGGCTACGAACTCGACATGGAGATCGTCCTCGCCGCCCGTCGGCCGGTAGCCATCGATTCCACGCTCGAGAGAATGGGGCTCGTGGTCGGTCGCGTAGACCACCGTCGTGTGATCAGCTTTGAGTCGATAGCCAAGTGTGAGAGCTGAATGGTTCATGTACTGTGCTTGAACCTGGACGTCACCGGCCTCGAAGGTGCCTTCGACGAGGTCATGATAGTGGATCCCCGCGCCCAGATGCTCGAGCGTGATCGGGGAGTACGTGTACTGCATTTGACCGGCGAGGGCTTCGCGCAGCGAAGAGTCGAGACCGCGCGGGCCGTAGATGTCCCAATCGTTGTCAGCATGGAAGAGCGGTGCGAAAAACGGGAACCCTTGGATGTGATCCCAGTGCGTGTGAGATACGAGGATGTGGCCGCTCTTCGCAGTGTCCCCTTCGTTCAGAAGCGCCTGCCCAAGACCCTGCGCCCCAGTCCCGCAGTCCAACACGATGACCGTACCGCTCGCTGAACGCAACTCGACACAGGACGTGTTGCCTCCGTACCGAAGCGTCTCTCTCCCCGCCTTGGAGATCGAGCCGCGCGTACCCCAGAAACGGACTCTCATGAAGCGGCGCCTCCTTGGTATGCGGCTATTATACGACTGCGTCTCCATGGCCGCTGCTGCGGTCGCATACTTAAACGATCGGAGGACAAGATGCTTACCGTAGCTACCCGTGGACCGGATCAACCGAACCTCGCGTCCCTACCGTTCGTCGCGCTCAAGGGCGGGATCGAGTCCGGCGAGTTCACCGACCATCCGCCGGCGATGTTCTTGATGCAGGAAGCGACCTACCTCGCGCACCGAGGCACTGATCTCAACGCCATTCAGGCGGTCGGCTTGCCCCCAATTGGCGAGGTCGTCGGCTTCCTCGAAGAACACAGCTTCGAGATGATCGTCTGCGCGCCATGCGCTGCGCCCAGAGGAATCGGCGAGGGCGACCTCGTTTCGTTCGCCCGTATGGGCGGGGCGGCGGATCTGGCCAAGCTGACCAAGGAGCACCACTTCGTGCTGACGTTCTGATTCTCTTTCTGACACGCCAGTAGGGGTTATTCCCTACAGACAACGATGTGATTGTTCTGTACGATTAAACTGGGTCGGTTTGTCGATGCGAACCTGGAGGACGATATGAAGAAGACGTTTTTGACGATGTTGGTCGGTATAGCCGCGGGAGTGGCGCTACGGCCGGTAATCGAGCGCCATGCGCCCGCATGTCGCAAGATGTGCGAGCAGAAGATGTGTGGCCTGAAAGGGTGCGAATGCGCCTGTCACCGCGGCACCGAGTCGGAGGACGAGGAGAAAGACCCGCTGGTAGCACAAGAAGCGGCCTAGCCAGCCCCTGACAGATTGGCGCCTCACCGAGGGGCGACGCTCGGATTGCGTGTTCCCGGGCATCCACTATCGTTCAGAGGGTCATGTTTTCTGTCCCCGAGGTCACGACCGCCGAGATCGCGGCGGCGTTTCTACAAGCGATGGTCACGCTGGGGTTGGCCATCGTCTTCCTGTATCTGTTTCGACGTTACCACAAGCCGTACTTCGGGTATTGGGCGCTCGCGTGGCTCCTGTATCTCCTGAGGATGGGCGTGATCATCGGCTTCGTGTTTACCGGGTCGCGGCCGTTGCTGTTCTGGCATCAGGTGCTCACCGGTTTGACCGCTCTCGCTCTTCTTTGGGCAGCGCTCGTTTTCTCGCAGCAGTTGACGTGGAAGCCCCGTTACCTGGTGTTCGTCGCGTTCCCGGCGATCTGGTCGTACGTGGCGATGTACCGGTTGGACAACTTCCTCGCCGCGGCCGCGCCGATGGTTGTATTCCTGAGTTTGGCCACGTTGTGGACAGGTTGGGTGTTCTATCGTTACGACCGGAGAGTCGGGTCGACCGGAGCGCGGCTGCTGGCCGTCTCGCTCCTCCTGTGGAGTGTACATCATCTCGACTATCCGTTTCTCCGCGCCCGGGGTGTCTGGAGCCCGTGGGGCTATTACGTCGACATCATCTTCGTGCTGGCTATGGGTGCGGGAATCATGCTGCTCGTACTCGAAGAGCTTCACCGTGGCCTGGGGACACTTTCCGCGCTATCGGGAGACCTTCAGCGTGGCGAAGGACGGGTCGAGATCCTCGACGTGCTACTCAATCGCCTGATGAGTCTGCCGGCCGTGAAAGGCGCGGCGATGTACCAAGTGGCGGATGGCGAACGGGAGCTTATTCGTGGCGCGGGAATCTGCGCACATTGGGAGGAGGAGAAGCCGCAAGGCGATCTGGCTCAAGCGATCGATCGTGCAGTCACGACAGGCCACCCGGAGGCAGCTCACGCCGGCACCGCCTGGGACGGTGTCCGAAGTATGGATTCGAAGGACAGCACGTATGCTGCTGCTCTGCCCGTCCTGCGCGGATCGGAGGCAACCGGTGCGATCGTCGTGATCGGCGATTCCAGCGATCCCTTTGCTGCGCTCGATGCCCGCTTTCTTGTTGCTCTCGGTCAGCAAATTGGTGTCGCGCTCGAGAAGGCCGATCTCGATCAGCAATTGCGGATTCGTACTGCTGAGCTCGAGCGCCTCGCTTCGAGGATGGTGCGACAGCATGAGGAGCAGCGACGCCGCATCTCGCGAGAATTACACGACGAGACGGCACAAGTATTCTCTGCGGTCAAACTGAACCTCGGCCTCGTAAGCGAGTCGGCTCAAGCCGAGGAGGCTGTGCGGCTCGAACAAGTGATCGAGCTGATCGATACCGGAATCGATAGCATTCGCAGAGTGACCCAGGATCTAAGACCGTCGGTGCTCGATGAGCTCGGCCTACTTCCCGCGCTTCATGCGTTGGTGGGAGACTTTGGCGAGACGACTGGACTCGCTATCCGTTTCGTGGCGCCGGATGCCCTGCCTGAGCTGTCGGCCGAAGCCGAATTGGCCTTGTTTCGTGTTCTACAGGAGGGGCTGACAAATGTGGCCCGGCATGCGGAAGCGAGTACGGTCGAAGTGATGGTGGATTCAACAGAAGAACAGATTGTGGTTCATGTAAGAGACGATGGCACCGGGCTACACCCCGGTGGGATTGACCGCTTGTCGGCTGAGGGCCGAGTGGGTCTGGTAGGTATGCGAGAGCGTATCGCTGGGCTCGGCGGTTCCGTCAGCGTGACGGGTGATCCGGGTAAAGGGGTGGACCTTAGCGTCCGAGTGCCGTTGGACGGGCCAGCGACGTGAGTTCGGAGAACATACGGGTCCTCGTGGTTGACGATCACCCTCTGGTACGGGAGGGGATTCGTCACGTCTTGAATGAGGGCAGCGGTCTCGAAGTGACCGCCGAGGCGGCTAGCGGCGAAGAGGCGCTGAGGCTGGCCGAATCGCACCGGCCTGACGTGATCCTGTTGGATATCTCAATGCCGGGCGAGTCAGGTTTGAAGGTCGCGGCCAAGCTTCGGCGCAGCGTGCCCGAAGCGCGGATTTTGATTCTCAGCATGCACGATCACGCGGAGTTCGTGTTGGGTGCGGTACGAGCGGGGGTCCACGGGTACGTGCTCAAGGACTCTCTACCCATCGAGCTCAGGGACGCTGTACGGGCCGTACACAGCGGCGAGGAGTTCTTCAGCCCGCCGGTCGCCAGTCGACTCAGCGCTGCACTTCGCGGAGAGGTCCAGGTGGGGTCGAAGCGACAGAGAATAGAGTCGCTGACAAACCGCGAACGAGAGGTGCTGGTTCATGTCGCCATGGGGAGATCGAACAAGGAAGTCGCGGCCGAGCTTGGCATCAGCGTCCGCACCGTGGAGACACACCGGGAAAACCTGATGCGAAAGCTCGACATCCACTCCGTCGCTGAGCTTACGCGTCTGGCGCTCAAGACCGGCCTCGTTCCTGAGTAGTTACCATCCGTATTACTACGGGCTTTTGAGGCCGTAGAATCCCGAATTACTCGGTGTGCTACAAACCCCTACAATCGGGTCGTAAGCTTATGTATGACATACGTCACTGAAAGGAGATGGGCGTCCATGAACCTACTCCGTGAGTCTTTCAGCATCGGCCTTCGGCGCTACCCTGCACTAGTCGCCCTCATGCTTCTGATGTCTGCCGGCACGGTGGTTGCTCAGGCCGACCAGGCTCAAGACACGACGCAGCAGATCGAGCTGGATCTCATCTGGGTTACACCGATCACGGTGACGGTTACACGGTCCGCCACCGATGTCTTCGACAGTCACGCGCCAGTGAGCGTGCTCGATGAGTGGATGATCCGAGATCGGGCTCCAAATACCGTGACCGATCTGTTCAAGGATCTGCCTGGGTTGGACGTGAGTGGTGTCGGGACGAACCAGACGCGTCCAACGATCCGCGGTCAGCGGGGTCAGCGCATTCTGCTCCTGCAAGACGGAATGCGGCTCAACAACTCGCGTCGTCAGCAGGATTTCGGTGAGATCCCCGCCCTCGTAGACGTGGCCTCCGTCGAGAGTGTGGAGGTTGTTCGGGGACCGGCTTCTGTGCTCTACGGCACTGACGCGATCGGCGGCGTGGTCAACGTGGTAACTCGCGTGCCAACTCAAGAGGGCGTGCATGGCACGGTTGGATATCGCTTTAGCAGCCACGACGACCAAAACAAGGGTGCGATCAACCTTTCCGGTCGGAATGGTCAATTCTCTTTCTTGGCCAGTGGCACCTACCGAGATAGCGATCCCTACAACGCGCCGTCTGGATCGTTCGGCAACATTTCCTTGGATTCAGACACCGAAGTCCAGAACACGGGGATCCAGGACGACAGCTTCAATCTGCTACTCGGTTTCGCTCCGTCTCCGGATCAGGATCTGACGTTCAAGCTGGAGCGATATCGTGCCGACCGTACCGGGTTTGGCTTTGTCGATCCGGCAGCGTTTGCGCCCGATGACCCGTTGATCGAGATCATCTACCCGTTTCAGGATTTCGACAAGTACACGCTTCGGTATCGGACGTACGGTCTGAATACGGCTGTCGCGGATGAACTCGATGTGGTGGGGTACGTTCAGGACAACGAACGGGAGCTCGAGCTTGGCTTGATCACCGGCATTGGCCCCGGGGCCACGCTGGAGGTCAAAACCGAGAACTTCACCGATCTCGAGACCGCGGGCTTCAGAGCGGAGGCCAAGAAGCAGGCCGCGGAGCGCCATCGTCTTACCTACGGGTTGGATTTCTTCCGGGACGACTCCAAGAACACGGATCTAACTACCACCACGATTTTGGGGTTTGGTCCCCCGATGATCGAAGAGGACGATACGTCTTCGGTTCCCAACGCGATGTTTCGGAGCGTGGGAGGATTTCTGCAGGATGAGATCACGCTGCCGTCCGACGTATCTGTCGTCCTGGGGGTGCGGTTCCAGGACGTGCAGGCCGAAGCCGATCCGACGCCGGGCTTGGACGCTTCGCTAGAATCGCAATCGCACCAAACCGTGGTTGCATCGGCCGGCGCGACCGTTGGGGTGACCGAGAATCTGAACGTGATTGGCTCGATTGGTCGGGCATTTCGGGCGCCAAACCTGGTCGAGCTGTTCTTCAGCGGACCGACGCCCGAGGGCGCCGCGTTTCAGGCGCGGAATCCCGACCTGGAGCCAGAGACCAGCGTCAACGTCGACGTCGGGGCTCGGTATCGCGGCAGGTTGTTCTATGTCGAAGGATTTGTGTTCCGTAACAAGGTCAAGGATGGTATTCGGATCGCGCCGACGGGTAACACCATCAACGAGCTACCCGAGTTCGAGAACGTCAATGTCGATGAGCTTCTCTTCCGTGGAATCGAGCTCGCCGGCGACGTTCAGCTCCTGAACGGCGTCTACTTCGGAGGGAACTACACGTACCTGTCGACGCGGGACGAGCTCGACAGGTCCAACCCGGTTGGCGAGTCGTTCTCGAGCAAGCTGAACCTACACGTCGGGATCGAGGATCCAGGTGAGCAGTGGTTTGCCGAGTATCGGCTGCGTCGCAACGGCGATCGCGAAGACGTTCTCCTGGTCAGCAATCCGGTAGGCTCTGAGCTGCCGGCGTTTACAACGCACACCCTTCGTGGCGGTTTGACCCTGTTCGAGAACACGTCGTATCGGCAACGGATCGGGATCACCATCGCCAACCTCACGGACGAATTGTACGCCGAGTTCTCGAATGCGGCCTTCTTCCGACCGGAGCCCGGGCGGACGCTAATCGTGACGTGGGGGTTGGACTTCTAGCGTTGGTCTTCAACTAGCGTTAACGACGAGGGGGAGGTGTGAGAGAGCCGGTCCACTTCATTCCGATCGCGACCACGGTGATCGCGTTGCTGTTCGCGCGAGTCGTGTTCGAGCGGTATCGCGAGCGCGGCGGGACACACCTGCTGTGGTGGTCGGTTGGCATTCTGCTGTACGGAGTCGGAACGCTAACCGAATCGCTGGTCACTCTATTCGGTTGGAACGCAGTCGTGTTCAAGGCTTGGTACATCTCGGGTGCCCTGCTGGGTGGCGCGCCGCTCGCGCAGGGCACCGTGTACTTGTTGCTGAAACGGCGGACAGCTGATCGTCTGACGCGCGTGCTCTTGCCCTACATCGGGGTCGCCGCGGCTTGCGTGATTCTGTCGCCGATCAATCACGCCGTTGTCGAACCGCACCGCTTGACGGGTGCGGTTTTTGGGTGGCAATGGGTGCGTCTCTTTAGCCCGTTCATCAACACCTACGCCTTTATCTTCCTCGTTGGCGGCGCAGCGTTGTCCGCGGTGCGATTCTATCGCAGGGCTGACACTCACCACCGCTTTGTCGGTAACGTGCTGATAGCAGTGGGCGCGCTTTTGCCGGGCATCGGCGGAATGGCGACTCGCATGGGACACACCGAAGTCTTGTACGTCATGGAGTTCATCGGCATAATCCTCATCTGGGCGGGATACCGCTGGAACATAAAGACGCCCAAAGAAACGCTCTCCGAACCACTGGCGGCGGCGACCTGAGGAATCGGGTGGTCAAGCGTGACTGATACCGACGGCCTGGTGGTCGTCGCGACCTGTGACGCCCGGCACAAGGCCGAGCTGTTGGTGGAGCTTCTCGAAGATGGGGGTATCACGGCCGTTCTCGAAGACGGGGGGTCGATCGGGTTTGGATCCAAGCCGCCTTTCGGTCCGTTTCACGTTGCCGTTCGATCTGATGATGCCGAATCCGCGAAGGAGTTGGTAGCCGGCTGGTGGGACGCTGACGAGTCTGACTAGGCCGGCTTGGCGGAAACGGTGGTGGTTCCAAACTGCGCTCGAAGCCACCACGCCATCACGAACAGCACAAACGCCACTCTCGCGATGTGACCAGCAGCGGCACCAAGGGCCAGGGTTGCTGCCAGCTGCGGGGCGGCGAACCAGTAATAGGTTCCGACCGCCAGCGCGGCCAACACCGGTAGAATCCTTCCAGCCGGAATCCTCACGAGCCCCACGATGACGGCGACGATCGCATAGCTCGCCGCGGCGCCTAGAAACACCGTCGCATAGACCGAAGCCGCTGAACTCAGCGGTCCATCCACCGTCTGGAAGTACCCGAGTACAAACCCCGGGAAAGCTGCGGCGAATGCTCCAAACGGGGTAGCCAACCAGCGGCTCGAGTCTCGGGTCTCGCCGAGTGCTACCAGGGGCGCTTGTTGAGGTGATGGGTCGATACAAGTGGCGGTGCACTCGGTGCAACACCGCGTGTGACCGATCTTCAGGATCGGACGTTGACCGTAGAGGCGTTCGACCGGCAGCACGGGACAGACGCCATTGCAGAAGCCAGACTTGACCTTGAACAGTGCGCCTAGCAACACAGCCAATGCACCGACGGCCACGATCGTGATTGCCAACACCGGCCCGTTTTGGTTGAACAGAAACCGTCTGGCCGGTACGAGGGCGGCGAACAGCGCGATTCCAAGGATAGGCGCCACCGTAACAAACCAAGACGGTGGCCAGGGTCTGTCAGCGAGCTTGTTCCCGTACAGGTTTAACGTGGACAGCGGACAGGTGTTCCGCCACAGCAGCGGCGTCAGCAAGAGTGACGCCGGCACCAACGGGATCACCACGTTCCACAAGATCTTGAGCGTCGGTTCTGGCCACTGGAAGAGGCCGACGAGGAGAACCGGCGTGGCCAGCAGGCCCACCCATTCTGCGAGCTTCCACAAACTCTGGTTACTGGTCATTGCTTCCTCCGGTGCGTAGGCTCGTATTCGGTACTCAGACAGATCGAGAGGAGGAACAGCTTGCCCAAACACGATGTCGGTTTTGAGATGCCACAGCGAGCGCTCGATCGCTCGGATGTGATTTTCCGAGTTCGCGAGGACGGCGAGCTTTTGGGAACGTTGACGGTCTCAAAGGGATCGATCGTTTGGTTTCCGAAGAAGAGCCACTATGGTCACAAAGTCGGGTGGTCGAAGTTTGATATGATTATGCGTGAGCACGCCACCCGCTATGAGAAACGATCGCCGACACGCGACGTTGGCTAATGTGAGTTTTTAGACTCTGCATTGGCCACATGGGTCGGCTGAGATGGAAGCCAATCGCCACCCACGCACGTCGCAGCAACGGCCTCGTTGCCGGTACCAAAAACCCACGCATCGAGAAGCGTCGCCTCGTCGGATCCGTTGAGCACAGGGGCGCTCAAGTCGAGGGCGACAAAATCAGCCCACAGACCAGGCGCGATGAGCCCAGCGTCGACACCGAGCGCACGTGCGCCGTTGACGGTCGCGATGTCGAGCAGCGCAGCCGCGGTTTTGCCATCGTCGTCGGTGACGACGCCTCGCCGCTGGGACTTCAACCGCTGCACGTACTCCAGCCACCTCATCTCTTCGGTCATCGAGATCCGGGCGTTCGAATCGGTCCCTAAGCAGATCTGCCCGTTGGAACCGTGAATCGCGGGAACGTTGGCAATTCCGTCCCCGAGGTTGGCCTCAGTCAACGGACAGATGCAGACATTGCCACCGCTTTCGAGAAAACATCGCATGTCGTCGGATGCGGTGTGAGTGCAATGGACCGCGGTGACGAGATCATCGATGGCGAGCACATCGTTGAGCAGTGCCATTGGCCGGCGCTCATGGATGCCAACACAATCCGCGATCTCCCGCGGTTGCTCCTCGACATGGATGTGAAAGACGAGATTGCGATCGCTGGCCTCGTCATGGAGTTCAGCGATCGCTTCGAGTGGAACGGCTCGGACGCTGTGCGCGGCCACCCCGATCGTCTGGATGTCCGGCTCGAGTCCAGGAGAAAGTCGATCGATCGACTTCCAGAACTCATCCGGTGATCGGGTATCGAACCGGCGTTGACCCCCTTCCAGTGGCTTCCCAAAGCCACCTGTCTCGTAGTGGGTGCTTAGCAACACCAGCCGAATGCGGGCCTCGGCGGCGGCCTCGAGCAGGATCATATCGAGGTCGTAGTCGCGCTCGGCTGTCGCATGGTGGAGGTAGTGAAACTCGCCGACCGTTGTGATCCCGGCGTCCCGCATCTCGCGGAAAGCGTGCTTCGCTAGCGCGCGGAAACGCTGGGGCTCCAGTGTATCGACCAGCTCGTACATCGCCTCGCGCCAGGTCCAGAAGCTCCCCTGCCCGGTCGGGAATCGTTCCCCGCGCCCACGCAGGCCGATCTGAAACGCGTGGGAGTGGACGTTTACGAGTCCCGGTAGTAGTGCCTGGCCTCGGAGACGACGAGTCGGGGGCAAG
>JBDHFX010000016.1:0-20627 GCA_039590215.1 Gemmatimonadota bacterium | reverse complement strand
ACGTCGTCGCCCAGCGATGATTCTCTTCAAGAACGTCTCTAAGGAATACCCAAAGACCGGTTACGCCCTGCGCGACGTGTCGTTTCACCTGCGCCGCGGCGAGTTCGTCTTTGTCACCGGACCCTCAGGAGCCGGCAAGACGACGCTTGTCAAGCTGGTCACGATGGAAGAGCGTCCGAGCGCTGGAACAGTTCGAGTTTCGGGCTTCTCGTCGGATCGCATCAAACGTCGCGAGATTCCATATCTGCGTCGTCGGTTGGGGGTCGTGTTTCAGGATTTTCGGCTGTTGAAGAATCGAACTGCGCGGGAAAACGTGGCGTTCAGCATGGAAGTCATCGGAACTCCTCGCGAGCAGATTGGGTTGGCTGTTCCGCGGACGCTGGCGGCGGTGGGGTTGGCGAGCAAGGCCGACCACTTGCCGGCCGAGCTGTCCGGCGGTGAGCAACAGCGAGTCGCGATCGCCCGTGCGTTGGTCAACGAACCGTTCGTTTTGCTCGCCGACGAGCCCACCGGCAACTTGGACGAGCGCGTGTCGAAGGACATCCTGCGCGTCTGCAAAGACATTAATCTCCGGGGCATGGCGGTTTTGTTTGTAACCCACGACCGCGCACTCCTGGACGACCATGTCGGGGCGCGCGTGATCGAGCTCGATGGCGGTGCTCTCGTGAGCGACACCGGAGCCGGTGATTCCTAGCCGGTCGGCTCACTCGGGGCGGCCATGAGGTACACGCCGCGGGAGGCGTTCTTTGCCTTTCGTCGCGCCCCACTCCTATCTGCGCTCTCGATCGTAACGATCGCTTTCGCCCTTTACACGCTGGCTGTCTTCGGCCTGGTTTGGCTCAACATCGAACGTGTGCTCGACGATGTGGCGCAGCGGGTCGAGGTCATCGTTTTCCTTGAGGATGGCACCGATCCGGCCGAGAGCGCGACGCTGATGAGCGAGCTCGCGACCTACCCCGAAGTTGACTCGATCGCCTACGTCTCCAAGGACGATGCGTTGGCCCGCGCGCGTGGGGACCTGAACGAGTATCGGGAGCTGTATGAGGATCTCGAGGTGAATCCGTTACCGGCTTCGATCGAGGTCGAGCTCAAACCGGGTTTCCGGCGTAGCACCCAAGTGAACGAGGTCGCCGCGCGGGTCGAACGGTTCCCGTTCGTGGAAGAGGTGAAATACGGGGAAGAGTGGGTCTCCAAGCTCAACTTTCTTCAAGACATGTCCTTGTTCCTGGGTTTGGTGGTAGGCGGGATCTTCGCCGCGGTTGCGTTCGTCGCGATCGGGGCGACGATCAACCTGGTGCTGATCGCACGCGAAGACGAGTTCGCGATTATGAAGATGGTCGGTGCAACATCGGGGTTCATCGCACAACCGTTCATTCTGGAAGGGTTTGTCAAAGGAGTGATCGGCGCCGTACTCGCGCTGGTGCTCTTGACCGCGACCTTCAGTGCCCTTGAGCAGCGCGTGCTAGCGCTCGGTTTTTATACGCCGGCCCAGATCGTAACCGGCGTCGCGTTGGGTGGGGTGTTGGGGGCGGTCGGGTCTATCCTCTCACTCCGCCGGCACCTCTACGGCGGTACGACGTGACGCGTCCGTCGTTGCACGGGACGCTCGAGCTTCGGGTTACGCTCGTCGGCCTGTTCAGCGGCGCTTTGTTGTTGGTACCGAGCGCATCGCCAGCCCAGGAAGATGCAGAACTAGAGACACAGCGACAGCGGCTCGAGGAGATTCAACAGGAGATCAAGAACAAGCGCGCCGAAGCGGCGCGACTCGGCGAACGCGAGCAGAGCGTGATCCAAGAACTGCGACAGGTCGAACGGGAGCTGGGTGTCACCGAGCAGCTGGTCTCAACTCTGGGCGAGGAGATCGAGAGTCGCGGCCAGCAGATCGAAGAGGTGTCAAGGTCGCTGGCTCGCGCGCACGATGAGCTGGCGCTAAAGCGGCAAGTGTTGGCCCGCCGACTGCGCGCGATCTACAAGTTGGGTCGCTTTGGCGTGATCGAAATCTTGTTCCGATCCGACTCGTTCGCGGATGCGCTCAGTCGATACAAGTACTTGCGGCTGATTGCGGAACAAGACGGACGACTGCTGGACCGTATCTCGCGCTTGGAAACACGGATAAAGGAAAACCTGGTCGCGCTCGGGCGGGCACGGGAAGAGCTCGACCACGCGCGAGCGGCACGGATACGCCATGCGGAAGAGCTTTCAGCGACCGAGGGAGACCGGCAGCGCATGCTGACCGCGGTCAAAGAGCGTCGGTCGGAGCAGCTCCGCGCCGCTCAGGCGCTGGAAGACGAGACGCGCCGGATTCAACAGCTCCTGGTGGTGCTCGAGCGCCGTCGGACGGAGCGTGAAGCCGAGGCCCGTCGACTGGCAACGGCCGCGGGCAGGCGAGCGCCGGATCCGGCAGCGTCGACGCTCACCGCCGATGTGGGCGCGCTGGCCTGGCCTGTGGAGGGCGAGATCATCGCGCGCTTCGGCCGAGCCGTGCATCCGGTCTACAAGACGCAGGTTGTCAACAACGGCATCGATATTCGTGCGCCGCGGGGTACGCCAGTCAGAACGGTCGGCGTCGGCGAGGTCGCCTACGTCGATTGGAACGGTGGTTATGGCCTCATGGTGATTGTTGATCATGACGGCGGATACTATTCGCTGTACGCACATCTTGATCGTGCCGAGGTGACCGTCGGTCAGCAAGTCGGCCAACGGCAAGTGATTGGGACGGTGGGGGAAACGGGGAGTCTGGTGGGGGCTCAACTCCATTTCGAGATTCGTGAGGGTGGAAGGGCGATCGATCCAGTCGCCTGGCTGCAAAAGCGGTGACTACCAACGCGCGCATCCGCGTGCTCGGGCACAACGCGCTCAAGACGGCGCTCAACGGCGCCATCGGTCGCGATCGACTCGGGGCCGCGTTGCTGTTGTACGGCCCCGGCGGGGTTGGAAAACAAACCCTGGCCCGGTGGCTGGCTCAGCGCTTGTTGTGCACTGACGGTGGCGTCAAGTCGGCCGGTGAGCCGTGCGGTTTCTGCGCCACGTGCCGTCGATTGGCGGGCAACAATCACCCCGATTTTCACTGGTATTTCCCGCGGCCGGCGGAGACCTACTACAAGGCCAACGCGCGGGCCGAGGACCTCGCCCGCCGTGCCGGGGAGCCGATCGCTCCGACGACCTACGACCACCCGGCGTCGTTTCGGATGGAGGACTTTCACTCCGTCGCGCAGCAGGCCGGGCGGCCGCCGTTTGAGGCGTCCGAGCAACTGTTCCTGCTGGGCGATGTCGATCAGCACCCACCGGGCGACGAGCCGACCGGGATGTTGATGAAGCTGTTGGAGGAGGTCCCGCCGCGGACGAGGTTCGTGCTTACCGCTACGCGGCCCGAGGCGCTTCCGGCAACGATCCATTCCCGTGTCCAGTCGCTGGCGATCCCGACCGTGGATGACGAGACGCTCAAGACATTTGTCGAAACCCGGCTCGAAGTTCAAGCTCAGGACCGAGCTTCGTTGATCGCGCTCGCCGGTGGTCGGCCGGGGCGCGCGTTGGCGCTAGCCGACCCCGGGATCTTGGGACTGCGCGAGTTCGCGGTTCGGCTGTTTGAGGCCGGGATCAAGGGCGGCAATCCCTACGTGTTCCTGCTTGCGACCCAGCTGCCGCGGGTCCGGGAGCAGCACGAGCTCGTGTTCGAGTTCTTGCTCGGGATGGCCGAAGACACGTTGGCTGTTTGCGTCGCCAACGGCGACGCGGGGGCGACCCTGCATCACCCCGACCTGTTGCCGCGCTATCAGGGAGCTTCCGAGCTCGGTGCCGAGGCGCTCTCCATGGCGGCCCGCCAGCTGATCGAAGTCCGCGAGCACGTCTGGAGCAACGTGACGCCGACCCTGCTGTACTGGGAAGCGCTGCGCGCACTGGCCCCGTAGATTTCGGCCTCCATGGCCAAGCGCTACTACCTAACCACGCCGATCTACTACATCAACGATCGACCCCACATCGGGCACGCGTATACGACGATGCTGGCGGATGTGCTCGCGCGGCGTCATCGGATGACCGGTGATGACGTCAGGTTTCTAACCGGCACCGACGAGCATGGCGAGAAGATCGTTCGCGCCGCTCAGGAGCGGGGCGCAACGCCGCAGCAACATGTCGATGAGCTAGCGGTGGCGTGGCAGACAACTTGGGACGAGCTCGAGATCCGGTACGATCGGTTTATCCGCACCACCGACGCCGACCACATGGCGGTCGTGCAGAAGGCGCTCTCCGAGCTTTACGAAGGCACGACGCCAACCGGCGAGCCCCTGCTCTACCAGGATGCCTATCGCGGTTGGTACTGCGTCTCTGACGAGCGGTACTGGACCGAGAAGGACCTAAACGAAGGCCGTTGCCCGGAGTGTGACAAGTCGGTCGAGGAGATCGAGGAATCGAACTGGTTCTTCCGGATGAGTGCCTTTCAGGATCGGCTGATCGCGCATATTCGCGACAACCCCGGCTTCATATATCCCGAAACTCGGGCCAACGAGATCCTGGGCTTTCTTCGCGAGCCCCTGGGCGACTTGTGCATCTCGCGCCCGAAAGCGCGGTTGGCATGGGGCATCCCGTTCCCGTGGGACGACGAATATGTGACGTACGTGTGGGTCGATGCGTTGCTCAATTACGTCACCGGCACTGTCGACCCTATCGCTGACCCAAAGGCCAGCGCGGAGCGTGCGATCGCCGCCTGGAACGAACACCCGGCGGATGTCCATCTGATCGGCAAAGACATCCTGACCACTCACAGCGTCTACTGGACGACGCTCCTTATGGCTCTCGGATGGGCCCTGCCAAAACAGATCCTCGGCCACGGGTGGTGGCTGTGGGAGGGCCGCAAGATCGCCAAGTCGGTCGGTAACGTGGTCGATCCGGGCGAACTGACGGGGGTTGTCGGCGTCGACGGGCTGCGATACTTCCTGCTTCGGGAAATGACCCTCGGACAGGATAGCACGTTTTCATACGAGTCCATGGCCAAGCGGCTCAACGCCGACCTCGCGAACGACCTAGGAAACCTCCACTCGCGCGTTACCAAGATGGTCGAACGATACTTCGAGGGCCGCTTGCCTCCCCGCGACGAGACCGCTGGACGAGCCGGCGAAGCGATGTTGAGGGAACCAGCCGAGCGGTTGCTAGCGGACGGGGCCGAAGGGTCGGTGTCCCAAGCTTGGGGCGAGTGGCGGATCAACCTCGCGTTGGAGCGGATCGTCGGTCTGGTGTCGACGACCAACGAGTACCTCGAGCGGCACGCGCCCTGGAAGCGGGTTCGTGACCCGGAGTCTCTGCCAGAGGTGGCAGCGACGCTGGCTCACGCGGCCGAGGCGGTGAGGCTCTCGGCCGCTCTGGTGTGGCCGGTCGTGCCCGACCTCGCGGGATCGATCTTGGAATCGCTCGATCAGGCCGAGATCCCGCGTGCGGATCAGCTGCGTTGGGGGGTCTTGGACGGCGGCTCGGTGCGGATTGTGCCACCGGTTTACCAGCGGCTCGAGCTCGACAGGACGTAACGGTGCCCGACCCGACGCGCGATCGTGGTTGGGGAGAGTATCGGTTGGGGATCGTGGTGACGTTGGTTGTGAGCGCGGTCATCGTGACGGTGCTAATGCTCGGATCGCAACGTGGACCGTTCCTACCAGACACGCTGCCGTACTATCTCGAGCTCGACGACGCGGCCGGAATCCGAATTGGATCGTTTGTGCGGGTGGGTGGCATGCCGGCTGGTGAGGTGCGAGATGTCGAAATCGTGCCGCCGCGTCCGCCGCAACCACAGGCGCCCGGGGAACTCGTCCTGCCGCCGGCCGAGTTCAAGCTGGTGGCTGACATTCGAATACAACTCGAGGTCGAAGAGCGCTTCGAACGCTACATAACGCCGAGCTCGCGAGCGCAACTGACCAACTTGGGGCTCGGTGGCGAACGGTACGTTCGGATCACCGCCGGCGACGTTCGCGAGACCCCGCTTGAAGCGGGGTCGACGATCGCCGCTATGCCGAGCGCCGATTGGGACTTGATCTTGGCCAAGCTCGCTCGAGCGCTGAACGAGGCGCAGGTACTGGCGGCGGTCGGACGCGAGGTCGGGGCCGAAATAGCTGCCGGGGGCGGCACGGCTGGCAAGCTGCTGGATGCCGATGCGGAGCTTTACTCGATTGTGAGCCGCGTGGCAGATGACGCCGAGCGGCTGCTGGCGGTGATCGACAGCGGACCCGGGCTCGTCGGTCGGTACCGCCGCGATCCGACATTGCGTACGCAGATCGCGTCTCTCAAACGGGAAATCGAGGCCCTCGACTCGCTGCGAAAGGCGCCCGATAGTGGGTATCAGCGGTGGAGCAGCCCGACCGAGCTCGAGGCAGCGCTGACCGATGCCGGAGCACAAGCCGAGGCTGTGCGCTTTCATCTGGACAGCGCTCACGGCACGCTGGGCCGGATGGCCTATGACGAGGAACTCCAGCGGCAGCTGCGGGTACTCCAAGCGCGAGGGGCGGATCTGGCTCGCGCGTTCCGCGACAACCCGTTGGGGTTCATCAACATCGAGATTTTCTGAGTGGGGCCCGCTGTGGGCGCGGAACGGCGATTGCAGCCTTTGGCGATCGAGTTGACACCCAGATGGCCGGGAGCTAGCGTTTTATGATCGTTTTCACGAAACGAGCCACACCACAGTACTAGAGTCTTCTGGCGGCATCGCCGCCCATTTTTTTGCCAATCTCTCGGGGGGATTGATCGGTGTTCGACCGTTTTGGGACGCTTATGTACATACCGAATGAAAACAGCAGGGTACGCTCCTTTCCGCTATCGGCACGAACCGCGATCGGGTCGGGCATGGTGGTCGTCGGAGTGCTCGCGGTTGTGTTGGGCTTGGGGTTGGCAGCGTTCCTTGGCGGCGAGCTACCCGGCAAAGCCAACGTCGTAGCCGAGAACGACCGTCTTCGCACCGAGTTGGAAGGTGCCGAGGGTGAGATCGCGACGCTTGGTCAGACTCTCGATACACTTTTGGAACGCGAAGAAGAATTGCGGTTGGCAGCCGACCTGCCACCGGTCCCGCTCGAGGTTCAAGCGGTGGGTGTCGGTGGTCCCGGGCATACGCCGTTCGATGGCACCGGATTGGGTGATACGCAGCTCCACGACCGGGTGGCATCGATGACGACCTCGCTCGATGTGCTGTTGCGACGCAGCGAGCTGGTCGCCAGCAGCTTCGAGGACGTCCAAAAGTCGATCACCTCGAACCGCGCGCGGTTTGAGGCTACGCCGTCGATCTGGCCGGCTTCGGGCTTCTTGTCGAGCACTTACTCGATGCGTCGCAGGCACCCGATCTTCCACGACGTCCGACCCCACTTTGGGATCGACATCTCGGCCAATCGGGGCAACCCGATCTTGGCCACGGCGGCTGGGCGTGTGGTTCGCACCGGTTGGCAAAACGGGCACGGAAACCAGGTCGAGATCGAGCACGGGCATGGCGTCCTTACCAAGTACTCCCACGCTTCGAAGATCCTCGTCAAGCCGGGCCAGAAGGTGAAACGCGGCGATACGATCGGGTTGGTTGGCTCGACCGGCTACGCCGTCGCACCCCACGTGCACTACGAAGTGCACGAAGACGGGGATCCGGTTGATCCGCTCAACTACATCTTCCCAGACGCCATCGCCGACTGAGGCCACACAGCGTGGCCGATCTCTGTGTTGCGCTCGTCGCGACGTCCTGCGGCGTACCTGAAATACGCCTCGATCTTCTCTCCTCGCGCGCCTTGACATTCGCCACGCTGAGGGGCCTGTACGCTTGTGAATAAGCGGTTGGTGACCCCGCCAAAACTGACGACCGTCGGGCGGGCTGGCGATCCGAACCCAGCGCCGTTTGACCGCGCCCAACTCGACAACGGTGCCCGTGTCCTGGTTCGCGCCAACCGTGCGCAGCCGATCGTAGCGGTCGATTTGTGGCTCGGCGTTGGCGCGGTCGACGAGACCGACGAGCACGTCGGCATCTCCCACTTTCTCGAGCACATGTTCTTCAAAGGAACCGAGCGGTTCCCGCCGGGCGCAATGGATCGGTTGGTGAAAGAGATGGGCGGCTACAACAACGCCGCGACGTCGCTCGAGTTCACCCACTACTTCATCGTCTCGCCGAGCGAGTACTTCGAGACCTCATTGGACCTGCTGACCGAGCATCTGCTACGGCCGACACTCCCCCCGCCGGAGCTGGAGCGCGAGCGACGGGTCGTGAAGGAAGAGATCCGGCGTCGCAATGACTCGCCTCACGGACGGTTGTTCACTCGTCTGAGCCGAGCGGTCTTCGGCGATAGTCCCTACGGTCGGGAAGTGTTGGGGACTTCCGAATCGCTGGATCGTATCAGTACAGACGTGATGCGCCGCTACTGGTCGGACCACTACGCGGCCGAACGATTGGTGGTGGCAATCGCCGGCGATATCGATCCGGCAACCGTTGTCGAGCAAGTGGCTGAAAGGTTGGACCCGCTACGACGTGGTGCGGCTGGCACTGCACCTCCGGAGCCACCCCCGCCGGCCACGGATCCCATCCGAGACACGATGGAGATCAACCAGGGATACCTGGCTTGGGGGTTTAGAACCGCCGGGCGGGCAGATATCGACGAGCTCTGCGCGCTCGAGATGGCGAGCACGATGCTCGGTTACGGTATGACGTCCCGCCTTTATCGACGCTTGATCGACGAGCTGCGACTAGTGACTTCGGTGAGCGCTTGGATGCACGCGCTTGGCGCGACCGGTGTCCTTGGGATCGACGCGGTGTGCGCGCCCGACAAGCGAGCGCAGGTCGAGGCCGAGATCAGCGCAGTCGTATCAACGGCGATCGAGGCCGGTTTCGATGAGGAAGAGTTGCACCGCGCGAAAGCGATGTTGGTTGCCGAGTTTGCCTACGCAAACGAGACGAATGGAGCGGTGACCGGCACGCTTGGCGAGCACGAGGTGCTTTTCGGTGACGCGGGAGCTTTCCGTCGTCTGCTCGAGGGCATCGCCGCCGTAACCGTGGAAGACGCTACTCGGGCGCTCGCCGAACGTGGCGACCCGACTAAAGCGGTGCGAGCGTGGGTGGGGCCCGATGGTGCTTGATCACCGAAAACACGAACTGTCTGGTGGCACCACGATTCTAGCCCGGCCATTGGACGGTAACGACATCGTCGCCGTTTACGCTGCGCTCCCAATGGGCACGTTATACGAGGCCGACGACGAGGCCGGAATCTCGCAGCTGGTTCAGAGTGTGCTTCCGAGAGGTACCGAGCGGCGATCGGCTAACGCGTTCCAAGACCGGTTGGCGGAGCTCGGCGCCGAGCTGGATGCCAGCGCGGGCACTGACGTCGGCTCGGTCACGTTGAAGGCCACCGCCGCGACGTGGGAACCCGCTGCTGAGCTGTTCCTGGAGGCTCTGACCGAGCCGGCGTTCGCCGAAGACGAGGTCGCATCCGAGGTCGAGCAAACGTTGGGCGCGCTGGAAGCCCGCGAGGACGAGCTGATGACCCGTGCGCTGGATCTCTTTCGCGAGGTGTTTTACGACGATCACCCCTATCACAAACCGGCGATCGGTTATCGCGAAACTGTTCGCGAGGTTGATCGCGACCAAGTGCTTGCAGCCGCGCATCGATTCTACCGCCCGACGCCGCCCGTCGTCACCGCCGTCGGTCGCTTTGACATTGATCGTCTGTTCGCGATGTTCGAGTCGACGCTCGGACCGCTCCCGACCGGTCCTCCGAGTGCTCGCCCACCGGCAGCCGAACCTAGTGGCGGAACTCAGCGCATCGCACTCGATCGGGATGCGGCTTACCTCGTGTACGGCTTCCCAGCCCCAGACTACACGCACCCCGACTATCCAATCGCACGACTCATCGATGCCGTGCTGGGTGGGTCGATGTCTTCACGCTTGTTTATCGAGCTGCGCGAGAAACGCTCGCTGGCGTATCAGGTGTCGACGCTCTACAGCGATCGGCTCGACGGATCGTTCCTCGCCGGGTACATCGTCACCGATCCCGATCGCGTCGAGGAAGCGGCCCGCGGGTTGGCAGCCGAATTCAGCCGCATCGTCACCGAGCCAATCGGGGCCGACGAGCTCTCCGCGGCGAAGCACTACCTGAAGGGGCGATTCCTTCTTGGGGTCGAGACGAACATGGCGCAAGCCTCGCGGCTCGCTGCCTACGAGGTGTACGGCCTGGGACACGACTTTGGTGACAAGTGGATGGCAGAGGTCCAGTCGGTGACCGCCGAGCAGGTGCGTGTGGTCGTCGAGCGATGGTTGACCGGATCGCCAACGTGTGCATGGGTCGTGCGAACCGGCACGCCGGAGTTTGAACTCTAGCGCCAACGTTGCTCGTTTCGTCGAGCGGCCGGTAACTTGTTGACGTGAACATCAGCCCAGGAGGTCGATAGGTGGCATTTGCCCGAAGCTCGCTCGCGCTTGCAGTGTTTCTCGGCGCCCTCGCCGCGTGTAGCACAGAGACCCAACTCATAATGGACACCAGCGGCCAGAACGCGGAAGGAGAGACGGTGGCGCTCTCGAACGTGTCGCTTGATATCCTTCCGTACGACATCGACGAGCTGTATGCCGAGCTGCAGAGCCAGTCCCAGCCGGGTGAGTCGCCCTCGGCGGACGCGATCCGCCAGCTTTCGCAACAGTATCAAGATGCGTGTTCAGCGTATCGCGCAACGAGTGATTCGATCGAGACAGTGCAGGCCCGCGCCAGCTCGATCTCGGATCGCACTTCAGACGAGTATCGCCAGGCGTTTGAAGCCTACCAGGCGCTCGTCGCTCGCGAGAAGCAGCGTTTTGAGTCGTGTCAGGACATCACTGATGGCTATACCGATGTTCGGGACGAGTATCGAGAGACGCGGCGAGCGTGGGAGGAGCGTGCTTGGCCGGAAGACGCTTTCGCCGCAGCCGAGAGCCAGCGGGTTGGTGAAATGCCGCTGCAGTCAGTGGAGACCGATCGCGACGGCCGAGCCACGGTTACGGTCCCTAATGGCACGTGGTGGATTCTGGGCGACGCGCCGGTCCCTGGTTCGATCAGCCAACGCTATCGCTGGAATGTGCGTGTCGAAGCCGGCGGCGGAGAGCAGGCCGTCCGTCTGACTGGCGAAAACGCGAGTCTCGAGCCGGTGTACTAGTCGGCCCGATAGTTCGCGCAGGCCAATTCAAGGAGGCGCCATGCCTCGACTCGGCAAATGGGATCACGATCGACGCGTGGTCATCGTCGACGGGGTGCGGACGCCGTTTGCCAAAGCCGGGACTGGATTGGCTGACGTCGCGGCGGTGGAGTTGGCACGCACCGCAATTCGGGAGCTCGTCGAGCGGACCGGCCTTGATGGGACCGCGGTCGACGAGATCATTCTGGGTAACGCCGCACCGCCCGCCGAAGCACCCAACATCGCTCGTGTCGCTGCCCTCGAGGCTGGATTGCCTCAGAGCGCTCCCGCGTTCTCTGTGGCGCGGAATTGTGCTTCGGGGTTTCAGTCACTCACCGACGCCTACAACCAAATCGTCCTGGGCCAGTCGGACGTTGTCATCGCTGGTGGCGTCGAATCGATGTCGAACGTGCCGCTCCATTATCCGGACGAGTTTGCCGATGTGATGTCCGACCTGGCGCGCTCGAGGTCGGTCGCAGGCAAGCTCACCGCGGCCACCCAGCTCCGTCCGGCGCATCTAAAACCCGTCGTGGCATTGGCCGAAGGCCTCACCGACCCGGTGTGCGGGCTCAACATGGGTGAGACGGCTGAGGTTCTGGCCCGCGAGTTCAATTTGACCCGCGAGGCGCAGGATGAGTACGCGTTGCGGTCACACCAGCGCGCCGCCGAAGCGTGGGCGGCGGGTCGTTTCGCGGACGAGGTAACGCCGGTGTTCATCCCACCGAGCTACCGAGACGTGGTCGCCGAGGACATCGGATACCGTCCTGAGCAGAGTCTCGGGGCGCTCGCGAAGCTCAAGGCCGTGTTCGATCATCGCGACGGAACGGTGACCGCCGGAAACTCGTCGATGATCACCGATGGGGCGGCGGCCTTGTTGCTGATGGAAGAGACTCGCGCCACGGAGCTGGGTTACGATCCGCTGGGACGGATCGCTTCTTTTGCCTTCGCCGGGTTCGATCCTCGCCGGATGGGCCTTGGCCCCGCGGTAGCCACGCCGATCGCTCTCGATCGCGCGGGTGTGACACTCGATGCGATCGAGCTGATCGAGTTGAACGAAGCGTTCGCCGCCGTTGTGCTCGCCAACATGGAAGTATTCCCCTCCCGGCAGTGGGCCAGCGAGGTGCTCAATCAGTCGCAACCGATTGGCGAGATTCGAGACGAGCGGTTGAATGTCAACGGTGGAGCGATCGCACTCGGCCACCCGATAGCGGCCACGGGTTCGCGGCTCGCGCTCACGCTGTTGCTAGAGATGAAACGGCGCGATGCGAAGTGGGGCTTGGCGACCTTGTGTGTTGGCGGCGGGCTCGGCGGAGCGATCGTCTTCGAGGGCTGATGTCGAAAGCGTTCGATTACCTCGTCGACGCCGCCGGTTTGGCCCAGGTCATTTTCGACACTCCTGAAAAGCGGGTCAACCTGTGGTCGGGGGACACCCTCGATGAA
This sequence comes from Gemmatimonadota bacterium, assembly GCA_039590215.1. Classification (GTDB taxonomy): domain Bacteria; phylum Gemmatimonadota; class Gemmatimonadetes; order JACCXV01; family JAHWKZ01; genus CAMYLR01. The sequence goes on along the minus strand of JBDHFX010000016.1, from coordinate 8,048 downwards.
CTCGAGCAGGTGCTGAGCGAGCTTGCCGCTCGCGGCGATCTCGCCGGCATCGTCTTTCGTTCCGCGAAGCCCGATACGTTCATCGCCGGAGCCGATATCGAAATGCTGGCCGCCGTTGACTCGCGTGAATCAGCGGTTGCATTGGCACGCCGCGGCCAGGAGGTGTTTCAGCGTGTAGCCGACGTCTCTGTGCCGACGGTTGCCGCGATCCATGGCGCCTGTGTCGGCGGTGGGCTCGAGTTTGCATTGGCGTGCTCGTTCCGTGTCGCAACCGACGATCGAGCAACCCAACTGGGGTTTCCCGAGGTCCAGCTCGGTATCATCCCGGCTTGGGGCGGTACGCAACGCGCGCCGCGACTGGTAGGGCTTCAGCAAGCGCTGCAGCTGATCCTGACCAGCCGCTTGGTTTCGGGTAGCCGCGCCAAGCGAATCGGTTTGGTTGATCGGGTGGTCCCGGTGTCCAAACTGCTCGACGCCGCGGAGGAGGTGGCGCGAGCAGCGTCCGGCGGCCGGCGGGTACCGGGCGGGGCCGGTCGTGGGTTGGCGGGCTACGTCCTCGAGCGCAACCCGTTCGGGAGGAAGCTGGTGTTCAATCAGAGTCGACGCCGCGTTCGTGAACGGACCGGGGGCCACTACCCCGCCCCCCTCGCGGCCATCGGCGCGGTCGAAGCCGGCCATGTCGGCGGGTTGGCCGCGGGGCTCGAAGCGGAGGCCGAAGCGGTTGGCGAGCTGGCTACCTCGCCTGTCGCGCGAAACTTGATGTGGCTATTTCAGCGTCGTGAGGCAGCGCGAAGGCCATTCGCAGACGGATCGCCTCGCGACGTCCGGCGGCTGGGTGTCTTGGGCGCTGGCGTCATGGGCGGCGGCATCGCCGAAGTGGCGGCCTACAACGGGATCGAGGTTCGCCTGAAGGACATCGATGCCGATCGGGTGGCCGCGGGATTCGCGCATGCGTCGAAGATCGCCCGCCGTCTAGAGCGCAAAAAGAAGTTCACCGCGCGCGAGGTCCGGCACTTGATGAACCGTATCTCGGGAACGACGTCTTACCGGGGTTTTCAGCGGTCCGACGTCGTGATCGAAGCGATCGTCGAGGACCTGGCGATCAAGCACCGCGTGCTGGCCGAGCTCGAGTCGAAGGTCGGAGCCGAGACCGTGCTGGCCACCAACACGTCATCGCTGTTGGTCGATGATCTGGCCACGGTTCTCGATCGGCCCGACCGATTCGGCGGGCTTCACTTCTTCAACCCGGTCGAGAAGATGCCGCTGGTTGAGATCGTTCGCGGTGAGCACACTTCACCGACGGCGGTGGCCACATTGCACGAGCTGGCGCGCCATCTCGGGAAGACGCCGGTCGTGGTTCGCGACGGTCCGGGTTTCTGGGTCAATCGGCTCCTGATGCCGTATCTGAACGAGGCCGCCCATCTGTACGCCGAGGGTGTTTCGATAGAGGCGCTCGACCACGCGCTCGAAGAGTTCGGGCTGCCGATGGGTCCGTTGGCGCTGCTCGATGAAATCGGGCTCGACGTGGCGGCCAAAGTCGGCAAGGTCATGGCGGCAGCGTTTCCCGATCGCATGCGGCCGCACTCGCTGCTCCAACGACTCGAGCACTCCGGCCGGATGGGCAGGAAGTCGGAGCGTGGGTTCTATCTATACGAAGACGGACAGAGAAAGTCGGCCGACGGTGGCCTGCGAACCGAGCTGGGCATGGGACCGGAGGGGGTTGGAGAAGCCGCCGTGTTTGAAGCCGGCTACTTGGTGACGCGGTGTATCTATCCGATGGTCAACGAGGCTGCCCGCGCGCTGACCGAGCAGATCGTCGCCAGCCCCGGCGACGGCGATCTGGCGCTCGTAATGGGCATCGGGTGGCCACCGTTTCGAGGTGGGCTGCTGCGTTGGGCGGACGACGTAGGCTTGGTGCCGATCGTAGATCGACTCGACGAATGGTCGGCGGCGATCGATTCGCGTTTTGCGCCGGCCCCAGAGCTCCGTGAGCGTGCCCGCTGGGAGGGAGGCTTCTACGGCGCGCCGCGAGCGGAGGGATCGGGCAGCGAGGATTCCCAACCCGGTCTGGGACTGTGATCGATCTCTTGGAGCCGCTGTTCGCCGCGACCGCGCCGGCGATTATGGGTGCCATCGCGCTCGCGATGATGGCCGTCTACGCCCTCGGTCGTGGCCGATCGTCGGTCTGGCCGGCGACGCTAATGAGAGTCCTGGCGGTGGCTGGGATTGTCGTGCCCGGAATGACGATCATCGGCTGGTACGAGCAGCTACGCCGAGCCAGTGAGCTGACGCAGGTGTTCCCGGCGCGGACCGAGCCGGTCGTCGACATGGTGATGGCCAACAGCGCGATCCTCTTGTGCGTCGGATTCCTGCTGCTGATCGGCGGCATTTTCCTCGCTCGGCGGCTTCCCGACCGACCCGAGTCACCGGCGGAAGGGTCCGCCACTACCGTGAAATGAGCATCGTAAGGCCCTTCTTCCTGGGCCATATCGAGCCCGAGGGGTTGTTCCCGTATCCCGAGATCTCACCCGACGAGGCGGAGACCGCTGACATCTTGGGGCGCTCGCTCGATCAGTTCGCCGAGCAGCACATCGACAGCCGAGCGATCGATGCCGAGGCGAAGATCCCGGCTGAAGTCCTCTCCGGGTTGGCCGAGCTCGGCATCTTCGGAATCGTGGTGCCCGAGGCCTATGATGGGTTCGGGGGGTCGGAGACGCTGTACGCCAAGATCTTCGAGAAGGTGGCGACGATCGACACATCGATCGTGGTGACGCTCGGCGCGCACCAGTCGATTGGTCTCAAGGGCATACTCGCCTATGGCACCGAGGAGCAGAAGCAACGCTTTTTGCCGCCGCTCGCGCGCGGCGAGCAGTTCGCGGCATTCGCGCTAACCGAGCCGGGCGCCGGCTCCGACGCGGCATCGATCCAAACGCGAGCCGTTTACGACGCTGATCGCAACGCTTATACCCTCAACGGCACCAAGATCTGGATTACCAACGGTGGTTTCGCCGAGATCTTCACCGTGTTCGCACAAACCGAGGTCGAACGCGATGGGGAACTTGTCGATCGCATCACCGCGTTCATTGTTCCACGATCGTTGGGAGGAGTCACCAGCGGGTCGGAGGAACACAAACTGGGCATCCGGGGGTCGTCGACCACCGAAGTCCATTTCGAGAACACTGTGGTTCCCGCCGATCACGTCCTCGGTCACGCCGGTCATGGGTTCAAGGTCGCCATGGGGGTCCTGAACGCGGGACGGTTGGGATTGGCGGCTGGTTGCGTGGGTGGTATCAAGGACGCGCTCGCGGTAGCGACGCGGGCCGCGACCGAGCGCCAACAATTCGACCGGTCGATCGCCAGTTTCGAAATGACCCAGGGCAAGCTGGTCCACATGGCGCTCGAGGCTTACGCCTGCGAGTCGATGGTGTACCTCACGACCGGCCTGGTCGACAGCGGTGACGACGACTACTCGCTCGAATCCGCGATTTGCAAGGTGTACTGCTCGGAAGCGGTCTGGCACGCGACAAACGACGCACTTCAGATCGCCGGTGGGATGGGCTACATGCAGGAGTTTGAGTACGAGCGCGACCTGCGGGACTCGCGCATCAATCTGATCTTTGAAGGCACCAACGAGATCCTGCGCCTGTACACCGCCTTGGCCGGGCTCGAGGAACCTGGCGCCCACCTAAAGGCCGTGGCGAAGGCGCTGCGAGACCCGATCAACCAGTTAGGAGTGTTGTCGGAGTACGCCCGTGAACGGGCGCGTCGTACGCTTGGCAACCCGGATCTACCAGAGCTTCATCCGGAGGTCGAGGCGATCGCGGATCCGCTGTCCGAGTACGTGGCCGACTTCGCGGGCGCGGTGGAATGGGCGCTCAGGCGTCACGGCGAGAAGATCATCGAGCGCCAATTGGTGCTCGAGCGAATCGCTGCGGCCGCGATCGATCTGTACCGCATGGCGGCCGTGATATCGCGCGCCGATCGCGGGCGGCGTGCTGACGACGGCGAGCGTGGCGCGGCCCATGTCCGGCGGGCCAGGCTGATCGTCAACGAAGCTTGGCGTAACGTCCGGCGCAACGTGGCGACCGTGCGATCGAACCTCGATGACGACGTCCGTGCGGTCGCGAGCGAGCTGACCGACTCGGGTGGTGCCTACCTGCCTAGACACAACCGCGCCGGCTCTCGCTGAGAGCGGCGGAATGAACGCCGACTCCGCGGGTACCAAGCAACAGGAGTTGACGTCCGACGAGCGAGCCGAGGAAGGCGCGCTCATCGAACGCATCGTAGCCGGCGAGGATCGCCATTACTCGGTCCTCGTCGAACGCTACCAGCGGCGACTCTACTGGAGTTGCGTGCGGCTTCTTGGAGACGCCGACGAAGCTGAAGACGTTGTTCAGGAGACGTTCGTCAAGGTTTATGAGCGATTGGGAGATTACGATCCGACCTATCGGTTTCATACGTGGATCTACTCGATCGCGCGAAACCGTTGTCTGAACGTTTTGCGAAAGAGAAAGGTGTGGGGATTGCTTTCGTTCCAAGATCCTGAGGGAGCGCCGATCGTTGCTGCCGACGACTCGGCCGACCGGGGCGTCGAAAACCAAGAGCTGGCGTTGGCGCTGTCGGAATGCCGAGCCACACTGCCGTCCGAGCAACGCGAGTGCTTCGATCTGCGTCACGCGGAAGCGTTTACCTATCGTGAGATCGCTGTCGCGCTCGGCATCCCGGAAGGAACCGTCATGTCGCGATTGGGACGGGCGCGCGAGAAGATGAGGTTCTGTCTGGAATCGAAGGGAGTTGTTTGGAGCCCATGACGACCGGGTCGACCTCCGGCAACGAGCACGTCGTGGCGTTGCTCGATCAGTACCGAACCGGCGAGCTGTCGGGCGACCAGCGTCGTCGGGTGGACTTGCACTTGGAGGTGTGCGGAGACTGCATGGCCGCGCTAGCGGACCTAGCCACGTTCGCCGCGACGGTCGAGAAAGGGTACGACGCCGAACGCGCGTTGGCCGCCGGAAGCGAACCCGATTGGGCCCGAATCAGGCAGGAGATCGTGGCTCGAACCTCGGCCAAGCATGCGGCTTCGCGGCGCGGCTGGTTGGCGCGGCACGTGCCACAGACCGCTGCCGCAGTCGTCGCCGTGTTGGCGGTGGTGATCGTGGTTCAGCAGGGCGTACGTGGGCCGGAGGATGTTTCGCGGGCGTTGCGCCCGGCCCAGGAGTCGGAGCGGAACGTCGAAGGCCCCCAAACCCCGCCGCCAGAGGGCGAGACGCGGTCCAGCGACGTGGGTGAGGTCGGGGGGCTCGAGTCGGAAACCGAAACACCCGAGCGGTCCTCGGATGAAAGTGAGTTGCGCCAACTCGACAACATGCGTCGCGGCGCGCGCAACGAGGAGATCAATCGCGACGCTCGCCTGGCGGCCCCCGGCGAGCGCGGCGGCGAGGTCAAAGACGAACCTGCCGTGATCACCGGTGGACGGGTCGACGACCTGCGCGAGAATCAGATTGCCGCCGATCGGGAGGTCGGGGTGGCGGGCCAGGTGGAACACGCCGCCGAGCCAAAACGCGAGGTGTTTCGTGACCAAGTCGGCCAGGAGAAACCCGACGCAGCGGCCCCGCCGACTCCGGACGAAGAAGAGATCCCCGAAGACGGCTACTACAAGCAGAAACGGGCCGCGGGCGAGGATGCCAAAGTGGCCGAGGGCGACGACCTAGACGTCGCCGACAAGCTCGAGGCACAGATCGAGGTCGACCCGGAAGCCGAACCCCTGTCACGGTTCGAGATGAGGGCGCACTACGCGATCACCAAGAGTGACACGCTAGCGGCCAACGCGGCGCTCAACTTCTGGTACGATAGTCTGGGAGCTGGCGGCGATCTCGAACCGGCCGACCGCGAGCGCGCGCAGGCGCTGGCCGACAGTCTGGCTTCGCTCTTAGCTCGGCGTCCCTAGGACAACGACTGGCGCAACATCTCCTTGAAGCGCTGCACGTCGATTTCCCACACCACCGTCGCATTCGCTTCCAGGTCGCGGACACCGAGCTGATCGACGACCGACATGCCCCGGGTCAGCTCGCTGGTGTGCTCGATCTCGACGTGATGTCGCGATGCCCGGCGTACGACTCGATCGGGATCGAGGGCGACCGCCATCGCTACTGGATCAGGCAGGCCGAGCCCGGGATCGCCGAGCCACTCTCGATTGCTCTGAATTGCAGCCACGTTGCAATCGATCGCGAACCGCGCCAGCTCGGTGCCGATCGCCAGCACCGCGTCCATTTCGTTATCGTCGAGGTTCGCCTCGCCCCGACACAACTCCCATCCCACCATCACGATCGGCAATCCGGACGAGAACACGATGTTCGAAGCGTTGGGATCGACCCACAGGTTGTACTCGGCGGCTGGAGTGATGTTGCCGACTGTGCAGGCGGCGCCGCCCATGATGACACACGAATTGACATGGGTCGCGATATCGGGCTCACGGCGAAGCGCGGCGGCGATGTTTGTCAACGGACCTAACGTCACCAGCGTGACGCCTGGGTGGTCGCGGATCGTCGCGATCAGGGCGTCCACTGCGTGCGTGCTCTCGGGCGATCGTTTCGCCTCGGGATACCCGCGATCACCCAACCCGTCGCTCCCATGGAAGAAATGAGCGTGGTGGGGATCCACCCGTAACGGCCGGTCGCTGCCGACGTACACCGGCACATCGGACCCACACAGCTCGGTGGTGATCAACGCGTTTCGGGCGGCGTTCGTGACCTCGACATTGCCCGACACGGTGGTGATCGCTAACACGTCGACATCCGGCCAACGGAGGGCCATGATCAGCGCGACCACGTCGTCGGAACCGGCGTCGGTGTCGACGATGAACTCTCGCATCGGATCCCCCAATTCTCTAAATGGGCCCGCGCACTTCGGCCAGCCGTGACGTTACCGCCTCCGGCGTGGCGATCGACTTCCTGGCTCCACTTTCGGTGACCGCCAGGCCGGATCCGGCGATCGCCCAGCGTACCGCGTCGTCGAGCGTGTCACCGGCCGCCAGTCGAGCCGCCAGCACGCCGTTGAAGACATCACCGGCGCCGGTCGAGTCGACCGGCTCGACCTCGATCGCCGAGTAACGTCGGGTGCCATCACGATCGACGACGAGAGCGCCGGCCGCGCCGAGCGTCACGATCACCGCTGTGCCGGTCTTGCGAAATAGCGCATCCGCTGCCGTCTTTGGTTTGGCGACGCCGGTCAGTGTTTCGGCTTCGCCCTCGTTAGGCGTCAGGATCGGGGCGAGTTCAAACAACCGCTCGTGGATTGGGCGGGCTGGCGCCGGGTTGAGGACCAGCGTCAGACCGTTGGCGACGGCTGTTTCGGCTGCCGCCAACACCGCCCCGTCCCCGACTTCGAGATTCGCCAACATCACGCCGCCGGAACTCAGCGATCGGTCGTGCAGCGCCCGATCGACGAGCTCCTGGTCCACGGCCGCGTTGGCCCCGGACGCGACGGCGATTTGGTTCTCTCCGCGTTGGTCGACCACGATGATCGCGATACCGGTCGCCATCTCTTCTACTCGAGCCACGCCGGTCACGTCGAGCCCGATCTCGCACAGCCGCTTGACTGCGTCCACACCCAAATTGTCGTCGCCAACCGCCCCAATGAAAGCCACCTCGGCGCCGATCCTGGCCGCCGCCACCGCCTGGTTGGCGCCCTTGCCGCCTCCGAAGCGCTGAAAAGTACCCCCCGTGACGGTTTCCCCCGGCCGAGGCAACCGATCGGTGTTGACGACCAGATCTTCATTGATCGAGCCGACCACGAGGACGAACGGGCGATCCACGGCTTCCCAGCCTACGAGCCCCCGGAGTCAGCGTCCAGCGCTCGGCCGATGGAATAAACGGCCACCCCGGCGGTAGCACAGGTCAGTCAGGCCAGGAAATCGACACCTCGATCTGTGGGAGGCATAGAGCGATGCGAACGAAACTGATGCTGATGGTGCTGGCGGTGGGCGGGCTGTTGGCGGTGACCGATGGCGCCACCGTCATGGGAGACGACCCCGACCAACGCACGCTGGC
>JBDHFX010000015.1:0-56609 GCA_039590215.1 Gemmatimonadota bacterium | reverse complement strand
CACGACCCTACGTTCTTCTTCGAGACGGTCGATCACACCGGGGTCAGCGGCGAAGTTGCCTTCGGCGTGCGCGACCGGGAACGAAACGACCTGCCCACGCTCGTATTGACGAGTAAACAGCGTGTCAGCGGTTTCGACCTTGAGGGATTGTGGTCGACAGACAAACGTCAGCCGATCGTTGCGCATGAGAGCGCCGGGTAGCAGCCCTGCCTCGGTCAAGATCTGAAAACCGTTGCAGATTCCGAGCACGGGCCTACCATCGACAGCAAACCGAACCACCTCTTCCATGATCGGACTGAACCGCGCGATTACGAGAACCCGCCCGCCAAAACGACACCCTTCACGCCTTGCAGATCAGTCTCTTTGTGCCACAACCACACCGGACACGCGCCCTCGACAGCGGCTACCGCGTCAAACACGTCCTGATCACAATTCGTACCGGGGAAGCGAACGATCCCGATGGGAACGTCGGCCATTAACGTTCTTCTCGCATCACATGGTACTCGTAGCGCTCGATGATCGGGTTGGCGAGCAGTCGATCACACATCTCCTCAACCTGCGATTCGACCGCTTCGGACTCGTCTCCCTCGATCTCGAACGTGATCCATTTGCCGACCCGCATACTGCGGACGCCGTCGTATCCGATGGCGGTTAGCGCGTGTTCGAGCGTCTCGCCCTGGGGATCGAGCATGCCCGGCTTGAGCTGGATGTGAACCTCGACACGCGCCTTCACGAATACCTGGGTAACTCACGGCCGGTGATCCGACGATAGGCTTCTCGATATCGTGCTGTCGTGGCTAGCACTGCTGAGTCTGGAAGTTGGGGCAGTGGTGGCTCTCCGTTCCAGCGACCGGCGGCCCGTTCGCTGTCGAGGAAGTCCCGTATCGGCTGCTTGTCGAACGAGGCCTGGGCGCCACCTGGGGACCATTCTGTGGCATCCCAATAGCGTGACGAATCTGGTGTCAGGACCTCGTCGATCAGCAGGAGCTCTCGCTCGCCTCTCACGGTCCAACCGAACTCGAACTTTGTGTCCGCCAAGATCAGACCACGCTCGAGGGCGTGTGCGCGTGCCTCGGTGTACAGCGCCAACGAGCGGTCTCTGAGATGCGAGGCGAGATCGGCGCCTACCGTTGATGCGAGCTCATCATAGGAGATGTTCTCGTCGTGACCGGTCTCGGCCTTGGTGGCCGGTGTGAAGATAGGCTTGGGGAGCAGACCGCCGCGCTCGAGTCCGGGCGGTACGTCGATGCCAGTCACCGTTCCCGTTTCGGCGTACTCACGCCATGCAGAGCCGTCAAGGTAACCACGTACCACGCACTCGACCGGCAGTGGTTCGGCTCGGCGACAGAGCATCGATCGCCCGGCGAGCTTCTGGCGATGGTCGGCCAACTCCGGGGCACGCTCGACAATATCAGCGACGTCGGTCGTCAACCGGTGATGCGGGTTGGCCGCTTCAAGCCGATCGAACCAGTAGTCGGACAAGTGCGTGAGAACTGCGCCCTTGTCCGCAATGCCTTCATCGAAGACGATGTCGTGAGCTGACAGACGATCGGTGGCCACGATCAGCAGCTCATCGCCAAGCGCGAACATCTCGCGCACCTTGCCGCTAGACAAATGTGGAACGGGGAGAGTGACAGACGTCACTTCGGTCGTCAATGTCGGTTGCACTGTCGTCCTCTCAGCGGGTTGAGATTCGAGAGACCACGCCGTTGCGTTCGATGAACAGCGTGAGCGGTCGTCCTGACTGTAGGGCGTCCACAAACTCACTCAGATCTTCCGCGCCGTCGAGTCGGCGCTGCCCAATCGCCAGCACTATGTCGCCGGACCGAAGCCCTAAGCGGCGAAAACCTGAGGTCGTATCGACCCGATCGAGGTAGAACCCGTAATCATTGGTGAGGCCCAGATGAGACGCCAGCGTCTGGTTGACGACGACGACGGAAGCTCCAAAGGGTGTTTCGAGCCGTTCCGCAAGCACAAGGGGATCCTCCTGCGGGACGAGCGTGACATTGAAGACGTTGCCGTCGCGCTCGGCGGTGATTGCGATGGGTTGGCCGGAGGGCGAGTCCAGGAGCCGACCCTGCCACTCGATCGGCGATGGCAACACCTGACCGTCGGTCTCGGTGATGATGTCCCCTGGCCGAAGGTCGGCTCGGTCAGCCGGGCTCCCCGGATCCACCCGTTGGACCGCTACTCCACGTGGGGGCTGGCCATCGCCGTCGAGCTCCGCCAGATGCAATCCCGCCCAGGGACGCCGGATCGATCCAAACCGAACGACATCGGCCAGCGCTCGCTGAGCGCGGTTGATCGGAATCGCAAACCCGAGACCGATCGAGCCACCACCACCTGAGAAGATAAAGGCGTTGACGCCGATCACTTCACCCTGTGCGTTGACGAGTGGACCACCGGAGTTGCCAGGGTTTATGGCGGCATCTGTCTGGATCATATTCGACCAGACCTGGGGTCCCCGCCCGACGCCACGGCTCTCGGGCTGCACGTCGCGACCCAACGCGGAGATTACGCCCACTGTCACAGACGGGTTTCGGTCGGCGAGCAGATAACCGTAGGGATTGCCGATTGCGATCGCCCACTCACCGATCAGCAGATTGTCCGAGTCCCCCAGTGTCGCGACCGGTAGATCGTCAGCCTCAACCCGCAGGAAGGCGAGGTCGGTGACCTCGTCTCCAGCTACCAGCTCAGCCGTGAGCTGCCGACCGTCCATCAACGTGACCACGATGTCGGTTGCTCCGCTCACCACATGTTGGTTGGTAATCACATAGCCATCATCGGAAACTATGAAACCGGAGCCCAGGCTCTGGACTTGCCGCAGTCGCTCCCGCGGCGGAAACAGACCCCGGAAGAAAGGATCATCGAACGGACTTTGCTCACGAACGACCTGTGTCGCCACGACGTTGACCGAGACGACCGCCGGGCCCACGCGCTCGGACGCCACGACGATGGCAGTGCGCCGCGACTCGTCGATTTGGTCGGGTGACTGCGCGCGAGCAGTAGCTGGCGACTGGTTGTCGCCAGGTGTCGAGCCTGCCGACCGCCACCACGATACACCGGCCAGTAGCGCCAAAAGGCCCAAACCGGCAATCAGGCGGTCAGCGCGCATAGTGAACCTTCCAAAGAAAAAGTCCTTGGGGGGGTGCATGGGCCGCTGGAACGGCCTCGCCAGGCGGTTGAAGAGCTCGTGACAACGACGATGGACGAACCTGTCCGCGCCCTATGGAAACGAGCGCTCCAACGAGGGCGCGCACCATGTGACGCAAGAAGCGGTTGGCGGTGATCTCCAACGCGTGCCCGTTCCGGGCGCGGTGCCATTCAGCCGAATATACCGAACACAGGCCCTCTGATACTCCCTTCGCGAAGTGCCGAAAGTCATGTGCCCCGCTAATCAACGATGTCGCCTCGCGGATCGCGTCCCAATCGAGGCGCCGATCAAGCGCCCACGTGTAACGACACACAAACGGCGAGTGTGCGAGTCGCCCATCCGCAATGAAATACCGATACGTACGGCTCACCGCATCATGCCGGGCATGGAAGCCCGCCGAAGCGGTCGTGAGCCGCTCGACCCATACGTCGTCGGGTAACTGTGCGTTCCAGGCGCGCATCAGCTCGCGATTCTCGATTGTTGTCTCGTGTTCGAAGTGAACCACTTGGCCACGGGCGTGAACACCGGTATCGGTGCGACCCGAAGCGATCAGCGATACGGGTTCTCCGAAGATCTTTTCGAGCGAGCGCTCGCAGACTCCCTGCACCGTCTCCGCGTCGGCCTGCCTCTGCCAGCCACGGTAGCCGGTGCCGTCGTAGTGGAGCACACCTTTGAGGCGCTTCGACATGCGTTCGTCCAAGTAAAGTAGCAAAATACCGGTGGGGTTGTCGGGAAGCAATTCACTTCGCTACGTTCGGTTGCCGTGCGGCTACAACTCCACACTCAGATCCTCCTTGGACTCGCGTTGGGCGCAGTGGTCGGCATCCTCGTGGGGCCACCCATCGCGGTCATAAAACCGATCGGCGACGCGTTCATCAAGCTGATAACGATGATCGTGGTCCCACTCGTTTTCGCGTCGATCCTGCTGGGCGTGGCCAGCCTCGGCGACCTGGCGAAACTGGGGCGCATCGGGATCAAGACGATAAGCTACTACCTGGCAACAACCTCGATCGCTATCACGATCGGGCTGCTGCTGGCGAACATCGTCCGGCCGGGTTCGCGCCTCGATCCGGCGATCAAGGACCGACTGCTGACCGATTTTTCGGGCGCCACACAGGTCAACCTTGAGCGGCTAGGCGACAAACCGAGCGTCATAGACACGCTGCTCAACATCATCCCGACCAACCCGGTCGAATCGCTGGCGCAAGGCAACATGCTGCAGGTCATTTTCTTTGCCCTCATCCTCGGCGTCGTCCTGACGCAGCTCGACAAAGAACACGCCAAGCCGATCGTGTCCTTGGCCGAGGGGATCAATGAAGCGATGATAAAGCTGGTCCATCTGGTGATGAAGATCGCGCCGTACGGGGTGTTCGCGCTGATCGCCGCGATTGTCGGGCAGTACGGCGTTGGAATCCTCAAGACGTTGTTCGTTTACTCGGCGGTTGTGATTGTCGGCCTCGTCATCCACGCCGGCGTCATTTACCCGACCGCTGTTCGCCTCCTGGCTGGGATGAACCCGGTCCATTTCTTCAAGGGAATCGCGCCCGCTCAACTGGTCGCCTTCAGCACGTCATCGTCGAACGTGACCCTGCCGGTGACGATGGAATGCGCGGAGGAGAACCTGGGGGTTGGGGAGGAGGTTTCGGCGTTCGTCCTCCCGCTTGGTGCGACGATCAATATGGACGGCACAGCACTCTACCAGGGAGCAGCGACGATCTTCATAGCTCAGGTGTACGGGCTCGAACTCTCGCTAACCCAGCAGTTGCTGGTAGTCCTGACAGCCACGTTGGCATCGATTGGTGCGGCTGGAGTGCCGGGTGTTGGCATGATCACACTGGCCTTAGTGCTCCGGACGGTGGGGATACCGCTCGAGGGCATCGCCTTGATCCTCGGGGTGGACCGGATCCTCGATATGTGCCGAACGGCCGTCAATGTCACCGGTGATTCATCGTGCGCCGTGATCGTGGCGGCCTCCGAGGGAGATCTGGCCGCGGTTCCGCCGGTAGCACCCGGTGGCGAAGAGCCGGTTTGGACCTCGGAAACCCGAGTCTGATTGGGCCACTAGTACTTCCGAAGTATTCCGATCGCCACGCCCTGGATTTCGACCCTGCCCGCGTCGAGCCGCATCGGTTCTAGCTGATCGTTCGCCGGCTGCAACACTACGGTGCCATCGGGGCCGCGGTGGAACGTCTTGAATGTCGCGTTCTCGCCGTCGATGAGCGCCACCACGCGTTCTCCGTCGCGAGCGGTCTGGCGTCGCTCAACGATCAGGTAATCGCCGTCCTGGACCTGCTCGTCGATCATCGAGTCCCCCCGGACGCGTAGCACGAACGTCTCGCCTCGTCCCAACAGGTGCTCGGGGATCGCGATTGTGTCGTCGGTCTGTATCGCCTCCAGCGGTTCGCCCGCAGCAACCTGACCGAGTAACGGGAGTTCGACCGCCATCGCGGACCCGGGTGGGGTCAGCTCCAACGCCCGACTCCGGTGTGCGTCACGCTTGAGGATCCCTTTGGCCTCCAAGTTGCGAATGTGCTCGTGGACGGTGGCCACCGAGGAGAGACCGAACTCGGCAGCGATCTCCTCAAGGCTCGGAGCGTACCCATGCTGCTCCATAAATGACTGGATATAGTCATATATTTCACGCTGGCGCTTTGTTAGGTTCATGCGCGGACCTCGCGTCTGGTGGTAAATCCCGATGGACAAAATTACCGAAGAAATACCGAAAGTCAAGTTGTGGCGACGCGGGATCCCGCATCGCGGGAGCGCCCTAATGCAGGACGGCAGATCGTGAGCAGCGAATCGATCGGCGCCGGGATCAGCTCACTTCACGGTCAGGCGGCCGCTGATCTCATGAACGAGCTGGTGCGCGTTTTCAAGGTGCGGCGGCTCTACGATCCCGGACATCCTCAACGCGTCGAGACCGAGTCGGCGGCTACCGCGCGGATCGATGAGCTCCTCAACACGGTGGGCCCGATCGAACTGGAGATCAAGGAAGACACGTTCCAGTGGCTCGGCGAGATCGTGTACCGTCGTCCGACGGGTACCGACTCGCTCGCGTTTCTGATGTACCGCGAGGGCTTGCGGAAGCTCGCTTTCCATCCCGGACTCGTGGAAGATGAGTTGGCGATCTTCCTGGATAATGTCGCGGCCTCCGCCAGACCTGGCTTCGAGTCCGAGTTGATCGCCCGACTCTGGGAGGAACGGCTGCTCCACATTCGGTACACGTATGTCGAGCGGCTCGCCGACCGTGAGTGGGTGCCCGCCAAGCCTGAGCTGGTTCCAGAGGTGGACTCGGATGAGGACGTACCGACGCTCGATCTCGATGACGAAGACCGCATCGACGTCACCCGTCTGCCCTTGATTCATGAGAGCGAGCCGAACCTCTATCGGCTCGACGATCAAGACATGGCGTACCTCGAGCGACAATTGCACGCCGAACAGGAGCGAGGGGTTCTGGAACAGGTCTTGACTTGCATGCGCGAGCTCGTTCTCAATCCGCCCCACGAGGACCCAAGCCCGATCCTGGGAGCGCTCGAAGAGATTCAGAACGGCCTCCTCGAGCGTAATGAGTTTGAGGCCGTGCAGAAGATGCACGAGGTGTTTCAACCGTGCGTGGACGAGGACCAGGCCGACGTTCGCGCGCAAGAGACCTTCCGGCAGATGCGCGCCCAGTCGCTTGCAACGAAGGTGCTAGAACAGCTGAGCGTGCGTCTGGAGGCAGGCCAGGTGACGGATGCCGACGTCGCTGGTTTCTACCGCGTCTTTGGGACTGGGAACATGACCGCCCTACTGGCCGGATTGCCTGACTTCAAGCGCCTCTGCCAACGCCCAATTCTAGCCGAGACGTTTGTTGAGTTGAACGAGTCCGACCCGGAAGCATTGATCGCTTCAATGGAGGGTACCGATCACAGTGCAGCGAGGTCGGCGGCGTACCTCGCCGGCCTGACAGCGGATCAGCGCCTGCTCGAGCCGTTGGGGAGAATGTTGACTAGGCCCGACGCGAAGCTCAGACGCGAGGCCTTGCTGGCCCTCAAGGTGTTCGAGAACCCTCGCGCGATGGCGCTGATAGCGGAGCGGGTCGACGACAGCGACCCAGCGATTCGTCTTTACGCTCTGCGCCATGTGATCGGCCACAGGTATACACTCGCTCTCAAGCGCGTCGCGTCGCTGATCAATTCCCGCGAGCTCTCGGATCGATCGCCAGCCGAGCGACGGCTGTTTTTCGAAGCCTACGGGACCCTCGGCGGCTCGACCGTCGTCGATTCGCTCGAACGGCGCCTGAGACGGCGCGGCGGGTTTTTCCGTCGGGTAGACCCGGAGGGGGCCTTCAACGCGGCCATCGGGCTACTGGCCACCGAAACGGTCACTGGGCGCGAGGTCCTCGAGCGGGCGAGTGAATCCGGGAGCCCCCATGTCCGACAAGCGGCCCGGAGGGCGTTGGACGGCGACACAGGAAAGGTCGGTTACCGAACATGAGCATGAGTTCGGTCTCCCACGCCCGGCATGCGCTCGCTGCCGAGCTGGTCCAGGACCTCTGGGTCGCTGTCCGGTCGGCACAGCTCTATGAGCCAACCAACGAGACGCTGAAACTAGCGGGCGAGAAGTTGGCGGCCTGCGTCCGTTCGCTGCACGAGATCGATCAAGCAGCTTCGCTCGAGGTTGGCGACGACATCATCGAAGTCAACGGAACCCGTGTGCGCATGGAGCTGCATACCTACGAGTTGTACTCGAAGCTGAGACAGTTCGTGAACGAGCTCGGGGTCGGCGGTTTCGAGTGGACCGCGCTGATGGACGGAGACGAAGCCGCCCACTTCGCGGCTGTGGTTGGCCGCTACCAGAGCAACGGAGGCCCGGCGCACGCAACTCTCAGTAAGCGCCTCGCTGAAGCCGGAATCCAGAATGTGAAGGTGCTGACACGAGGTGCCGAAATCGTACACGACCCGTTTGCCGCCGCCGACGCCCTCACGAAAGAGCGGGTCGGTGTCACATACCGGATGGGGGTGGCGGTTGTCCGCGACCTACTCGAGAGCCAGCGGGAGGGTCGCTTACCGCCGCGTTACCGAATCCGGCGCGCCGTCCAATCCATCGTCGACGAGGTCCTCACCGAGGAGATGCTGATCCTTGGGATGACCTGCCTCCGGGACTACGATGAGCCGACGTTCACGCACTCCGTGAACGTATGCATCCTGTCAGTGTCGCTCGGCCACAAAATCGGTTTGACTCGGCTCGAACTCTATAAGCTCGGGCTGGCGGCGCTGCTGCATGACATCGGAAAAGTCGACGTGCCCAAAGAGGTGCTGAACAAGGCCGGTAGTCTCACCGACGACGAATGGAGCATCATGCAGCGACACACGACCTACGGGGCATGGCGCCTGATTACCGAACGGGCAGAAGGGACAATGCCGGCACACGAGATGCTGGTGGCCTTTGAACACCACCTCAACGTTGACCTTTCTGGCTATCCGAAGCTTTATGCACCTCGTGGACTTTCCTTTCACTCGAAGATCGTCGGTATCGCGGACGCCTTTGATGCAGGCACGACGCCCCGCGTCTACAAGACTGATCCTATCACGCCGGCCCGGATGGTCGAGATTCTCGAGGAACAGAGCAGGACTCGATTCGATCCCGTTCTGGTCAAGGCGTTCATCAGCGTTCTCGGCATCGTTCCGGTCGGATCAATGTGTCTGCTCGACACCGGTGAAGTCGCGATCGTGATGAGCCCCGATCAGAGTCCCAAGAACCTGCGTCGACCACGGGTCAGGCTGATCGCAGCCGCCGATGGCGTGCGAGTCGATGGGCCGGAGGTGAGCTTGACGGAGAAAGATGATAACGGACGGTACTCACGATCAATCGTCAAGGTGCTCGATCCGGACAAGTACGGGATAGACATACCGAGCCACTTCTCCGACGCGTGATGATGCGCCGCGAGCAGCGGTAGCCAGAGGATAGGATCGGAAGCGCGCTGGACGTGAGCTAAAAGGCGCCGGTAGATTGGCGACCCTCATGGCACCGCGGTTCTCGCTCAGCACCTCTTTCTCCGACGTCAGCCGTCAGCTGGACCGACTGGCGGAGCGGGAGCTCGGCGTCGAGATCACGCTATACGACACGGAGTGGCTGCTCAATCTGGGCAAAACCACGGGGGTCAGAAAGCTTGGTGACGAGCTCGCCCAGCGTGGGATCGAGGTCTCGGTCCACGCACCGATCTTCGATCTCAACCCCGGCAGCCTGGACCCGGTCGTACGCAAGCACACCCGGCTCTGCTGGGAACGCACGATCAGCGTAGCCGGTGCATTGGGAGCCCGGCACGCCAACTTCCATACCGGATACCTGCCCCTGCTGCCGGAGTCGACGCTTCCGGGTTGGATGGCCCTGAGCCTCGAGGTCTGGGAGAGGCTCGTGGGCCTCGCTGCTGACGCCAGCATTACGTTGCTGCTGGAAAACATGTTCGAGCCCACACCTCGAGTATTACTTGATCTCCGAGACCAGTTGGATGCCAGACACCTCGGTTTTACCCTAGACGTGGCCCACGTTCACATTTTTGGTACCGTATCCCTCGATACCTGGTGGCAGGAGCTGGCGAACGGAATCCGCGAGGTGCACCTGCATGACACGGACACTTTCTCGGACGATCATCTACTACTCGGCGACGGGGCGATCGACTGGAAGAACGTATTTGAGAAGCTGTTCCGCTATGCCCCTGACGCGATAAAGGTAATCGAGATGCCGGTGGAAGCGGGTCTACAGAGTCTGGCTCGCATTCGGGCCGGTGGATACAGTGATATCCAGCTGGAGTTGTTGTGAAGCCAAAGCAAACACGGTGGTGGGCGGTCCTCGCGATTGGCGGCGCGATCGGCCTGGCCGCGGGTCAGGCCCCCAACGCTGAGCGTGAACGCGTAATCATCCGGCTGGCGGACCCCGCCGCGGCGCGAGCCAACCTGCTCGCTAGCATTCGAACGAGGGGAGTGACGCTGGACATCCGCCACCAACGAGCGATTGTCGGACTCAAGGCGATTCATGAGCGATCGATAGCCGCGGCGCGGCAACCGCTCGAGGAAGCTGCCCGAGCCGGTGCGCTGGTTGAGATCGATCGGTTGTGGGTCATCAACGCCGTTGTCGCCGAACTGGACCCTGAGTGGAAAGCGCGGCTTGAGGCCGACCCGAGCATCGCCGAGATCGTTACGGATAGACGCTTGACGCTGGGCGAAGATTTCCGCTCGATGCCGCTCGAAGTGGATAAGCTATCGGTCCCCGAAGAACAGCTCGAACAACTCAAAGTACCCCAAGTGTGGGCGCAGGGCGTGACCGGACGCGGAGCGATCGTGGCCAACGTTGACTCGGGCGTCAACGGGGACGATGACACTTTCGGTGACCGTTGGCGGGGTCGCTTCGCCGGCAGCGACGCGAGCTGGCTCTCGCCGGTATCGCTGACTGTGTTCCCGGAAGACGATTTCTCGATCGGAGCCGGCCATGGAACCTCCACGATGGGTCTGCTAACCGGGGGCAACCAGACGTACGGCGTCGCGTTCAACGCTACGTGGATAGCGGGCGACGCATTTGAAAGCGGCGAAGGATTCGTCTCGAACGTGATCAAGATATTCGAGTGGTTGAGCGACCCCGATGGGGATCCAACAACGCGCAACGACGTACCAGATGTCGTGAGCAACTCGTTCGGCTTGACGAATACCGACGACTCGGGACAGCTGGTGTGCGACACGATCTTTGACGACGCGATTGATGCGCTGGAAGCGGCCGGACCAATTGTGGTGTGGTCGGCCGGGAATCAGGGCCAGCAGGGCGTCACCTCGCCAGCGAGTCGTGCCGATTCACGGGTCAACGCGTTCGCAGTCGGGTCGGTCGACGCGAGCAACGTCGTCGCGCAATCGTCGGGTCGCGGCCCATCAGCGTGTGGCGGCCCAAATGCCACCAAGCCGGATGTCGTCGCTCGAGGCGAAGGCGTTATCACTCGCGGATTGTTCAACGATTTTCGGACCGTGAGCGGGACGTCGTTCTCAACACCAATGGTCGCTGGGGTGGCCGCGTTGATGCGGTCGAAAGATCCCGACATCACACCGGAGGATGCAAAGGCGATCTTGTTGGACACAGCGATCGACCTAGGCTTCGCAGGTGACGACAACGACACCGGGGAAGGTCTGGTCGACGCGGAAGCCGCGTTGGCGAGGGTCAGCCGGCCCGATCAGCAGGTCGCGCGGCTGGTCGGATTCACCGAGCCTGCTGGCGCTGTCAAGCTCAGGTTGTCCGGTATCGAGGATGCGCTCGTTCTGCGGCCCGGCGTGAGCGTGAGTCTGATTCCGATCCTGACCAACCACGGCGCTTCGGTGCCGTCCACAACCGCCGTGTTATCGAGCCCGACGCCGGGAATCTCGGTCACTCGGTCGTCAATCCCACTCACGGTGGCGGGTCCCGGCGGTGTCATCGAGCCGCTTGATAACTCGACGTTTGGGATCGACATCGGAGCATCGGTGAGCCCGGGCACGAACATCGTTCTTGATGTGGCGATCCAAGGGGCGCAGATCGGACCCTTCCGCATGATCCTGAAAGCGGGTGACCCGGTCGAGGGGGTTTTCGCGACCCATGATCGGGGTCAAGTTCGGCTGACCGTCACCAACTTTGGAGGATTTGGTTTCTACACCGGAATCCACCAGAGTGGCTTCCTATTACGCGGCAACGGCTTCCGGTTCCCGGCCACGAGCAACAACTGGCTCTTTCATGCCGGTCTCATGGTGGGAGTCAGCGCCAACCAGCTGTCCGACGATATCCCCTACGGCGAGGACACCCAAAACGCGACCGATTGGTTTCCACTGGTCGGTTCCCCGATGGTGGTCGATGAGGCCGCCGGTGGTCAGCGCATCACGGCCCGCTACGACGACCGTCACGCGCTGGCTCCACTGGGCGTCGAGGTGCGTCAGGAGAGCTTCGCGTTTAGCGAGCCTGGTGAGGACAGCTTTGTGCTGCTCCAATTCATTCTCACGAACAGATCTTCACAAACGATAGGTGGCTTGCGCGTTGGGTTGTTCGCTGATTGGGACCTGCCCGATGGCCAGGGAGGCGTCGCCGAGACGGTTGGTTGGGACCCGTCGCGGCTGTTGGGCTTCGTCGAGGGCACTCAAGCGGGACAACCGGCGCTGGGCGTGGCCTGGCTTGACGATGTGACGCTTGCGCAGATCTCATTCACAGCTGTGACTCGCTCTGACATTGTCAATAGCCCGGTTGGCAATCCCGGTACAGCGCTCGTCCCTGCCGAGGCCCCGGATCTATTCAACGGCGAGTTCTCGGATCAAGAAAAGTGGGATGCCCTCACAAGCGGGCAATCGCAGACCAGCGTAGCACAACCGCAAGACGCTTTTCAGATCATCGGGCGAGGTCCGTTGACGATTGGCGCAGGCGCCTCCGACACGGTGGCTGTTGCGATGTTGGCCGGAACGGATCGTCAGGCGTTGCAAGCCGCCGCCGAGTCTGCCCGCGACGCGTACTTCAATCGAGTGCTCGGCGTTCCTCCGCCACCGCCTCCTCCGCCCCCCGAAGCGCTCGCGCTCGATCAGAACTTTCCAAACCCATTCAGGATGGGCCAACCGACTACGATACCGTTTACCGTGCCAGCCGCTGGCGGTGGCAGCGGTGCACGGGTCGAGCTGATCGTCTACAACCTGCTGGGGCAGCGCGTTCGGACGTTGGTCAACGGCGATATCATCGCCGGCGAACAAGCCGCCACGTGGGATGGCCAGGCCGATTCCGGTGTATCGGTCCCGGCCGGCGTATACGTGGTGCGACTCGTCGCCAACGGCGCGGAGCGAACGATTCGCGTGCTTGTCGTTCGATAGGCTAGTGGACTCGATTCGGCTTCTGGGGATCCGTTTTCACGCTATGGTCGGAGATCTGCCTCACGAACGGGAGATGCTGCAGCCGATCGAGGTCGACGTGGAGGTAATGGCTGATCTCGACGAATCCGCGGATGCGGATTCGCTAGTCCTCGGAATCGACTATCGGCGCGTGTACCAAGCGGTCCGCGAGACGATCAGCGATGACCCGGAACATGCACCCCGGTTGTTGGAAGCGCTCTGTGCGCGGATCGCAGATCGCGTCATCGAGTTAGACCGAGTTGACAAGGTCCGAATCTGCTGCCGCAAGCCGTGGGCTGCGTTGCCAGGCCCGGTGGATCGGGTGGAAGTCGAGGTTTGCCGCCCATGAGACGAGCGCCGGAACAGCGAGCATATCTGAGCTTGGGCGCCAACCTAGGCGATCGCGTAAAGAGCCTCGGTCTGGCACGGGCGTCCTTGATCGCGTTGCGTGATGACGTTCGAATGGTATCGTGCTCTGCGGTCATTGAAACAGCTCCCGTCGACTATCTGGACCAACCAGATTTTCTCAACCAGGTCATCGGGTTGGATACGAAGCTGCAACCCCTCGAATTGCTCGAGACGTGCATGGCGATCGAGCAGCGGATGGGGAGGAATCGGGACGCGACCCCACGGGGCGGACCGCGATCCATAGACATTGACATCTTGTTGTACGGTGGGGTGAGGCTCGATGAGCCCGGACTGACGATTCCGCATCCGAGGCTGGCCGAGCGACCCTTCTTTATCGAGTTGTGTAATCAGATCGGCGTGCCAATCACCTGGCTGCCAGAAGTTTCGCGTTCTTGCGTCGAGGCCAGATGACGGTGCGTGCGAGCGTCAACACCTTCGGCCAGATGAAGGCGGACGGCGAGAGGGTCGTGTTTCTCACTGCTTACGATTGGATGCTGGCTCGCTATGTGGCCGAAGCACACGTCGACGGAATACTGGTCGGAGACAGCGTAGCCCAAGTATTCGGGGGCCACGACTCGACCCTCCCGGCGACCCTCGACGAGATGATCTATCACGCTCGCGCTGCCCGGCGCGGTGCCCCGGAGATCTTTCTGGTTGTCGACATGCCGTTTCTCTCGTTTCAGATCTCCCCGGAAGACACGCTCCGCAACGCGGGCCGGGTGATGAAAGAGACCGGCGCACAGGGGGTCAAGCTCGAAGGCGGTGCTCGATTGGCCGAAACGGTCCAACGGTTGACCGACATCGGGATTCCGGTGATGGGTCACCTCGGACTGACACCACAGTCGATCCACGTATTTGGCGGCTACGACTTGCGGGCAGCAGACGAGAAGTCCGGGGATGAGCTCGTTGCCGATGCGGTCGCGCTGTCCGAGGCGGGCTGCTTTGCAATCGTGTTGGAGAAGATTCCTCGCGCTCTAAGCGCGCGAGTGACAGCGAAGATCGCGGCGGTCACTCTCGGGATTGGAGCTGGTCCGGAGACCGACGGTCAGATCTTGGTAACCTACGATGTTCTCGGAATGACGCCTGACTTCAGGCCGAAGTTTGTCCGCCGCTACGCCGATCTCGATCAAGTCGTTGCGGGCGCTCTCGAAAAGTTCGTGACCGATGTCCGAGCTGGACGATTTCCGGGAGAAGCGGAATCGTTCGAGTGACCCTGTCGCGCGTCACTTCGATCTCGGAGTGTCGACGCACTCTTAGCGCCGAGCGGAAGGCCGGGAAGCGCATCGGGCTTGTCGCTACCATGGGCCACCTCCACGAAGGCCATCTATCACTGATCGATCGGGCAAGAGGCTCGACCGACTGCGTGGTCGTATCGGTGTTCGTGAATCCGTTGCAGTTCGGTCCAACCGAAGATTTCGAGGCCTACCCCAGGGATCTCGACCGCGATCTCGATTTGTGCGCAGATCGTGGAGTCGAACTGGTATTCGCGCCTGACGAGAGCGAGATGTACGCACAAACCCCAGTTACTCGTATAACGATGCGTGGCGTGACCGACGGGCTCGAGGGCGCGGCTCGTCCCGGCCACTTCGATGGCGTTTTGACCGTTGTGATGAAGTTGTTCCAGATCGTTCAGCCAGACGCGGCCGTGTTCGGCCAGAAGGACGCGCAGCAGGCCGCGGCTATTCGCAGAATGGTATCGGACTTGGCGGTTCCGGTCGAGATCGTGGTCGCCCCAACGGTCAGAGAAGAGGATGGTCTGGCGTGTTCGAGCCGCAACGTCTTTCTGACCCGTTCTGAGCGGCAATCCGCCACACGGTTATACGGAGCACTTCGCCGTGCGCAGAAGCTGGTCACCAACGGCGAGCGAGAGGCAGGCCAGCTGGAAGTCGCGATGCAGGATGTTTTATCCGCCGACGACAGGATAGAGGTCGAGTATGCAGCTGTCGTCGATGGTCGCTCGTTTCAACCGCTGAGGGTCCTGACATCTGGCGCACTGGCTGCCGTCGCCGCGAGGGTCGGCTCGACCCGTCTGATCGACAACATCTGGTTGATGTCCGATGTCGACTGACGGATCGCTGGGGGCAGTAATCCTGGCCGCTGGCCGGGGGACCAGGATGAAGTCGGAACTGGTCAAGGTGCTTCATCCGCTGGCAGGCCGCCCAATGATCTTGCATGTCATCGACGCCGTAGAACAGGCGGGCGCCATAAGAACAGTCTGCGTGGTTGGTTATCAGAGCGATCGAGTACGCGAAGTCTTGGCGGGGCGCGACAACGTCGAGCTGACGGTGCAGGAGGAACAGCTCGGAACCGGACACGCACTCGAATGTGCCGGCCCGAACTTCATGGGATTCGATGGCGACGTACTTGTCTGCTGCGGCGATACTCCGCTGCTAACTGGAGAGTTGCTAAAGGCGCTGGTCGATGACCATCGTCATAATGATGCGCCAGCGACGATGCTCGTCGCGACGCTCGATGACCCGAGCGGGTACGGTCGTGTCGTTGCCGACGACGATCAGCGCGTCGTGGCGATCGTCGAGGAGGCCGATGCCGACAGCGAGACTTTGAGCATCCGTCGGATCAATGCCGGTGTTTACTGCTTTCAATGGCCGCTCATCTACCCGCTGCTTGCGGAACTAGGAACATCCAACTCCCAGGGCGAACGCTACCTGACTGATGTCATGATGCTGCTATCGGCGGCGGGCACACCCGGCCATTTGTGTGAAGCGCCAGACCCACAGGAGATCCAAGGCGTCAACGATCCGGGCCAACTGGCCATGGCAGATGCGGTATTGCGGGATCGAGCTCGATAGCGACTCATGCTCGACGGGATGACCAACCACCTGAAATTGCTGCCCGAGGCGGTTGCCGCACGACTGGCCGGGCACGGCGCAACGGACCGGTTGGATCATGTGCGTTCGGTCGTGGTCACTGTCGAGCGGATCGCGGTGGGAGGCGGTTGGCCACGAGCCGTCGTTGAGGCATCAGCCCGGGCGGCTTGGTACCACGATGCAATGAAGGCCGACTCGATCGATGAATGGCTCCGTTTCATCGCCGCCGTCGACCAGGAGCCGGATGGCTGGGCAGCCTCCAAGGCGCCCAAGCTGCTGCACGCGCAGGCTGCCGCCGCCTGGGCGGTCGTCGAGTGGGCCGAGCAGGACACCGAGGTTCTGGCCGCCGTGCGACACCATCCGACGGGGCATCCGGATTGGGGAACCGTCGGCTGGCTTCTCTACGTAGCGGACTTCTGTGAGCCCCTGCGCGACCATGCCTTAGAGATGCAGACCGCCTCTCTGATCGTTCTCGCGGGACAGGGTCCGGCCGGGCTCCAGCGCGCCGCCGCTCGAGTGCTTAATCACCGTGTCCATTGGCTGGTGGAACGCGAGCGACCGGTTCACCCGCTGAGTTGGGCTGCGCTGACCGCGAGCGCGGGGACATAGCGGTGCTCAATGTCTTTCGGAGAGACGTTCTCGAGGTGGGTGCGATAGCCCTCTTCGGGATCTTGGTCGGCGCATTTCTGATGTCGACCATCGCCCGGCACACGGGATCCGGCCCACAGCGAGGAACAGGATCCGCCCAAAGCGGCGGCGAATCAGAGCCCCCCGTGGATCGAGCCCGAATCCGAGTTCAGGTACGGAATGGGTCGGGGGTGTCAGGTGCAGCCAGCGAGGTGACCACTTTTCTTCGCGAGGCCGGATTTGATGTGGTCGACTATGGCAACGCCGACCGGTTCGACTACGACCGAACCCGAATCATCGATCGGATGGGCTCCTCGGTTGCTGCGCGCGAAGTAGCGGCGGTGCTTCCCGGTGTCCCGATCGAGTCGAGCCCGGATCCGACCTTGTTTCTGGACGTGACGATCGTGATCGGCCGGGACCTCGACTCCGTGCTTGCTCGCTCAAGAAAGGGCCCATCGCGTTCCGGTTTAGATTGGCGTGGTTGGCTAGACCGACTCACTGGTGGGTAGGCGCCGATAATTGTTGCCGCGATTCCCGACCACAGCTACAATAGGCGGCCGCCTGTAAACGAGGAACTCTATGCCTGGCAAGAAGAAAACGACACGCAAGACGGCTGGGAAGAAGAAAGCCGCCCGGAAGAAGACCGTCCAGAAGAAGAAGACGGCCCGGAAGAAGACTGTCCGTAAGAAAAAGACTGCGAAGAAAACGAAGAAAGCCGCTCGGAAGAAGACCGTCCGGAAGAAGAAAGCAACCAAGAAGAAAACGGTCGTTCGGAAGAAGAAGACCACTAAGAAAAAGACGGCTGTTCGGAAGAAGGCGACCAAGAAGAAGAAGGCCGTCAAGAGAAAAGGCCCTCGTGCATACCGCAGCCAGGCGTTTTTCGACCACTTTCGCGAGAAGCTTCTCGAGAAGCGAGACCGAATCGAGCGTCGTTTGCATGATCTCCGGGACGAATTACGAGGCCTTCAAGAACGACCGCGGGAGTTGGAGGAGTGGGCGCAAGAAGAGAAGGACCGCGACATTCTGATACGGCTGGAGCAACGCGAGCAGGACGAGCTCCGCAGGATCCAAACTGCGATGGCGCTCATTGACGCAAGGCAATATGGAAAGTGTCAGGTTTGCAGGCGGCCGATCCTGCGGGCCCGTCTCGAAGAGATCCCCACTGCCTTTCGGTGCATAAAGCACTCCGGCTGACCCCGAGATTCTAGCCGGCGCGTGAACGCTCCGATCATCGCTATCGACGGCCCGGCCGGGACAGGCAAGTCGTCGACCGCTCAAGGTGTCGCCTCTGCGCTGCAGTGGGCGTACGTCGACAGCGGAGCGTTCTACAGAGCGGCGGCGCTGTTGGCGTTACGCTACGACGTCGATCTGGAAGACGCGCCCGGACGAGCGACCTTGCGTGACCGCCTGGGGAGCGCACGCATCGACCAGCGGATGGTTGGCGGGAGACTCCGGACGTCGCTCGACGGCACGGACATTACCGATGCGATCCGGTCACCGGCGGTGACGCGAACCGTTTCCCGGGTTGCCGAGGACCCGTCGGTACGCTCCATCGTAAACCAAGACCTTCGACGGCGAGTTGGCGATAGCCCGGCGGTGGTTGATGGGCGGGACATCGGGACGGTTGTGTTCCCGGACGCGTTTCTGAAGATCTACTTGGTCGCTTCACTAGAGGAACGAGCTCGCCGACGAGCGAGCGAGTTGGAGCCCGCGGGACAAGAACTCGATGCGCCCCTCCTGGCGAGCTACGCGCAGGGCCTTGCTGAGCGGGATCGGCAGGATCGAGAGCGAGCCGAGGCGCCCCTGGCCGCAGCCCCCGATGCCGTTCGCCTCGACACGACGAATCTCGATCTGGAGGCCCAGATCGGGCGCGTGGTCCGGATGGCCCGGGATCGAATGAATCAGACCTCTTAGGCCGGAATCGCTTGACAGAGGGTAAAAATGGCCGGTATCTTTATAACTTCCCCAAGTTGCGGGGAGTTGCGGGTACAAACACACACTTGAAACCGGGCCCTGGAACGCTTTTTGTCTATGACTGACCCAACCGACACCTCCCTCAGCGGTGGTCCCGAATCTAGCGGGGTCGCCGTCGATCCTCGCGACCCTGCCGAGGTGCCTCCGCGCGTTTCTGCCGACGACTTGGTTCCAGCGGACCCGAAGCCCACCGCCGAGCAGTTGAACATTCGTCCCGATCTTTTCGACGAAGACGAGTACTCGCTCGATGAGTACCAAGAACTCCTTGAGATCTATGAGGAATCGATCCAGGACATCAAGGAGGGCCAGATCGTCACCGGGCACATTCTGCGCGTGGACGAGAACGTCGTTGTTCTCGACGTCGGGTTTAAGAGCGAGGGAGCGGTTCCGCTCGATGAGTTTAAGGACACAGATCCGCTCGACGTCGGAGCCGAGGTGGACGTTTTCCTCGAGAACCTGGAGGACAAGGAAGGCCGCGTCGTCCTATCGAAGAAGAAAGCTGACTTCTTCAAGGTTTGGGACAAGATTCGGCTGGCCTACGATGATGGTACGCTCGTTCAGGGCACGCTCGCCAGAAAGATCAAGGGCGGGGTAATCGTGGATCTGTTTGGAGTAGACGCCTTTCTACCGGGGTCTCAGATCGCGCTCCGTCGCGTTCCCGACATCGATGCTCTCATCGGACAGACGATGGAGTTCAAGATCATCAAGCTGAACAAGCGGCGTCGAAACATCGTCGTGAGCCGGCGGACCATCCTCGAGCAGATCAGAGAGCAGAAGCGAGGCCGGCTCCTAACCGAGATAGCTGTTGACCAGCTACGCACAGGCATCGTCAAGAACATTACCGATTTTGGTGCGTTTATCGACCTGGGCGGTGCCGATGGGCTGCTGCATATCACCGATATGTCATGGGGCCGGGTGGGTCATCCATCCGAGCTCGTATCGATCGGCGACGAGCTCGAGGTGAAGATTCTCGACCTCGATTTGGAGAACAACCGAATCTCTCTGGGCCTCAAACAACTCCAGCCGTATCCGTGGGAGGGTGTCGCTGAGAAGTTCCCGGTAAACTCGAGGATCAATGGCAAAGTGGTGTCAATCACCAACTATGGCGCCTTTGTCGAACTCGAGAAGGGGGTTGAAGGGCTGGTCCACATATCGGAGATGTCGTGGACTCGTCACATCAAGCATCCCTCCAAAGTCGTCTCAATCGGAGACGTTATCGAGGCCGTTGTGCTCAACGTAAACCAGGAAGAAGAGAAGATCTCCCTCGGGATGAAGCAGATCGAGGAGGATCCTTGGAATGGCCTGGCGGAAAAATATCCGGATGGCACGATCTTGAACGGAACGGTCCGGAACCTGACCACTTTTGGTGCGTTCGTCGAAATCGAAGAGGGGATCGACGGCTTGGTACACATCAGCGACATGTCTTGGACGCGGCGGATTCACCATCCGAGCGAGGTCGTTCGCAAGGGCGAAACCGTAAAGGTCCAGGTTCTCAACATCGACGCGGAGAACAAGCGAATCTCCCTGAGCATCAAGGATCTCGAGGAGAACCCGTGGCCGGGGCTCGGCGATAAGTACGCGGTGGGTGTCGAAACTGAGGCCAAACTGCTGCGCCTGCTTGACAAGGGGGTCGTGGTCGATCTCGAGGGCGAGGTGGAAGGTTTCGTCCCGATATCGCAACTCGGCTACCGGAACCTCGAGAACCCATCCGACAAGTTCCGCGAAGGTGACCTCATGGTTCTCAAGGTCATCGAGTCGGATCCGGATAACCGTCGGATTGTTCTGTCGGTGATCGATATCCCCAGCCACCGCGATCGGCCAGACATCGACTCCGAAGAGGAGCCAAACGGAGCTGATGAGGCCGCCGAAACTGATGAGCCCACCGGAACCGATGAGGCCGAAACCGATGAGGCCGCCGAAACCGATGAGGCCGCCAAAACCGATGAGGCCGCCAAAATCGACGAGGCGGCGCCGGAAGAAGAACTGTCTGACGAGGAACCACCTACCGAAAAAGCGGAAGCGCTCGCTGAAGCCAGCCCCGACGCAGCCGGGGAGGACGTGGCCGGGGACGGAGCCGAAGCCTAGCTCTCCTCGGGCGGCGTTCGGCGCATGACACCGATCTCTACCCCCAACGCTCTCCTGGACCGTGTTCGACCGTGGGCCATACTTGCGGTCTCGCTCACCGCCGCCTGTGTTTCGCGTGATCGCATACCAACGCTGAGCGATCGTCCACTGACGCGGGCTGAGGCCCGGGCAGCCGAGGACGCGTACCAGAACGGCCTCAGCTTGATCGAGGCCGGTAGTTATCAGGCGGCGCTAGATGAGTTCACGCGGGTTGTAGAGGAGTACCCCTCCAGTGAGAATGCTGCGCTTGCGCTGTACTGGCAGGGCCGATCCCACTATCAGCTCGAGGACGATCGGGGTGCGGCCGCGGCGCTCGCCAGATACCTCAGCTTGTCGCCGACGGTTCCAAGCCGGGAGCACGCTACGCTACTTTTGGCTAACGCCTATTATGGGCAGGGCGAATTCGAGAACTCGCTCGCGGCGGCACTGGAGATCGAAAAAGCCTCGCGTGAACGTTTGAGTGCATTCCTGGATTTGTCGCTCGACCTGCTGGAGCGACTGCCACGGCAGATCATCGAAGACACCTCGCAATTCGAGTCCGACCGGAACTGGCTAGCGCCGTTTTACCTGCAGTCAGCTCGCTGGGCGCACGCAGCTGGCGACTCGAGACTCGCGCGCTCGCTGGCGCGTCAAGTCGAAGGCGTAGCCGGCTTGCCGGATGCCATGCGCGCCGAGGCCGCCGCCCTGGCAGCGGGTGCGGTCACGACCGCGCCTCCAAAGCTCGGCCTGATAGCCCCGATCGAGGGGCGGTTTGGCAACGTCAAAGAGGAGATCCAAAGGGGCGTTCAACTCGCAATGGAAGAAGTCAATCGCGGTAGAACACCACCCTACGAGCTGGTTTCTCGTTCTACAGCCAGCGACCCAGACTCGACCATCGGCGTGATTCGCGCCCTCGCTCGTGGCGATCGCGTCCAGGCGGTCCTCGGACCGTTGACGAGCGAGTTCGCGATCCCCGCGGGACGCGCTGCGCAAGAGGAGGGTATCGCGTTGGTGAGCCCGACCGCGACCGATGCTCGCTTGCTGGAGATAGGGCCGCGGGTGTTTACCGTAAACGCGCTCGACGGAGCGATCGGCCATATCATTGGTCTGTACGCAGCACAGAACCTGGGTCTCAATCGGTTCGCCATACTGGCTCCGGAAAACGCTTACGGACGCATTCAAACCGACGCTTTCGTCAGCGCCGTGGAATCGGTCGGTGCACGAATCGTCTATCGTGGTACTTACCCACCCGGGTCGACCGGATTTACCGATCGGCTCGGAGAGATCGTAAGGGCCGGTGCAGACGGTGTCTTTCTGGCGACGAACCGATCCAATGAGGCGCTACGGATCCTCAACCAGATGGCGTTCTTCGAGCTTCGCGACCTGTTGCCCCTCGGCACCGACGCTTGGAACGATGAAACGTTCGCTGTCCAGGGTCGACGATTCGCGCGCGGCTATTTCGCCGATACGTTTAGCCGTGATCCTGCGATCACGAGTTGGGGAGCCTTCGCCCAACGCTACGAATCCCGGTACGGTGAACCACCCGATAATCGGATTGCGGCGTGGGGTTATGACGCCGCTCGCTTAGCGATCGAGCACTTCGTCGTTGGGGGAGGTGGGACTGCCACCGCAATTGGGCGCGAGTATCGGGGCGCATCCGGCCTGTTCCGGTTCACCGACACTGGAACCCGACGCGCAGTGATCGTGCATCGAATCGAGCGCGGCCAGGCGACGGCCGTCGATTGGTAGCCAAACAATGAGTGATCGACTCGAAGACCTGCGCGCCCGCGAGGAGCTAGCCCTGCTGGGCGGTGGGATCGACCGCCTCGAGGCACAACATGCCAAGGGTAAGCTGTCTGCCCGGGAACGGATCGACCTGCTGCTCGACGAGGGCTCGTTCTTCGAGTTCGACATGCTCGTCACTCATCGCACCGAGGAATTCGGGCTTAAGTCCCAGAGAATCCCTGGGGACGGCGTGGTAACCGGGCACGGCACGATCAACGGCCGGACCGTCTACGTCTTCAGCCAAGACTTCACAGTATTCGGCGGTTCGCTGTCCGAGGCCCACGCTGAGAAGATCTGCAAGGTAATGGATCTGGCGTTAAAGGTGGGCGCACCGATCATCGGACTCAACGATTCGGGGGGCGCCAGGATACAGGAAGGTGTGGCGTCGCTCGGTGGGTACGCCGAGATATTTCTACGCAACACACTGGCCAGTGGGGTGGTGCCACAGATCAGCGCGATTCTCGGCCCCTGCGCTGGCGGCGCTGTGTACTCGCCGGCCGTTACCGATTTTGTATGCATGGTCGAGGGCATCTCATACATGTTCGTGACCGGTCCAAACGTGGTGAAGACGGTCACCCACGAAGAGGTGTCCTTTGACGAGCTTGGTGGAGCCGCCGTGCATGCGACCAAGAGTGGAGTGAGTCACTTCACCTTTGCGGACGAGGTGGCTTGCTTGAGAGGGATCCGCGATTTGGTCGACTACCTACCGTCCAATAATCAGGAGGACCCTCCAGTTGTCGATTCTGGCGACGACTGGTACCGACGCGTACCTGAGCTAGCCGATGCGGTTCCCGATAACCCAAACAAGCCGTACGATGTCCACGGGATCATTCAAAAGATCGTTGACCAGGGCTCCTTTCTTGAGGTCCACGCCGGCTACGCCTCGAACCTGGTCGTGGGTTTTGCCCGACTAGCAGGGCGCTCGGTTGGCATCGTCGCCAATCAACCAGCCGTGCTCGCTGGCGTACTCGATATCGATGCCAGCTTGAAAGGGGCGCGGTTCGTTCGGTTCTGTGACGCTTTCAACATCCCGCTGGTCACGCTCGTCGACGTTCCTGGATTCCTGCCCGGTACCGGCCAGGAGTGGGGCGGGATCATAAAACATGGGGCGAAGCTATTATACGCGTACTGCGAAGCGACGGTGCCCAAACTGACGGTGATCCTGAGAAAAGCGTACGGGGGTGCTTACGACGTCATGTCGTCCAAGCACATTCGTGGAGACTTGAATCTCGCCTGGCCCACCGCCGAGATAGCGGTCATGGGACCCAAGGGGGCGGCGGAGATCCTGTGGCGAAAAGAGATCCAAGCCGCAGATGATCCCGAGGCGGTTATCGATCGCCGCACCGAGGAGTTCCGAGAGCGGTTCGCCAACCCGTACATCGCCGCCGAACGGGGCTACGTGGATGCCGTCATCGATCCGGTAGAGACACGCTCCAGGCTCGTCAGCGGTCTGCTTGCGATAGCCAACAAGCGAGACGCCAACCCGACCAGGAAGCACGGCAACCTTCCACTGTAAGTCTCTTTGCCGCAATCAATAAAGCGTGCTATATCAAGTGTGACATGAGATCTGGATCGAAAACGAAGAGCTGGCGCCGGGTGCTGATCGCCAACCGCGGCGAGATCGCGGTCCGGGTCATTAGGGCTTGTCACGAGACCGGACTCGAGGCGGTGGCGGTGTTCTCTGAGGCCGATCGACGTTCACCGCACGTCTGGCTGGCGGACCGAGCGGTGGAGATCGGACCTGCGGTGGCCGCCGAGTCATACCTTTCACCTGAGCGGATACTGGATGCCGCCAAACGGACCGCCGCCGACGCGGTGCATCCTGGGTACGGGTTCCTGGCCGAAAACGCGAGCTTCGCGGAAGCAGTCGAAACCGCCGGCCTGGCGTGGGTCGGCCCATCACCGAGAAGCATGCGGATCATGGGTGAGAAGACCTCAGCCAGACGGTCAATGGCGGCAGCCGCGGTGCCGGTCATTCCAGGAACGCTGGAACGACTCGATGACATAACGACAGCTGGCGCGGAAGCGAACCGCATCGGGTACCCGGTACTGCTCAAGGCGGCTGCCGGCGGAGGGGGAAAGGGGATGCGCGTGGTGGAGAGGGAAGCCGACCTGAAAGCGGCGCTGGCAGCCGCGTCGCGCGAGGCTGCAAGCGCTTTCGGCGATTCAGACGTCTACATGGAGAAGTATCTCCCCGAGGCTCGGCATATCGAGATTCAAGTGATAGCAGACGCGACTGGTCGCGCGATTCATCTCGGAGAACGAGAGTGCTCGCTACAGCGCCGCCATCAGAAGGTGATCGAGGAGGCGCCAGCGCCGGGCTTGTCTGCGGAGCTACGCAACGAGATGGGCCGTCTCGCCGTCACGGCCGCCCAAGCGGTCGACTACGTCGGAGCCGGCACGATAGAGTTTCTCATGACCCCGACCGGCGAGTTCTACTTCCTCGAGATGAACACCCGCATCCAAGTTGAACACCCGGTAACCGAGATGGTGACCGGTCTCGACTTGGTGGGTCTTCAACTCGAGATCGCCGCTGGGGGCGAGTTGCCGTTGAGTCAAGCTGAAGTCGAGTTGCGCGGTCACGCGATCGAGTGCCGGATCGCGGCTGAGGATGCTACGGGAGGGTTCCTTCCCGCCACGGGCACAGTCACGTCGTACCGCGAACCAGGCGGGGTAGGGGTTCGATTCGACAGCGGTATCGAAGCAGGTGTTGAGATCACCCCGCATTACGATCCGTTACTCGCGAAGTGCATCGGCTGGGGACGAACACGGGATGAGGCTTTGAGCCGGGTCGATCGAGCCCTGGCCGAGACAGAGATTGGAGGGCTCACAACCAATCTGGGCTTTCTGCGCGCGCTGTTGGCCGAGCCAGCCGTCGCCGAAGGACAAGTCACAACCCGCACACTGGAGAGACGCGCGCAAGCGATCGTCTCGCGGATGGCGCAAGAAGCCGGCCTGGAGGAGCCACTGGCGGCGGCGCTGGCGGCCTGGCGCAGGGACTCTCTTCGGCCGCTGCCGACGACGAGCCTCGCCAGCCCAACCACATCGGATGGTCGAGCCGCATGGCGAGCAAGTCGCGCCTGGGTGTGGTACCGATGATCGAGGAAGCCACCGTCGAAGCCACCGTCCAGAGGCTCGCTTATGGCGGCGAGGGCGTCGCGCGGGTCGATGGGCTGGTCGTCTTTGTGCCGTGGACCGTGCCCGGCGAGAGGGTGCGGGCGACCGTTGTCGAGCGTCACTCGCGTTACGCGAGGGCAAGACTCGAAGCCGTGCTGGAACCAGCCGCAACTCGAATCGAGCCGCGTTGCCCAGTTTTTGGTTCCTGCGGGGGATGTCAGCTCCAACATCTGACCGTTGCCGCCCAACGCGAAGCCAAGGCCCAGGCGGTAGTCGACGCAATGGAGCGGATCGGCGGTCACCGAGAGCTCGGTGGGTTGGTATGCGAGCCGGCGGCCAGTGGTTGGGGATACCGAAAACGAGCGGTCGTCTCATGGCGCTGGACGGGTGATGAGCTCGATTTCGGGTATCACCATGTCAATGAGCCTGGCCGTATCATATCAATCGGCGGCTGCCCGATCGTTAACGATCGAATAGACGCGCACATAACGAAGTTGCGGGGAGCCCTCGAGCTGGCGCTTCGCGACCACACGGTTGCATTCGACTCGGGAATCCTAGAAGGCCGGCTGGCGCTCCGGTGTTTACCCTCGGGGCCGGTGCAGGCGGGGTTGTTCGTCGACCAGACCGATCTCGCACGCCATCTGGCTCGCGCGCTCTCTGACAACACCGACATCGAAACGACGTGGGGAAGCTGGCGTACCGAGTCGAGTCTCAAGCTTGCGACCGATGCCCCGCGGCTGATCAGCAGTCTCCAGTATCGGGGTTTGGATCTCAGGATCGGCTTCGATAGTTTCATCCAAGCCGACCTCAGCGGCGCCGAGAAATTGTACGACGCCGTGATTGAGGCCGTCGGGCCGGCATCCGGCAAGCGCGTCATCGATGCCTATGCCGGCATCGGGGTGGTTGCGTGCCAGCTGGCGACCGCGGGCGCTGGCGTAACAGCGATCGAAGCCCATTCAGGGACCGCCTCCGATTTGCGAGCCAACGCGCACTCGAATGTCGCCACGGGGTCGGTACACGTGCTGGAGCTGCCCGCCGACCGAGTGCAGTGGGCTCGACCTCGACCCGAGATCGTGATCCTGAATCCCCCGCGAGGTGGTTGCCCGCGGCGGGTCCTCTCGGGAATCTCGGACTCGCCGGCGAGACGACTGGTCTACGTGGCGTGCGACCCGGCGACGTTAGCTCGCGATGTGCGCCGGCTGGGCATGGGCTGGCGGCTCGAATCCCTGCGCGCATTCGATCTCTTCCCGCAGACGGCTCATGTCGAAACTGTGGCCGTGCTATTGCGTCCGAATCGATGACCGCAGGGAAGCACTATATCGTAACACCGGATAGCGTCGAGATGTCGTACCGTGTGACCCTGCTGGGGACCGACGATGGTTGTGAGATCGAGGTTGAGTACGGTGCCGAGTCGTGGACATTCTCCGTCGTGGCTGGGCCTGGCGACGCTCAAGCGTGGGTCGAAGGCCAACCCAGACGCGTCGAATGGCGACCGAGTGGCGGTGACAAGGGAGCCATGGTGCTGGACGGCTCTCGCTATGGGTTCACGGTGGTCAGTGAGGCACGCCATCGACTGGCTTCATTGGCGCCCCACGTGTCCGACAGCACGCAGAAGATTCATGCTCCCATGCCGGGGCTGGTGCTGGAAGTCGAGGTTCAGGAGGGCCACCGCGTCCGTGCCGGCGATGGGCTGGCGATTATCGAGGCGATGAAAATGGAAAACGAGATCACAGCACCAATCGATGGAGTCGTCCACGATCTCAGAATACGATCTGGACAGCCCATCGAACAGGGGTTCCTCATCTGTGCCATCGAAGCCGCGAGCGAGCCAGAATGATCCCTCCATCTGCGAATACCGACGGCGACCGATGGAGAAAGGAGACCCTCGAGCCTCACCTCGAGCGTTTCCCGGAACGCAAACCAGGATTCGAGACGAGCAGCGGACATCCGATCGAGCCTTGCTACACGGCCGACTCGATCTCAGACGGTGGCGTGACTTCCGACCATCCCGGCGAGTCACCATTCACCCGCGGTATTTATCCCAACATGCCTCTGAGACCAACGCACGATTCAAGTTCTTGCTCGACCGTGGACAGACAGGCCTCTCGACGGCGTTTGATCTTCCAACCCAGATGGGCATGGACTCGGATGATCCACGGGCCAGCGGGGAAATTGGTCGCGTCGGCGTCGCCATCGACACGCTGGATGACATGCGACGTCTATTACTGGACATCCCGCTAAATGACGTATCGACATCAATGACGATCAACGCCACCGCAACCACGCTGCTGGCACTGTACACGCTCGTCGGGGAAGAGCAGGGAACTGAGCTCGGCGCGCTCCGGGGAACAGTCCAGAACGACATCCTGAAGGAGTACATCGCTCGCGGAACCTACATCTACCCACCGGAGTTCAGTTTGCGGCTGATCGTCGATTCCTTCGCGTGGTGCACGCGAGAAACGCCGCGTTGGAACCCAATCTCGATCTCCGGCTATCACATCCGTGAGGCTGGCGCCAACGCGGCCCAAGAGATCGCGTTCACGTTCGCCAACGCGATCTGTTACGTCGAGGCAGCCCGTGAAGCCGGAATAGATGTCGACACGTTCATAGGTCGGTTGTCGTTCTTCTTTGGCGTTCACAACAATCTGTTCGAGGAAGTCGCCAAGTTTCGAGCCGCCCGCAGGATCTGGGCGGACTTGGTGGGGAATCGCTTTGGTGCTGCCGACCCGTCCGCTGCCAAACTGCGGTTCCATACGCAGACTGACGGCGCAACGCTGACCGCTCAACAACCATTAAATAATGTTGTTCGCGTCACCTTACAGGCCCTGGCGGCGGTCCTTGGTGGCACCCAGAGCCTTCACACAAACAGCTACGACGAAGCGCTGGCATTACCCTCGGAGCGATCGGCAGGTCTGGCCCTGAGGACGCAACAGATTCTAGCCCACGAAAGCGGTGTCACCGACACCGCTGATCCGCTCGGAGGCTCGTTCTACGTTGAACGTTTGACTGTCGACCTCGAAGAGAGAGCGCGCGCATACCTCGACCAAATCGAGGATATAGGTGGTTCCGTAGCGGCAATTGAGGCTGGGGTTTTTCAGAGCGAGATCGAGAGTGAGGCATACCAGCACCAGCGGCGGGTCGAAAACGGCGAGGAGGTCGTGGTTGGCGTGAACCGTTGGGCTGAAACGGATGAGCCATCATCTCAAATCCGAACCGCTGATACCGAAGAGCTTGCCGGACGCCAGACTGAGCGGCTCGCGGAATGGCGGGCGAGGCGGGATTCGACGCAGGTGGAGGACGCACTGGACGCCTTGTCGTCGATAGCGAGCGGCAAGGAGAATGTGATGCCCGGTATCCGAGCAGCGTGCACCGTTGGTGCCACCGTCGGCGAAATCGCCGATGTATTCCGTGACATCGGGGGTACTTACAAGGACCCCACTGCCGGTCGTCCCTGAAGGCATAGATCACAAGGAGGAGCGTTGCCGACTTACGTCTACAAGTGTGTTGAGTGCGACAATGCATTTGAGATCTTCCAGAAGAAGACCACTCGCGCCCGGGCCCGCCGTTGCTCCGAGTGCGGAGGGCGTGCCGAACGCCAGATCTCAGGCGGAGCCGGTTTCCTCTTCAAGGGTTCGGGGTTTTACACCACCGACTACCGGAGTGACGAGTACCGATCAAAGGCATCGGCAGATAAGGAAACCGGCCCGGACAAGAGCGAGAAACAGAAAAAGAAGAAGACAGGGAAGAAACCAAAGGGTGGCGACAACAATGCGTCCACGTGAGGAGTTCCGCGCCACGATCCGCGCGCGTCTTGACGAGTTGGGATGGCCGAGCGAGGAGATCGTTGTCGAACGCCCTGGCGATCCCGAGCACGGAGATTGGTCCTCACCCATAGCTCTAGCGCTCGCTCGGCCCTTAAAGCGGTCGCCCCGTGAGATCGCCGCCGAGCTAGTCGATGGGCTCCGTCTGGACCCCAGTCGCTTTCGCGATGTCCTCGTCGCTGGCCCGGGCTTTATCAACGTCCGATTGGCACCTCGCTATCTCCAGGGAGTAGTACGGGAGATCCTCGCTCGTTCCGAGTCGTATGGGGGATCCGACCGCCTGAAAGGCCAACAAATCAACGTCGAGTTCGTTTCTTCCAACCCAACCGGTCCCCTGCATATCGGTCACGCCCGTAACGCCGCCCTGGGCGACGCCATCGCATCTCT
The DNA here is from genome assembly GCA_039590215.1 of Gemmatimonadota bacterium. Classification (GTDB taxonomy): domain Bacteria; phylum Gemmatimonadota; class Gemmatimonadetes; order JACCXV01; family JAHWKZ01; genus CAMYLR01. The sequence continues at coordinate 26,548 of JBDHFX010000015.1, read as the reverse complement.
GCTGGAAAGTCAGGGGGCGAGCGTGACCCGCGAGTACTACTTCAACGACGCCGGACGGCAGATGGATATGCTGGGGGCATCTGTCCACGCCCGCTATCAGCAACTCGAAGACCCTTCGTTTCCGTTTCCCGAGGGCGGCTATCGCGGCGAGTACATACGTGACTTGGCCGAAGCCATGCGTGATGAAATCGGGGATCGTTGGCTAAAAAAGCCGATCGAAGAGTGTGGGTCTGAGTTTCGCGAGTTTGCGGGTAAGCATATGAACGAAGCGATCCGAGCCGATCTAGCCCGTTTTCGAGTGAAGTTTGAAGTATGGTTCAACGAGTCAACGCTCTACAGCAACGACCGATTGGCGGCTACGATCGCTGACCTCAGAAACGCCGGGGCCGTATATGAGGATGCTGGTGCGACCTGGTTTCGGGCGTCGGAGTTCGGTGATGCGAAAGACCGCGTGCTCGTCAGGCGCACCGGCCAGCCAACATACCTGTTGCCGGATATCGCCTATCACCGTGACAAACACGAACGCGGCTTTGACACAGCCATCGATGTGTGGGGCGCGGATCATCATGATTACGCGGTTAGAATGCGTGCCGCTCTGAGCGCTCTCGGGTACCCGTCGGATTGGCTGCGCCCCGTGATTTACCAACAAATCAGCTTGCTCGAGGACGGCCAGGAAGTCCGGCTGTCCACTCGGAGCGACCGTATCGTGCTGCTCGGGGACCTGATAGACGATATCGGCGTCGACGTGACGCGTTACTTTCTCGTCATGCGCAAGGGCGACACCCACATGGTCCTTGACCTTGATCTGGCCCGACGCCAAACGGAGGAGAATCCCGTTTACTACGTTCAGTATGCGCACGCACGGATCAGCAGCGTGTTTGAACGCCTCGAAGAGCCAACCTGGGACCCTGAAGCATCTGGTATGCCCGAGACCCTGGATCTCTTGACCGCACCTACCGAGATCGATCTTTTGCGCATACTCGACGACTATCCAGATGTCATCGCTGATGCTGCCGACGCGCTAGAACCGCACCGAGTCACGGATTACCTGGAGTCGCTGGCTCGTCGGTTTCATCTGTGGTACCACGGTGAACACATTCTGGTGGATAACGAGCCGCTGGCGCGTGCGCGCCTGGCACTCGCTCGGGCGACCCAGTACGTGCTTCGACAGGGCTTGGGACAACTCGGCGTGACGGCGCCGAAGTCGATGTGAGCTACACCATAAACTTCTTTACAAGGAGCAGTGAACATCAATGTCGATCTTGGTCGTAGGGTCAGTTGCGCTTGACGATGTAGAGACGCCGTTTGGTAAACGGACATCGGCGTTGGGGGGGGCCGCCGTGTACTCCGGTTTGGCGGCCTCGTACTTTACTGACGTTCGGTTAGTCGGTGTCGTTGGCACCGATTTTCCCCAGCCTCATTTGGACCTTTTGGCAGCCCGCGGAATCGATCTGACGGGTCTTCAAGTGCGGGATGGCGCGACGTTCCGGTGGGGCGGTCGGTACGGCTACGATCTCAACGCCCGGGAAACGACGTTCACCGATCTCAACCTGTTCGCCGAGTTCAACCCCATTATTCCAGACGAATACCGTCAGACCGAACACGTCTTTCTCGCCAATATCGCACCATCGCTTCAGTTGACCGTGCTCGATCAGATGACGGCCCCAAAATCGGCCGCGCTCGACACTATGAACTATTGGATCGAAGGGACCCCCGACGAGCTCCGTAAAGTTCTCACGCGGGTCGACATCGTACTTATCAACGATTCCGAAACGCGAGAGCTGGCACAACAGTCCAATGTCCTGACCGCGGCCAACACGATTCTGAGCTGGGGACCGGAGCTCCTTGTAGTCAAGAAGGGCGAACACGGCGCCATCGCGTTCGCAAACGACTGGCTGTTCGCCGTTCCAGGCCTACCGTTGGAAACGATCGTGGATCCGACCGGAGCCGGTGATGCATTTGCCGGCGGCTTTCTCGGCTACATCGCGGCGACAGGGGAGATCACTCCAGAGGGAATCAGGCGCGCCGCAATCTATGGATCAGCAATGGGCTCGTTTTGCTGCGAGGCGTTCTCGGTCGACCGGTTGGCTGATCTGGCACCCGCGCAGATTGATGGTCGGTTCCGCGAGTTCGAACATCTTACACGATTCGACTATGAGCCAACCCTCCAGGATGCTTGAACCCTCGACCGACGCGGCGCCCAGCTACCGGGAGGCCGGGGTCGATTTGGCCACCGCAGATCACATCAAGCGACGCCTCAGGGAGATTGTCGAGCCGACTCTCGACGATCGGGTCGTCACAGAGATCGGCGGCTTCGCGGGTGGCTACGATCTCGCTTCAGCCCCTAATACCGGGTCGGTGTTGGTCGCATCCGCTGATGGCGTCGGGACAAAGGTATTGGTCGCTCAGCTCGCCAATCGGCACGATACCGTCGGCGAGGACTTGGTCAACCACTGCGTCGATGATCTTCTGGCCGCCGGAGCTAAACCCCTGTTCTTCCTGGACTACATCGCCACCGGAAAACTCGAGTCTGATGTCGTGCTATCGATCGTGACCGGATTCGCGCGTGGGTGTGCGGCCAACGCGATCCCGCTCCTCGGGGGAGAAACCGCGGAGATGCCAGATCTGTACCCGGTAGGCAAATACGATCTCGCCGGGTTCGCGGTCGGTTCGATGATCGCGCAGTGGGGAGCTTCAGATAGCCGGGTCGAGATCGGCGATGTGATTCTCGGCTTGGGATCGAGCGGTCTTCACACCAATGGCTATTCCTTGGCACGGCGGATCGTATTCAATATCGCGGGCCAACGGCCGGAGGACGCCGTGCCCTGGGCTGAAACGAGCTGGGCCGATGAGCTGTTGGCGGTTCACCGATCGTATCTGCGACCGATCGAGCCGTTGCTGCGAGACGAAGGGCTGCACGCTGCGGCCCACATCACCGGCGGCGGGTTTGCCGCTAATCTCACGCGGGTATTGCCACCCGGATCGAGCGCGGTTATCGACCGCTCCGCGTGGACACCTGGCCCATTATTCGACTACCTCGCAACCGTTGGAAGCGTTGCCAGCGATGAGATGTACCGGGTGTTCAACATGGGGATCGGGTTTTGTTTGATCGTGGCCGCCGAGCGCGCCAACGAGATCGCCAAGCAGTGCCAGGCGTTCGGCGAGCCCGCGCTCACGATCGGCGAGGTTGCTGCCGGGGAAGGCTTGCGGTGGGCCTGACGCACAGAAACATCATCACCGTCGTTCTAGCGATCTGGGCTTGGGGTACAGCTACCCCAGCCGACGGGCAAACGGTCTCCGAACTCCGGGTGCGTGCCGCGATCGAAGACGCGTCCCGCGGCCTTGGGCAAGCGATCGCTGGTGGTAGCCCGCTCACGGGACCGGCACCCACGACCGGGGGACTCGGCGGGTTTCGGATCGGAGCCGCGTTGGGTTTGACCAACGTCGGCATAGAAGACCCGCGCCGCTCGACCGGAGACGTCGACTTCCACGTGCCGATGGGCCTGCTCAACGGTGCGGTTGGGCTGTGGGGTCCAGGTTCTGGATCGGTCGACGTCATGGGCCGCGCCGGGGTAGTCACCGGAACTGGGGATCTCGAGGGCAGCGTCGGTCTGCTGGCGCTTGGCGGACGCGTCAGCATCCTGGACGAGTCGATCGCCATCCCCGCTATTACCGCTTCCGTCTTTCGGTCGTGGGTAACGGGACTCGACTTTGAAGAGTTCGATTCCGACGTGGTGTCGTACAACGCCGACGTCAACTCAATGTCTTTTCGTCTCGACGTTTCAAAAGGGCTCGTGCTGCTCACCCCATATGCGGGCGTGGGCGTGGATCGAACAGAGATCAAGGCGGACTATCGTATTCCGCTCGGGAGCTCGACTGGCGGGGTGGAGATAAGGGGTGACATCGAAACATCCAGCACTCATGGGAAGATCTATGGTGGTTTGGAGCTGGGGCTGGCGCTGCTTGGCTTCGCCATCGAGGTCGGTCGGTACGATGGCGGTTGGTTTGGGGCGATTGGCGCTCGACTCGGTGGAACGTAGGCGATCGTGTTGGAGCGCAACCGCATCGAAGACCTGATGCGCAGAGCCTTCGCTCTCGCCGAGCGTGGCGGTGGGAAGACAACGCCCAACCCCATGGTTGGGTGCGTCCTGGTCGATCCCAAAGGTTACGTGCTCGGTGAAGGCTATCACGCCCAGGCTGGCGAACCGCACGCCGAGGTCGCAGCGCTCGAAGCGGCGCGCGAGGCGGCGCACGACGTTCGAGGCGCCATCGCCATCGTCAGTCTCGAGCCGTGCGCTGCGCAGGGACGCACGGGGGCCTGCACAGACGCCCTCTCCAGCGCCGGTATCAGCAGCGTGTTCTACGGGGCCCGAGACCCCGCCACGGGTGCTGGCGGGGAACGAGCCCTCGAAACCGCCGGGATCGCCGTCACGGGCGGTATCCTCGTCGCCGAAGCCGAGCGACTCAACGAGGCGTGGCTGCACTTCGTGCGCACAGCCCGACCGTTCTTTCACATGAAGACCGCGCAGACGCTCAATGGTCGAGTGACACGGGGTCGCGAAGGCGACCACTGGATCACCGGCAAGGCGGCACACACAGAGGTCCACCGCTTGCGACGTCTCACTCCGGCGGTCATGGTCGGTGTGGGCACCGTACTGGACGACGATCCCCTGCTGACGGTGCGCGAATGGCCGCCCGCTGAACACTCCAACCGTGACATCGAATGGCCGGACGTTCAACCGATCCGGATCGTCCTGGACTCAGGGCTGAGGACGCCACGCGATTCGAACCTCGTGAGGTCAGCTGCAGCACAACCGGTGTGGATCTTCTGCTCCCAATCGGCCGATGCAGCCCGGCGCCAAGCTCTGGCCGACCAGGGCGTCGACGTCATCCCGATCAGAGGCTCCGACGAGGGCGTTGATCTGGAGGCTGTGTCTGACACGCTGGCCGCCCGCGCGGTGACCGGGGTCCTCGTCGAGCCCGGTCCCACGCTCGCGACCGCATTTGTCGCCGCCGGCCTCGTGGATCGTTGGACGATGTTTCTCGCACCCGATTGGGTCGCTGCCAAGGGCGCTCTCCCACTGCTTCTATCCGATGCGCCGCGTAATGGGTTTCGGCTCGACAAACCAGAGTGGCAATTGCACGGTCGCGACGCAGCCGTGACCGGACTCGTCGAGACCGTTTCGGACGGCTGAGCGAACCGGGGTAGAGTGTTCACCGGCATCATCGAAACGATCGGGATAGTGAACACTATCGAACCTTTAGGTGAGGGCCGGACCATCGAGATCTTGGCTGACTGGGCAGGCGATCTCGAGACTGGTGAATCGGTGGCCATCGACGGTGTCTGCCTGACGGTAGTCGGTCACTCGAACGAGGCGTTTCGTGTCGAGGCTGTTCGCGAGACGATCGCACTGACGATCATCGGCCACTACGAACCCGGGCGACGCGTCAATCTCGAACGCTCGCTGGTCGTGGGTGATCACCTCGGGGGGCATCTAGTTCAAGGCCACGTCGATGATGTCGGAACAGTGGATTCGATTGAACGGCGTGAGGAGAACCGGTACATTTCCCTTTCGTTGCCAGAATCCGGGCGGGCATTGGTCGCCGATCGCGGATCAATCGCGGTGAACGGAGTGAGCCTGACGGTTCTGTCGGCGACGGATACCGGTGTTCGACTGTCGATCATTCCGCACACTTGGGTAGCAACGACTTTTGAGGATCTCTCTGTCGGCTGCCCGGTCAACGTCGAGTACGATCTGGTGGCCCGTTACGTTCAGCGCCTCATGGAGGCTCGCGAATGATCCAGCCAGCGACATTCACCCCGATCGAGGAAGCCCTCGAAGCGATCCGCCGTGGCGAGATCCTCGTCGTCGTAGACGATGAAGATCGCGAAAACGAGGGCGATTTCATCATGGCGGCTGAGCGGGTGACTGCGGAAACGATCAACTTCATGGCTCGGGAGGGTCGAGGGCTCATCTGCGCCCCGATCGCCGTGAACCGTGCCGACGAGCTGGGGCTCGACCCCATGGTCACCGACAACACGGCCCTTCACGAGACCGCTTTCACCGTGTCGGTAGACGTGAAGCACGGTGTGACCACCGGGATTAGTGCTGCCGATCGAGCCGCAACTGTCCGCGCGCTTGTCGATCGAACCACCGAGCCGAGCGATCTGGCTCGACCGGGCCACATTTTTCCGTTACGCGGAAAAAACGGCGGCGTTCTAAGGCGCGCCGGCCACACCGAGGCGGCGGTCGATCTGGTACGATTGGCCGGCTTGAGTCCGGTGGCGGTGCTTTGCGAGGTCGTCGACGATGATGGGACGATGGCCCGCCTCCCGCGACTTCTCGAGATCGCGCGCCAGCACCATCTCGGAATCATCACCATCCAGGACCTCATCAAGTACCGCCGGATCAAGGAAAAAATGATCGTCCGCGTGGCCGAAACCCCGCTACCTACCCAATTCGGGGAATTCCGATTGATCCTGTACGGCACAACGATCAACGACGAGCACCACGTGGCCCTGGTCAAAGGCGAGGTGAAGGGGCAGAGGGACATCCTGACGCGAGTCCATTCGTCGTGCTTTACGGGAGACGTGTTGGGCAGCCTGCGATGCGACTGCGGACCCCAGCTCAATCAAGCGCTGTTCCAAGTCGAGCAGGAGGGTCGAGGAGTGGTTTTATATATGCACCAGGAGGGCCGGGGCATCGGGCTCGTCAACAAGCTCAAGGCTTACATGCTTCAGGATGAGGGTCTCGACACTGTCGAAGCCAATGAGCATCTCGGCTTTCGACCCGATCCACGCGACTACGGCATCGGGTGTCAAATCCTCGTGGATCTAGGATTGACCACATTACGGCTGCTGACCAATAACCCGCGGAAGCGAGCAGCGATCGAGGGCTATGGACTCCAGATTACCGAGCACGTCCCGATCGAGATCGAACCCACCGCTTACAACCGGCGCTATCTCGAAACCAAGCGTGACAAGCTTGGGCACCTTCTTCGACACTGAGCGGGTGGTAACGTGGTAACTCGAGGTGCACACACGTCGGAGATCGATGCCACGGGAAAACGAGTTGCGCTGGTGGTCGCGGAATTCAACGAGCAGATCACGAGCGAACTAGCCGCTGGTGCTCGTGAAGCGCTGCTCGCCGCCGGTGTGGTCGAACCCGATATCGAGGAACACCACGTGGCTGGCGCTTTTGAGTTGGCCCCCGCCTGCCGCCAGGTGGTCGGCCTGCGGCCAGACATCGATGCCGTTGTCGCGCTTGGTGCGGTGATTCGTGGCGAGACCCCGCACTTCGACATCATCGCCGAAGCCGCGGCTCAAGGACTTCAGCGGTTGGCGGTCGAACTAAACATTCCGCTCGGGTTTGGCGTGTTAACAACCGATACTCGAGAGCAGGCGGAGCAGCGTGCTAGCCGGCAGGGTGGCGACAAGGGTGGAGAAGCTGCTCGCGCTGTGCTCTCGCAGCTGGCCCTCTACACGCGCCTGGCCGAGACCGAACCTGCCGTACGAGGATTCCGGGCCCGATGAAGCGTCGCCACAAGGCACGGCGTTGGGTGCTTCAGATTCTGTACGCATGGGAGATTCAGAGCCGCTCCCGGTCGCTTTCGGATGAAGCACAAGACTTCTTTAGTCGACGGAGAATCGCTTCCGGCACTCGGTCTTTCGCTGAAGAGATCCTCGAGGCTCTTTCGAACAACATGGATGAGATCGACATGATGGTCGATCAGTCAGCAGAGAACTGGGATCCCGCCCGGATGTCGGTCATCGATCGATCCATACTGCGGCTCGCCCTGGTCGAGTTCTGTTACATGAGCGAGGTCCCATTCAAGGTCACGATCGACGAGGCGGTACAGTTGGCGGACCGTTACGGCGGGAAGGACTCGGCACGCTTTGTGAACGGAGTTCTCGACGCGGCAGCTCGGCGACTCGATATCATTCCTTCCTGAACCGCACCGCACCGCGGCTGTCAGCCCCACGCCATGACTGAACACACGTCCACCCGCTACGGTGTTGTCGCCGACGTACACGCGAACCTCCAAGCGCTGACCCAAGTGGTGCAGTACCTAGACGATGCGCGCGTAGAAGCGATCTACTGCTTGGGCGATGTGGTCGGATATGGGGGAGACCCCGAAGATTGCATTCAGATCATCCGCGAACGCTGTGCGGGCACGGTCAGGGGGAACCACGATCATGCGGTTGTCGATCCATCGCTCAGAGGATGGTTCAACGAACACGCGCGACGAGCGGTTGAACGTCAAGCCGAGCTGCTTAGTCCGCCGGAGCTAGCCTGGCTGGCTGAGTTGCCACCGACAATCGACCTTGATGGAGTCACCCTGGGTCATGGCGGATTCGCCAATCCCGGTCGTTACAGGTACATCCGCGATGAAACCGACGCGGTGGTTGAGTTCGGAGCCCTAGCGACCCGCTATGGACTCGTTGGGCACACGCACGTTCCGGCGGTGTTCGCTCAAACCGCTGACGGTGAAATCTGTCGAGTCGACATCGAAGGTGGAGAGGACGCAGCCGCGGTGGACGAGAGGGAGGTACCCCTGGGCCCATACCGCGGGGCGATCATCAACCCGGGCGCCGTCGGCCAACCACGAGACCGTGATCCCCGTGCTGCCTGCGCGGTGCTCGATCTCGGCTCAGACACGGTCCGCATAGTCCGACTCGAGTACGATATCGCAGCCGCGCAGGACGCCATCGATCGCCGTGGGCTTCCGCGCTTCGAGGCCGCCAGATTGGCGATGGGGCTGTGACCGAGAGGCCGGATGTCCCACGCTGGGACCGGTTCTGGGCCGACAAGGACGATCTTGAGCAGGTCTACCGATCCAGCCCAAGAGTGCTCGAGGCGGTCGTGCGAGCGCTTCCGTCAGAAGCCGAGCGGGTGCTCGAGGTGGGCGCTGGAACGGGGCGTGACACCGCGTGGCTGTCCGAGAGAGGGCTCTTAGCGATCGCGCTCGACAGCTCTTCGGCTGCATGGTCGCTCATGGCGCGGTCGGCGCCCGGCCTGGTGGGGCGGGGGCTCGTCGGTGGTGACGCCCTGCATCTCCCGTTTGCGGACGCGACTTTTGACCTGGTATTCCATCAAGGCGTGCTCGAGCACTTTGCAAACCCCACCGCGTTCTTGGAGGAAAACTCGAGGGTTACCCGACCGGGTGGCCTGCTGGTGGTCGACGTGCCCCAGACCTTTCATCCGTGGACGCTCCTCAAGCGGGTAGCGTTGCGCTTGGACCGATGGTTCGCGGGCTGGGAAACCGAATACACGATCGGTCAGCTCGAACGGCTGGTATCGGGCGCCGGCTACGACGTGATCGAGACCTACGGTGATTTGATGGTGCCGAGCTTGGCCTACCGGTTGCTTCGCCATGCGGCCAGACCGATGGCATCGCTACCCTTAGAACCACGCGGGCCAAAGGTTTTCCGGCGAGCACGACGCGAAGTCCGGGATCGCTTGTTGTCGCCGCGTGTCGCCCGCTACGTGGCACACACGATAGGGATCGTGGCTCGCAAGGCCAGTAATCCTTGATGCGCGTCCTTGTCATTAACTGGCAGGACTGGACGCACCCGTTTGCTGGTGGAGCGGAGTTTCATTTACGTGAGGTCTTTGGTCGAATCGCTCGGTTGGGTCACCGCGTGGATCTGTTGTGCACTGGGCATCCGGGCGCACCTTCCGACGAGCAACTGGAGGGGATCAATATCCTCAGGCGGGGACAACGGTACCGACTCTTCAACTACGTCGTGCCGGGCATCTACCGACGGGTTCTGCGCCACAATGATTACGATGTAATCGTTGACGACCTGAACAAGATGCCTTTCCTGTCACCGCTGTTCGCCGATAAGCCGGTCGTGGCGCTGGTCCATCATCTTCTAGGCCGAACCGCCTACCATGAGACGAATCCAGCGTTCGCGACTTATGTCTGGCTCGGCGAGCGACCGATCTCGCGCGCCTACCGGCACTCGGCTTTTGTCGCGGTGTCTGATTCTACCGCTGACGAGTTGGTGCAGCGCGGCGTACGCCGAGAGCAAATCACGGTCATCCCCAATGGCATCTCGGACGCGCCCTTCGATGAGCTGATCGGTAAGGAGAAGTCGCCAACACCCCTGTTTCTGTATTTGGGGCGAATAAAGCGTTACAAGGCGATCGAGCTGATCTTGGAGGCCTTCGCTCTCGTGTCTGTTGACCATCCGGACGCAAGACTGGTGATCGCTGGCGACGGTGATCACCGATCGCAGCTCGAGCGTCGCGCGGCGGCCACCGGATCAGACCGGATCGAGTTCGTCGGTTGGGTCGGGGAAGACCACAAGTGGGAGCTCCTGAGATCAGCCTGGGCGCTGTGCTATACGAGCCCCAAAGAGGGGTGGGGCATATCCAGCCTCGAGGCTCAACGCGTCGGAACGATCGCCATCGTCAGCGATGCACCGGGATTGAGGGATACGATCGTGGCCGGCGAAACCGGGTGGGCGGTGCCGCACGGCGACGTGCGGCGGTTAGCGGCCGCCATGAAGCGAGCGATCGTGGATCCAGCGGAGCGGCAGCGATTGGAACTGGCGGCCATCGAGCGGGCCAAGCACTACACGTGGGACGCTGCGGCGACCCAGACCATGGCGGTGCTCCAAAAGGCGAGCGAAAGGGGCGCATGACGATAGAGTCCCGAGGCGGGTTCGCCCTGGCGATTCCGGCCTATAACGAGGTCGAGTGCATGATCCCGCTGTTCAGCGCACTGCGCAAGACATGGCTTGACCACGAACTGGGCGGCGAGATCCTCCTAATCGATGACGGCTCCACGGACGGCACTGCGTCGGCCGCGGTCGAAGCGGCTCGAGACTTCCCAGTGCCAGTTCGAATCGAGCGCCATGCCGCGAACTGCGGAAAAACAGAGGCTATGGTGACCGCTTCGGCCGCTACCCGACAGCGGTACATCGTTCTGTTTGACGCCGATCTTCAACACACGCCAGACGAGATTCCACGCTTCCTCGATAAACTCCGTGAGGGATACGACGTGGTGACAGGCTGGAAACAAGGCTCCTACGAAAAGCGGTTCGTCTCGGTTGTCTACAACTGGTTGTCGCGGAAGCTCTTCAGGGTGCCAGTTCACGATCTCAACTCGATGAAGGCCTTTCGTCGAGATATCCTGGACGTCATTCCGCTACGACACGACTGGCACCGTTTCTTCGTAGTTCTGGCGCATGACCACGGCTACCGGGTGACTGAAATACCGATTAGGCTGTATCCGAGACGCTTCGGGATATCTAAGTACTCTGGGACGGGACGCATATTCGCTGGTGTGCTCGACCTTTTATCGGTCAAGATGCTGACTTCGATCCTCCGTCGACCGCTTGTGTTCTTTGGAACCCTAGGCATTGTTCTAGGGGCAAGCGGGTTCGCCGTCGGAATCGTCGCGTTGTATTTCCGATTCGGGCTCGGCCATGGGTACCGACCCCTGCTCTACCTCGTCATACTGCTGCTCATCTTGGGCCTATTGCTTTTCTCTTTGGGTGTTTTGGCAGAGGGAATCGTCCAGGTTCGCGATCGCGTCGAACATCTCGAGCGCCGGCTGCTCGACGTTGACAAACCACCGGGCGCGGAGGGGTGAAGCGCCCCTCACGCCAGGCTCTCGCAGGGTGATGCGCGTACTCCATGTTGCTACCGCCTGGCCGCGATCGACCGACGACGTGATCACGCCCTGGCTCGTCACCTTGTGCCAAAAACAAGCCGAGGCCGGACACGATGTGCACGTGCTCGTACCCACTTATCGCGGATTGGGCAGGCAGCGTCAGGGTCCGGTAACCGTTCATCGGTTTCGGTACGCACCGTCCAAGTGGGAGCGGCTGACGCACGAGGAGGCGACCCCGGATCGGCTACAGCGGCAACCAGCATACGCCCTGCTGCTGCCTTCATACTTGACCGCGGGAATGGCTGCCGGGCGTCGGCTAGGGCGTCGAGAACGGTTCGACGTGGTGCATGTTCACTGGGCCGTGCCCCACGGTGTGATCGGCTGGACCGCTTCCAGAGCTGCCGGGGCCGAGCTCGTGACCACGTTCTACGGCGCCGAAATCCGATGGGCGGAGACGCGCTTCCCACCCTCCAAGGCGTTTCTGCGGTGGTACTGCCGGCGGTCAAAGCTGGTCGCCATCTCAGCCAGCACGCAGGCCTCGCTGGTGCCCTACACGCCGGCCGAGATCGAGATCATTCCATATGGCGTGCCATTGCCTGCACACAACGGCCCGACCGGACCATCCTCCCGGGGTGCTGATCCGGTGATCCTGTTTGTCGGCCGTCTCGTCGAGCGCAAAGGCGTTCACCGCTTGCTCGAAGCGCTCGCCACGCAGCTCGATCACCGCTGGCTGTTGGAGGTAGTCGGGTTTGGTCCCGAACACGACCGGCTGGCGAAGCTAGCTGAAGAGCTCGGTATCGCCGGACGCGTCGAGTTCCTCGGCAAAATCAGCCAAGAAGAGCTGGTGACCGCGTATCGCCGGGCGGCGTGCTTCGTTTTGCCGGCAACGATTGACGCGCGTGAGGACACCGAAGGGCTCGGCGTCGTGTTGCTCGAAGCGATGACGTACGGAGTACCGGTGGTGGCCACCAGCCGGGGTGGCATCACCGACATCGTAGAAGACGGGCGCACCGGGTTGTTGGTCGAGGACACGGTACCGGCGATCGCTGAAGGCATTCGGCGTGTGCTGGACGACTCGGAGCTGGCAAATCGACTTGGCGCTGCCGGTCGTAAACACGTGCACGGAGCCTTTGGCTGGGACACGATCTTGACACGCCTCGATCAAGTGTACGCGCGGCCCGGTGGAACGGTAACGATCCAAGATTGACGAGCGACTATTACACCCGGTGGCTGGCGAACCCCAAATACCGAGCATCGCGTCGCCAGAAAGCGGACCTTATCCATGCTGTCTGTCAGTCGTGGCTCGAGACAGCGCCGATGGTTGTCGATCTCGGTGCCGGTACCGGGCTAATCCGAAAACGATTGGAGAAGCGGGCTGGTCGTCCCATCATCGGGTTTGAGATCGATCTTGCGTTCGTGGAGGATCCTGAGCGGATGGCGGTCGCTGATCTGGAGCGGCTACCGCTGCGCGACCAGAGTGTCGACTTCGGAATCGCGAACCACGTCTACGAGCACGTTCGGAACTTGGATGCTTTCTTTACAGAACTTGCCCGAGTGCTAACCACCAATGGTCGCGTGTACATGACAGCCGGTAACCGATTTGCAGTCATTGAACCCCATTACCGTATCCCCACTTTGGCGTGGTGGCCCGAGTCAGTCGCGACGCGGATCCTTCGGTTGAGCGGGCGCGGGAAGGGCTACGCCGACATCAAGTTCACCACGCATCGTCGTCTGGCCGCCGCCGCGGGCCGCCACGGCCTGGTACTCGACGATTTAACCGATCGAGTGCTCGTGACCGAACTCGATCGCTATACGAGCCGGATCGGTCGGCTAGTGGGGAGGGTCGCCCGTTGGTTTCCAGCGGGACCTCGGCGACGGGCCCTCGAACTCCTCTCGCCGCAGTGGTTTTTCCTCATACGTCACGGAAGCACCCAATGACAGCGACCAGAAAGGGGAAGAGAAAGGGGAAGAAAAAGGGAAAGAACAAAACCCGACCGCCCTCGCCTCCAACTCGAACAACTCCGTCGCGTCGGACTTGGTGGCTGTTTTTGATCGGTTTGACGATCGCCACTCTGACGTTCTTTGGGTCTTTTATCACCGAGCGCAACACCGTCATGTTCGGCACGGACATGTTGTCGCAAGCGTATCAGAGCCGATCCTTCGCCGTCGAACAAGTTCAGTCCGGTCATGGTCTGCCACAGTGGAACCCGTTCGTGTTCGGTGGGCTGCCTTACCTGTCGACCCTGCCTTACCCGATCTACTATCCAACGTCGCTCCTCTATTTCGCGATGCCACTCCACCGCGCGATCGGCTGGGGCATCGTGTTGCATGTGATCCTCGCTGGCGCACTTATGTACGGCTTGGCCCGCGAGCTCAAGCTCGCTCCCGGGGCGGCGCTCGTGGCCGGCGTCGCATATGGTTTCACCGGCTACCTGATGAGCCATCTGTACGCCGGTCAGGACGGCCGGATGTTTGCCATGAGCTGGGCCCCGGCACTGTTCCTGCTGGCCGAGCGCGCGATCGAACGCCGTCGCCCGCACTGGTTTCTGTGGCTCACGGCGGTCGTGGCGCTCCAAGCGTTTACACCGCATGTCCAAATGATGTACTTCGCGGCGATGGGCGTCGCGGCGTACGTCGCATTTCGCTTGGTCCAGCTGTACCGAGGAACGCACGCCACCCGAACTGTTGCGCTGCTCGGCGCGTCGTTTGTCGGCGCATACGCGTTGGCTGGCCTGTTGGCGCTGATTGAGATCTGGCCGACTGCCAACATGCTACAGTTTTCGCATCGCGCCGATCGTGGGTACGAATACGCATCTTCGTGGTCGATGCCGGTACAAGAGACGCTAGCCACAATATGGCCCGGGTTTCAGGGATACTTGCGCGAGTATTGGGGCACCAACCCGTTCAAGCTGCACACCGAGTACTTGGGCGCGGTGCCGGTTCTGCTGGCGCTGCTGGCGCTGGTTGTTCGACGATCGGCTCGCGTATGGTTCTTCGCCGCGCTCGCCATCGGTGGCCTTCTCTTCGCCTGGGGCGCGGCGACGCCAGTCCACCGCCTGTTCTACTGGACGTTCCCGATCATGAAGTCGTTTCGTGCACCGGCGATGATGTACTCGGTCGTCGCGCTCTCGACCTGTGTCTTGGCAGGGTTCGGCGCCCAGTGTCTTTACGACCGATGGGAAGCGTTGGCCAATCGCCGACATCTAGCGTGGAAGGTCACCGGCGGCCTGGGCGTCGTCTGGTTCGCTCTATGGGCCTGGGCAGCCACCGCACCCGACGGATTTGCCAACATATGGACGAGCCTGCTCTACGACACGCAATTCAGCGTCCGTCGCACCCCCGACATCCTGCAGGCGATGCCCGCGTTCGTCACGGGGTTGGGTTTATTTGCCCTGTTCTGGGGTGCTGGCGTGGCGATCTGCTGGCTTGCCGCTCGTCGGCAACTCGCGCCGTTGATCGCTTGTGCGATCCTGGCCGCCATCGCGCTGGTCGATCTCTGGCGTGTGGACCGAGATTTCTACGACACGTTACCAATCGAGCGCATCACCAGTGCCGATCCGTCGGTCGACTTTTTGCGCCAACAGCCCGCACCCTTTCGCGTCTGGCCGCTGCCAACCGCCTACGGCCCCAACGACCTCATGCTATTTGGGATCGAGTCGGTCACCGGCTCACAAAACTTTCGATTGGCTTGGTGGGACGATCTGGTCGGTGAAGATCTACAAGGATTGACTGAGCCCCAAGTGTGGTCGTTGCTGAACGTACGGTACGTGATCTCGGGGCCTGCGGTGCAGGCGACCGGCTTCGATCTCGTTCACCAGGACGGGGGGCGTCACGTCTACGCGCGGCAAGCCGTGACGCCGCGGGCTTGGGTCGTTCATGACGCCGTACCCATCGACGATGCACCCGACGCACGCGCCCGGCTACTCGACCCCGATTTCGATCCCTTTCAGACCGCGATCCTGACGAGCAAAGCGGAGCGTCCCGCTTTGGGCAGCGCGGAACCCGGATCGAGCACCGTTGAATGGGTCACACGCGACACCGATCGTCTAATCCTCGACGCACACATCGCAGCCGACGGATTGCTCGTCACGAGTGAGATCTACCACCCGTACTGGCGAGCCACGATTGATGGCGAGGCGACATCGGTCTCGCAAGTCAACGTCGGTCTCCGAGCTATCGCGGTTCCCGCCGGTCGGCATCGGATCGAGATGGAGTTCGAAGATCCGTTCGTGACTTACGGGCGATGGGGTAGCCTCGGCGGTTTGGCGCTCTGGCTCGGATTGTTGGTCGCTACGTGGCGCAAGAGGGATCCAGCAAGCTGAGCCCGGCCGACGGCCCAGCGCGCGACCACAGACGGTTGGCGTGGCTCGAGCGGGTCGGAGCGGCGATCGTGCTCGTCGCTCTGGGATGGTACGTGGCTCGCAATTGGAACCAGGTCGAAGCGTATTCATGGTCGTTTCGCTGGCCCCGATTGGCACTGGGTTCGCTCTGTGTCATCACTGCGTACAGCCTGTTCGTGGTTCTGTGGCGAAAACTCCTCTACGCATTGGGCGGCCGGTTGGCTTTGGTTGACGCGCATAGGATCTGGTACTTCGGCAACCTGGCGCGATACGTACCCGGCAAGGTGTTTCAGCTCGCCGGGACGGCCTATCTCGCTCGCGCCAAAGGTGTCTCCTCGTCAACCACCGTTGCAGCCAGCGTGCTGGCGCAAGCGTTCGTGATCGGCAGTGCGGTGATTGTGACCGTCGCCACGTTGGGCGGCAGCTCGATCCCGGGGCCGACGTGGCTGCCGTTCGTGGTGCTCGTTGGCCTAGGGGCGCTCGTCTTCACGCCGTTGTTCAATGGTGTCCGAGCCGTACTGACGCGCTGGCAACCCAACGATGTCTCCGAGACCGTATCAATCGGCATGCGTCAGCGCGGATTGCTGGTGGTCGGCTACATCGTCGCGTGGTTCTTTTTCGGCACAGGGTTCTACCTCTTCTTGTCCGGTTTGACGGTGGTCGCTGCGGCCGATCTCTGGCCGCTCATCGGCGTCAGCGCGGCCGGATACGCGGTCGGTTGGCTGGCGGTCTTCGCGCCGGGTGGTATCGGTGTGAGAGAGGGCGTGTACGCACTTCTACTGGCGCGGTTTCTGCCGCCGTCAGCCGCTGCAGCTGCCGCGATCCTATCACGCCTCTGGTTGACCGCCGTCGAAGTGGCCGTCGCGGGCGCGTTGGCCGCTGTCTTTGGATACCGCGACCTGTCGGCGGCGGCCGGCGGCGATCAGAAAAAGTGAGCGGCACGCTCGCCCTCATCGTGATCGGGGTCTGCGTGGTGGGATACGGCTTGGTATCCAACCGGATCGAGCGAACCGCCATCACCCCACCGATGATGTTTACCTTTGCTGGACTGCTCGTCGGTCCACTCGGCCTTGCTCTCGCGACACCGGAGATCGGTCACGCCGCCATCCACACATTGGCCGAGGTGACGTTGATGCTGGTCCTGTTCACCGACGCGGCGAGAATCGACATCCGAACTCTGATCCGTGATCACAACGTGCCGGTGCGCCTTCTCGGCATCGGGTTACCCTTGACAATCGTCCTAGGTGCATTGGTGGCGACCACTCTCTTTCCCTCATTCTCGATCTGGGAAGCTGCGGTGTTGGGCGTGATGCTGGCGCCAACTGACGCCGCGTTGGGTCACGCGGTTGTATCCAACCTCCGCGTGCCGGTGCGGATACGCCAAGCACTGAACGTGGAGAGCGGGCTCAACGATGGGCTCGTGCTCCCTGTGTTGCTGATCTGCTTGGCGCTGGCCGGTGCCTCCGGGACCGCGGATGGGACCGTGGGGTGGATTCGGTTCGTGGTGCTCCAGGTCACCGTCGGCCCTGCGGTCGGAGTGGCGGTTGGTCTGGTCGGCGGCTGGCTCGTCGATCGCGCCGTTTCCACGGGCTGGATGAACGACGTGTTTCGCGACCTCTCGCTAATCGGCCTCGCGCTGTTGGCTTTCGGTATCTCTGAGGCCCTCGGTGGCAACGGGTTTATAGCCGCTTTCGCGGCGGGTCTCGCGTTGGGTGCCGCGGTGCGTGATCATTGTCAGGGGCTGTACGCCTTCGCGGAAGCCGAAGGCCAACTACTCACATTGCTCGTCTTTCTCGTGTTTGGAGCCGTCCTGCTCCCAGAGATGTCTGGCTTGTTTAGCGGCAGCGTCCTGCTGTACGGCCTGTTGAGCTTGAGCGTGATCCGGATCGTCCCGGTTTGGCTTAGTTTGCTCGGGTTGAACCTCAGTTGGCCCACGGTCGCGTTTGTCGGCTGGTTTGGTCCGCGCGGACTGGCGTCAATCCTGTTTGGCCTGTTGATCGTCGAGCGCTCAGCTATAATGTCAACCGATCTCATTTTCTCGATCGTCGTCTTGACCGTACTAATGAGCATCGTTGCGCACGGGCTAACGGCGATCCCGGGCGCCTCCTGGTACGCTCGGCACGCCGACACGATGCGCGACAAACCCGACGCCCCCGAGCTGCAACCGACAAGCGAGGTACCGCTGAGATTCGGATCCGTCATCCCTAATCGCGATGCGTGACGTTCTCGTCATCGTCCCCACCTACGACGAGCGGAAGAATCTGCAATCGCTCGTACACGAGGTCCTGGCGCAGAGCGAGCGTCTGGAGGTGCTCGTCATCGACGATGCTTCGCCGGACGGCACCGGTGAGGTTGCTGACGCGCTGGCGAATAACGACGAGCGGGTTCACGTCATCCACCGTACGGGTAAGCTCGGCCTCGGAACGGCCTACATCGACGGGTTCCGCTTCGCGCTCGAGCGTAACTACCAGTTGGTGTTCGAGATGGACGCCGACTTCTCACACGATCCCCGTCACCTGCCGGAGTTTCTGGAGCTGGCCGGGGACTTCGATCTGGTCATCGGTTCGCGCTATACCCGTGGTGTAACGGTCGTCAACTGGCCCATGGGGAGGCTGCTGCTGTCATGGCTGGCCAATGCCTACGCACGAACAGTGACCGGGTTGCCGCTCAACGATTTAACCAGTGGGTTCAAATGCTATCGGCGTAAAGTTCTCGAAACGATCGACCTCGATCACATCCACTCCACCGGCTATGCGTTCCAAATCGAAACCGTGTTTCGCGCGGATCGTGCGGGCTTTCGGCTGGTCGAGATCCCCATCGTCTTTGTCGATCGCAACGTCGGCAGCAGTAAGATGAATCGAGCGATCGTCTGGGAGGCGATTTGGATGGTGTGGCGCATGCGATGCTGGCGCATCGCGCCTTGGCTCGATCGGTCGTGAGGTCACATCCGTTCCTGAAGATGTCGGGCGGCGGAAACGATTTCGTAGTGCTCGACAACCGCTCGCACTGGTTTCCCGGTGGCGGCGAGCCGGTAGTCCGATTATGTCGACGTGCCCTGGGCGTTGGCGCTGATGCGGTCTTGCTGCTGGAGGACGACCCCAACGCAGATGTGAGGATGGTGTACTACAACGCGGACGGTAGCGAGGCCCCGATGTGTGGCAACGGTGCGATGTGCATCGCCCGCTACGCGCGGATGATCGATGTCGCGACCCAACCACTGGTTCGCGTGGCCACCGGAAGCGGTACGCTGGGCTTGTCGACAGTTATCCAGACCTGGAAGGATCCACGTACCAGCATGTCGGATTCGTCGACACGTCGACACCGCACGTCGTGGCCACGGTCGACGAGCTGGCGACCCACGACATCAGCGGGGAAGGGAGGCGGTTGAGGCTCGACTCGCGATGGCAGCCCGCGGGCACGAACGTCGATTTCGTGACAATCCGAGATCGGCACCGGATCCAGATGCGCACCTACGAGCGCGGCGTTGAGGCCGAAACGTTGTCGTGTGGAACCGGCGCCGTGGCGGCCGCCGTCCTGGCGTGGTCATGGGAGTCCGCAGAACCCCCGATCCGGGTCGAGACCAGCGGTGGCTTTCCGCTCGAGGTCGATTTCACACCGCCAACCGGGGAGAGCGACCCTGCTGCGCTCGGCCCGCATCTCACTGGTCACGCGCGCGTTGTCTACTCGGGCGTTCTCGAAGAAATCTAGAACGCCACCAAAAACCCCGGTCGCCCGGTTGATCGAGCGGGATGGCATAACTACTTTGCAGATGTCTGATGCGTGATGACCAGCGGCGGGAGCGGGTTCCCGCCGCTCTCCGTTTTTACCCCTACAAAAGCGAAGCATGACAGAGCATCGTTACGACCCCCAAGCGATCGAGCCGAAGTGGCGCGCGGAGTGGGAAGACAGGGATCTGTTCCGGGCCGACCTCGAGGCCGCGCCGGATCCCTGCTACGCGCTCGTCATGTTCGCCTACCCCTCCGGCGATCGACTCCATGTCGGCCACTGGTACCACTATGGCCCGGCCGACACGTGGGCCCGGTTTCAACGCATGTGTGGCCGTTCGGTCTTTGAGCCGTTCGGCTTTGATGCGTTCGGCCTACCGGCCGAGAACTACGCCGTGCGGACCGGAATCCACCCCAAGGATTCCACCGATCGCAACGTCGCCAACATGATCGAGCAGCTCAAGACGATGGGCGCGATGTGGGATTGGGAGCGCACGCTCAACACCAGCCAACCCGGATACTACAAGTGGACTCAGTGGCTCTTTCTCGAGCTCTACAAGGCCGGACTGGCCTATCGGCAGGCGGCACCCGTCTGGTGGTGCCCGACCGACCAAACGGTGCTCGCCAACGAGCAAGTCCTCGAAGGCAACGTCTGCGAGCGCTGTGGCGCGCTGGTGGAGAAGCGAGATCTCACCCAGTGGTTCTTCAAGATCACCGACTACGCGGATGAGCTGCTGGATGGGCTCAACCACGTCGATTGGCCGATGCGAACGAGGACGTTGCAGCGAAACTGGATCGGTCGCTCAACCGGGGTCGAGATCGACTGGCAGGTCGACGACAGAGAGGCGTCTATCAAGACGTTTACGACTCGTCCGGACACGCTCTACGGCGTCACCTTCCTGGCGCTGGCGCCGGAGCACAGCGCGCTGGATGACATCGTGACCGATGCGCACCGGGACCAGGTCGACGCGTACCGCGAGCGTGCCCATCGGCTCTCGGAGATCGAGCGCACGTCGACCGAGGCCGAGAAGACCGGCGAGTTCACCGGCTCCTACGCGCTCCATCCATTGACTGGGGAACAGGTGCCGATCTGGGTCGCGGATTTCGTGCTCGCGAGCTACGGCACCGGGGCGATTCAAGGTGTGCCCGCCCACGACGAGCGCGATTTCGACTTCGTCCGGGCGCTCAACCTCCCGATCGCGTGGGTGATTGAACCCGGCTCGACCGATATCGGTCGCGACAAGGCTTACACCGGCCACGGCACGGTCGTCGCATCGGGTCCCTACACCGGCATGCGATCAGAAGAAATGCTCGACCAAGTTACGGCCGACCTCGTGGCCAAGGGCCAGGGAAAAGCGACCGTCCACTACCGTCTCCGTGACTGGCTCATATCCAGGCAACGCTACTGGGGAGCCCCGATCCCGATCGTACATTGCTCCGACTGCGGGGAGGTACCGGTGGGGGTCGAGGACCTGCCGGTCGAGCTGCCGTACGACGTTGATTTTTCGCTTGGTGCAGGCAAGAGCCCGCTCGAGCGTTCGAAGGCGTTCATGAACGTGGCCTGCCCGCGCTGTGGCTCGGAGGCGCGGCGCGACCCGGACACGATGGACACGTTCGTCGACTCGGCGTGGTATTTCCTGCGCTATCTGTCACCCAATGACGACGAACGGCCGTGGAACCGAGACTTGATCGACCGGTGGTGCCCGATCTACCAATACTCGGGTGGAATCGAGCACGCCGTTCTGCACCTGTTGTACGCGCGGTTCATGGTCAAGGCGATGCGTGACCTCGGGCACCTCGACATAAGCGAGCCGTTCCAGCGGCTCGTCCACCAGGGGACGATCACCAATCGCGGGACCAAGATGTCAAAGTCCCGGGACAACGTGATCAGCCCAGACAACTACATCAATGACTATGGCGCCGATGCTTTCCGCGCCTACCTGATGTTCGGTTTCGCGTTTACCGAGGGCGGCGATTGGAAGGACGAGGGGATCAAGGCGATCGCCGCTTGGCTGCAGCGGGTGTGGCGATTGGTCGATCGTCATCGGGACCTTTGGGATGAGAGCGCTGAGCGCGATGGGGGGGTCGCTGACTCGGAAGCAGCGCGATCGCTGCAACTCGTCCTGCACAGATCCGTCAAAGGGGCGACCGAAGATCTCGCCAGTTGGCAGTTTAACACCGCTATCGCACGCATCATGGAGCTCGTCAACGAGTGCTACCAGTACGCGCCGGTTGAAGAAACCCGCGGACCTAACGACGCGTCGCTGCTGAGAACCGCGATCGAAACGATGATCCGACTCCTGGCGCCCATCGCACCCCACCTGAGCGAGGAGCTTTGGGTCATGACCGGTCACCAACCGCCGGTCGTCGACGCCGGATGGCCCGAGTATGACTCCGAGATCCTACGCACCGAGGAAGTGACAGTCGTGATACAAGTCAATGGGAAAGTGCGCGACGAGATGCGCGTACCGCGCGACCTGTCCGACGAGGAGGTCGAGACCCGGGCGCTGGCCCATGGCCGAATCCCGGCGCTGCTCGATGGTCAGCAGGTTCGCAAGGTGATCGTGGTGCCGAACAAACTGGTGAGCCTGGTCGTCTAACCCAGCGCGTGTGCCAGGAGTTTTTCATCCATGCGAGTCCTCTCGAACAAGAACACGGTATGGCGTGACTCATACGATCGCATCCGGCGCTGGAGCCTGCTGGTAGCGATCGGAATCCACGCGTTCATCCTGCTCGCGCTACCGAGGGTGATCGCCGATCGAATTCACGAGGCGTTGATCCCGTCGCCGTACGTATTCGTGATCCCGGGTGGACCTGGCAGCGAGCTGGAGGTGGTTGCGCTTCAACCACCATCCGAGGAAGTCGCGGAGACAAAGCCCGAGCCCGAGCCGGTTGAAGAGGTGGTCGAAATCGAGATCGCCGAGGCTCCGATCGAGGAGACGGTGTCCGAGCCGGACGCTGCCCCGAGCGACGGTGAAGGTCGCGATGACGGCGAGCCGGATGGCGAAGGCACAACGGACCCGGCTGCCGGCCGGGGCGGCGGGGTCGTCAGTCCGCCGCGGCCCCTCCACCTCGTCGTTCCAAGGATCCCCGGTGGTCTCGACAAGAAGCGGGTCCGCGGCCAGTCGGTCCACCTCCTGGTCGAGGTGCTCGCCGACGGTTCGGTTGGAGAGGTCAGGATCGAGAAGGGGAGTCGTTTCGCGGCGCTCGACACGGCAGCGCTGGCGGCCGCCAAGCAAATGCTCTACGTGCCCGCCCAACGCGGGGGCAGCGGAGTCGTTCAATGGACCCGCGCCGAGATGCGCTTTTGAGCCCTCGGCCCGCTTGACCCGCCTAGACCGCGCTCCTAGACTCCCCTGGGCTTCACCCAGACAATCCCCGAACCCGGATCCATCTCCATGGTGACCACGACCCTAGCGCCGCGTGTTCTAGCGGTCCGGACAATCCCAAACGTCGCACCCTCGCTGGTCGACGCGCTGGGTTTGCGGCCGTCACAAGCCGCGATCGGGTTTCTTACCGTCGACCAGGACGACCCCACATACGTTGCGGCCGACGAGGCCACCAAAAAGGCCGAGGTCGATGTCGTCTTCGCGCGCACGTTTTATCGCAGCGGCCCACGCTCAACTCTGGAAGCACCGACCGCCGAGACTCTCGTATTACTGGCCGGAGATCGGATCGGGGAAGTCGAAGCGGGGATGGATGCTATGATCGCTCACCTCGAGTCACGTGTCAGCTACCGGTCGGCCGACGATGAGGGGCGCTGGCCGTACTTGGCTCACTTGGTCGCTCAAACCGGTAGCTATCTGTCCGAGAGGGCCGGTATCGCACGCGGGGACGCGCTTGGCTACCTCAAGGCGACCCCGCTAGAGGCCGTTTATGGACTCGATCAGGCTCTCAAGACAGCCGACGTGAGGGTGGGGGAGTGGATCGAGCCGCCGACACCCACGAACATGGGTGGCGCACTGGTAACCGGAACCGAGGCCGACTGCCGCGCGGCGTGTGAAGCGTTCGAGGCAGCGGTCACGTCAGTGTACGCCGACCCGGTGCGGTACTGACGATGGCCGGTAACGCCCTCGGTCTGATCGAGACCCGCGGTTTTGTCGGTGCCACGGAAGCCACCGACGCGATGTCGAAGGCGGCACCAGTTGAATTCGTCAAGCGCGAGTATTCACAGGCCGGCCTGGTGACGATTCTCGTCCGAGGCGATGTGGCCGCGGTTAAGGCCGCCACCGATGCGGGTGCGGTAGCCGCGGCAAAGGTCGGCGAGTTGGTCAGCGTGCACGTCATCCCTCGACCGCATCAAGCCACCGAGCAGCTGATCGACGTCTTGCCAGAAAGCCCCGCGATCGGGACCTACCCGATCGGACAGCGTTCCAAGCCGAGTCCGGAGCCGGCCGCGCCCGCCAAACCAACCGTAGCTCCGTCAACCGAGGCTGCGATAAAGCCCGCCACCCAACCGGTGTCGGTCACCGACCTCGAAGCGCGGTGTCTGACGGCTATCCGGCGTGCAGGGGAGCAAGGGATATCGCTGCCCGACCTCGGGACCGCGCTTGGCACCGAGTGGCGTCGACTGATCGGTCCCGTCAAGCAGCTGCTCGATCGGGGCGCGATAGAAAAGGTCGAGAGCCGCTACTACCCGGCTAGCTAATGATGCGACGACCGTATGCGCTCGTATTTGCCAACGCAAAGGGCGGGGTAGGGAAGACCACTTCGGCGGTCCACGTTGCCGGCGCGTTCGCTGAAACAGGCATCGAGACGGTCCTGATCGACCTCGACCCCCAAGCGTCAGCGACCCGTCATCTGGGGATCGACCCGGACAGCCTCGACGTCACCGTCACCGATGTGTTGATCGACCCGGTCGGCGGATTGGCGCGCGCGACAGTGCCTACCCGCTACGAGCGGCTGTTCTGTGTCCCGGCCCACGAGAGCTTGGGCGAAATGGAATCCGAGCTAGCCAATGTCTCCGGTCGCGAGGAGCTCTTAGCGGACGCCTGGGAGGCCGGGCCGGAGCTACCGTACCGAATGGCGATCATCGACGTTCCGCCGGCGCTGTCGCTGTACACGGTCAACGCACTCCGGTTGGCCGACACCGCTGTGATCCCCGTCCAGACCCACCCGTTCGCACTGAACGCTGTCCCACGCACCCTCGACCTCATAGACAAGGTTCGAAGGCGTCTCAATCCGCGGCTGGAATTGTTGGGCTACCTGGCGACGCTCTACGATCGGCGGACCCGCGTGGGTCGGGAATGCGTGACAGCGATGGAAGAGAAGTGGGGCGAGATGCTGTTCCGCGAACCGATTCCGATCAACATCGCGCTCGCCGAGGCCGCCCGCGAGGGGCGGCTGCTGTTCGAGATCAACGCCAACTCGGCTGGGGCGGCAGCCTATTACAGCGTGGCCGCCGAGATCGCCGAACGCCTCGCCGCACGACGCGAAGAGGCGGTCGTCAAGCAAGCGTCGTGATTGTGCAGCGGCATGGAAGCCGGCCAGTCGTCTCAGCCGACGACGTACGCGCGATACATCGCGATGGGGGGATTCAGCTGCTCGTCCCCGAGCACGCGATCGTGACGCCCTTAGCCAAGGAAGAGGCTGACCGCCATGGCATCGAGCTGGTCGACCAAGCGAGCAAACGATCACCCACCTCTCCAGTTTCTGATCGTCACGTTCCGACCTGTAATCCAGGCGATGTGGAGCGCGTCGTCGAACGCGTCCGCGGTCTGGTGCCAGAAGCGGATGCGGCCCAGGTGCGTCAGATCGCGGAGCGAGTCCTAGCCCGTTGGGGTCAGTGAACCCGGCTCAACTAATCGCGGACTTGAGAAGCCGGGCGGCAGCCGGCGATCACCGAATCGTGCTTGCCGACGGCGCCGATCCGCGAGCGGTAAAAGCTGCCCAGAGGATTCTCGAGCTAGACATCGCCGAGGTCACACTACTCGGTGGCGGCTACGCTGTCCGCGAGGCCGCCGAAAAAGCCGGCGTCAGCCTGGAGGGCACGACCACAGTGGCCCCAGCGCAATCTCCCCGGCTCGATACCTATGCCGACGCCTTCCGAGCCCTGCAGGCGAGCCGCGGTCGCGAGTTGAGCGCCGATGAAGCACGAACCGCACTCGAGAACCCGCTCACGTTTGGCGCCTATCTCGTCCAGCGTGGCGAGGCTGACGCGTGCGTATCAGGGAACCTATCGACCACCGCTGACACGGTACGCGCGGCGATCCGCGTGATCGGGCCGGCGACCGGCATCCGGACGATTTCGTCGGTTTTCCTTCTGATCGGCGAAGCCGGAGCGTTCACCTTCGGCGACTGCGGCGTCGTGCCCGAACCAACGCCCAATCAGCTGGCCGACATCGCGATCGCCTCGGCGGCCACCCATCACGCGCTGATCGGTGGGGAGCCACGGGTAGCTCTGCTATCGTTCTCAACCAAAGGAAGCGCCAGCCATCCCAAGGTCGATGCCGTCGTCGAGGCGGCCGCGATCGCCCGCGCGCGCGAACCCGGACTGATCGTGGATGGGGAACTTCACGTCTTTCCCGACTTGAATAGCGGCAACATCGGTTATAAACTGGCACAGCGATTGGCGGGCATGATAGCGCTCGGACCGTTGCTCCAGGGACTGGCGGCTCCGATGCACGATCTGTCACGAGGCGCTTCGGTCGACGATATCGTCAACGTCGCCGCGATCGCCTGTCTGCAAGCGATTCAACGCGAGCCGTCCGGTCGTCGCTAACGATCGTTCAGGCGCGCCGCGCTCCGGCGCATCACGCGCTCACCCGAACGACTCCGTATTCGGAGTAGGAGCTGAATGGTGGAAGCACTGGGGATGATCGAGACGCGCGGCTTGGTCGCTCTTATCGAGGCGTCGGA